>JBJXFJ010000145.1:0-5863 GCA_046154735.1 Chloroflexota bacterium | reverse complement strand
CGCGCGGTTGGTTCGTGACTGTCGGGCAAGATGCCCGACACCACCGGTGGCGGGAGAACTCCACAGACCAATTTTGACAGAGCACTAGAGTGTTCTTAGCCGTACGTTTGGAGGAACAGTTTATGTCGAGAAATCCCAGAGATGATCCCTATTACGGACTTCCGACCGGATGCCGCGGCGGTGCTCAAGCGGATGCAAAATGCAAGCGAGCCCGTGGTGGTTACACAGCGGGGGCGTGCGACAGCAGTGATGCTCAGCCTGGGCCTGTTCGAGCAGCGCGGCGTTGGGCAGTGGCGCTCCGAACGGCGGCGCCGACATTCTGGGCCACCGGCTAACCCCCGTGGCCTGGGTGAGGATGGCGAAGGGAATCGGAATCTCCAGCAGCGGCACCGCCGTGCGCCGGTGGGCGAATTTGCTACTGTAGGCGGCACCATGCCGAATGATTGGGACACGGTTGCCAAATACTTGCTGGAGGGCGATCCTCGGGCCTGGCTGTGGCTTCTCGGTCAGGGCGACGCCACTGGGGTTGAGGTGATCGATGCTGATCTCGCCACGGTTGTCGCGGAGGCGGACAAGGTCATTCGCGTCCAGACACCAATTCCCCACCTGGTCCATCTGGAGTTCCAAACCCGGGCTGATCGCCAGATGGGCCGGCGGCTGGCCCGCTACAACCTGCTGTTGGCCCATCGGCACGATATGCCCGTCGTCAGCGTCTTGGTCTTGTTGCGTCGTGAGGCGGATGGGCCCAGTATGCGCGGGCTCTGGGAATCGATCGCACCTGCGGGACCGGGGCGCCATCGCTTCGAGTACCCGGTGATTCGGATGTGGGCCGAGCCGGTCGACCGATTCCTGCACGGACCGCTCGGCCTGGTGCCCCTGGCACCGTTGGCGGCCGTCGCGCCGGCAGAGCTACCGGACGTGGTGCAGATGGTGCAACGGCGGATCCAAGCGGAGGCGGAACCGTCGCGCGGTCGGGAACTGGAAGTGGTAACCTTTAGCCTGATGGGGCTGCGGTATCCTGCGGAGCTGGTGAGCCAGCTCTTTCCTGGAGTACGAGACATGCGTGATTCCACAACCTACCAAATGATTCTCGATGAGGGGCGTGCTGAGGGGCGTGCCGACGGGCGCGTTGAAGGGCGCATCGAAGGGCGTGTCGCAGGGGAGCGGGACTTCTTGCTTCGCATTGGTACGCGAAAATTTGGCGCCCCCGATGCGGAAGTGCGACTCGCGCTGGAGCGCATCACCGAGATCGATCGATTCGAACGCCTGGGCGATCGCATACTCAACGCCAGGAGCTGGGCCGAGCTGCTCGAAACGCCCTGACCCACACTCCCGTCAGCCCACCGGATCACGTCCGTGGCCTGTGCCAGAACGGATGGCGGGATGGTCCTGCCCAGTGCCTGCTCGGTCGTGAGGTTGAGGACAAACTCGAACTCGGTCGGCTGTTCCACCAGGAGATCGCCGGGACTGGCACCTCGGAGAATTCTGTCTAGGTAAGGGGCAGCTCAACGGTCAAGCGCAAGACGATTGGGTCCCTCTGAACAAAGCTCGCCAGACGCTGGGAAGGCCCCATCCAGCGCAATGAGGGGCGGCCCCGCGGTCAAGGCCAGTGTGACAATGCGTTCACGTTCCGCAACCGGGCAACATGCTCAGCGCAACCAGAGTCCCGGTGTGGTGCAAGAAGCGGCGACGCGTCTCTCGGTGCAGGATCCATGTGGCGCTGCCTTCGTCGATTCGGCAAACTGTCTCACTGGATGACCTCCGTGGCCTGGGCCAGCAGCGAGGGCGGCACGGTGATCCCCAGGGCCTGGGCGGTCTTCAGGTTGAGTGCGAAGTCGAACTCCCCGGCCCCCTCCACGGGAATCTCCGCGGGACTGGCGCCCTTGAGAATCTTGTCCACAAATGTCGCCGACCGGCGGTACAGGGAGGCGATGTTGGCCCCGTATCAGATGAGTGAACCGGCCCGAGCGAAGCCGGCCGTCTGAGACGCCAACGGCAACCGCGCCGAAAGCGCGAGTTCGATGACAAGTTCGGGCCGGTTGTTGATGAGCGGCGAATCGTTCACCAAAATCGCTTCCGCGCTACTGCGCTCGGCCATCTGGAACGCGGACGGAAAGTCCGCGACCACGCGAATCTCCGGCGCGATGACCTGGGTTCCCAGCAACTTAGCGGGCTCCTGGATCACCCGGAGCGATCGAAAGTTGGTAGCATCCCAATTTGCCGCGTCCGCGATCACAAGCAGTCGCGAGAACCCCGGAGCTACTTCGCGCAGAAGCTGCAAACGCTCAGCCTGGATCTGCGCTGCCAGGTCGGTCAGCCCGGTGACGTTGCCTCCCGGTCGAGCCAGACTGGCCACAATCCCGTTCGCCAACGGATCAGCCGCGACCGGAAGACGATCGGAATCTTGCGTGTCGCGGCCATTCCCGCCACAAGTGGCGCCGTTCCGCCGGCCAGAATGACCTCCACCGTCAATCCCACCAGCTCTGCGGTCAGAACCGGGAATTGATCGGCGAATTCAGCAGATCGAAGTTCGATCAGAATGGTCTACCCTTCCACCTAGCCCAGCGCGACCAACGCCTGACGGAACGCCTCGAGATTGCTCCGTGGCAAACCCAGCGTGAGGAGGCCAACGCGCGGTATCCTGGGCGCTGGCTGCCAGAATCGTGATGCGACTTCACATCCTGAAAGCAGGCTTCCCCCGGCGAGTACCAAAGAGCTCTGGAGGAAGTGGCGGAGAGTACCAAAGAGCTCTGGAGGAAGCGGCGGCGAGTGCCACGCATCACTGGATTAGCTCGGCCGCCTGGGCCAGCAACGATCGTAATTGTGATCCCCAGCGCATGGACGATATAGATGAGCTCAGTCACTTCGTTTTCGCCGCCGGGGACGATCGCGGCATCGCCAGCATCACCGCGATCTAGTGTTCGTTCGTGCGACGCGTCCTGTCTGCTAGAGTGACAGGGTGAAGACCATGCGCTACTTCAATTGGCTGAGGTCGCGCCGGGACCGAGCCTGGATTGCACTCGAGTGGATCGAGCGCGCGGTCCACGAGCCTGTACGAGAGCGTGTTCAGGCTGACGGACGAATCCGTCGCTGGGCAACTATCCCTGAAGCGGGCAACCGCGTGCTCCGTGTGGTGTTGCTGAGCGACGGCGAAACGACACAGAACGCATTTTTCGATCGGACGTTTCGGGAATGAAGATTCGGTATTTTGAGGACGCGGACACGCTGTACATTGAGCTCCGGTCCGCGGCCGTGGCCGACACCCGTGGTCTTGACGATGACACCCTGCTCGACCTGGATAGCACTGGCAGCATCTGCGCAATCACCATCGAGCATGCCAGCGAACGCGCCGAGAGTCCGTCCTTTTCGTACGAGACGGTACGCTCCTGAGCGGTCGGACCTTGCCGCGGGACAACTGACCCCGGGCGCTCCCGAAGTGCCACTCGAGCGAGTTCACTGGATCACTTCCGTGGCCTGTGCCAGCACCGATTGCGGGATCGTGATCCCCAGCGCGTTGGCCGACTTGAGGTTGATGACGAAATCAAACACCGTCGGCCCCTCAATGGGAATGTCCCCGGGTTTCTGGCCCTTAATGATCCGATCAACGAAGAACGCCGCCCGCTTGGTCATGGCGGCCTGATTCGGACCATAGCTCATGAGCACGCCCGCTCGCGTCCACGCTTCGAACTCGAACATGGTGGGGTACCCGTGGCGAAGGGCGAGCTGCGAAATCTCGCCGCGGATACGAATCAGGAGTTGGTCTTGGAAGCCAACCAGCGCATCGCACCCCGCCGCCTTGGCTTCGGCAAACGCACGCTCCACGGCGTCCGGTTGTCGTATTTCCAATGCAGCAATCTTAAGGCCCAGAGATTGGGCTGCTTGTTCCGTTTCACGAAACTCAAAGATTTTGGATGGAGTCTCCGGATTCCAGAGAACCGCGACGCGTTGGATGCCGGGGACTGATTCCTTGAGTAACGCCAATCGTTTGCCGCTCAACTGGTGCGAGATCGCCGTCAAACCGGTAAGGCTACCGCCCGGCCGGGCCATGCTCTCCGCAAGTCCAGCCTGAACCGGGTCTGAGCCGGCGAGTGTGACGAGGGGCATGGTAGGTGCGCGATCGTGCACAGCCTGCAGCGCTGAGAGGCCCTGGGCAACGACCACGTCCATCTGGAGCGCAACCAGCTCCTGCGCCATCGCCGCTTCATCGGGCCCAAACCTCGGTTCAAAGACCAGATTCTCCCCCGTCACGTAGCCATACCCGCGCAAGGCGTCGAGCAAGACGTCCGTTGTTTGCGTCCCGATAGGCGCTGGCGAGTGGTACCCCACCCGAGCCACACGCTTGGCCGGAGGTTGGAATGGCAACGATATCTGACCACAGCCACTCACCAGCCCGAGACTGGCCAGCGCGAGCCCCCGGCGTAAGAACTGACGCCGGTTCACTGGATCACCTCTGTAGCCTGGGCCAGAACCGCCGATGGGATGGTCAGACCAAGGGACCGGGCGGTCTTGAGGTTGATGAGAAAGTCAAACAGCGTCGGTTGTTCCACGGGCATTTCGGCGGGGTTGGCGCCCGTGAGGATCTTGTCCACGTAGATCGCGGTGCGACGGAACAGATCGGCTCGATTGGGCCCGTACCCCAGGAGGCCCACGCGACTCACCGCGTCAGTCGTGCCCCACATCGAGGGAAGCCGATAGTGGACCGCCAAGTCGTCAATCCGCGTCTGCGTGGAGACGGATGAGAACAACGGGCCGGTGGTGATGAACAGCCCATCCACCTGGTCATGGCTCGCGATCTGGAAGGCAGATTCGAAGTCCGCGGGACCTCCCGCCCCGACGAAGGTGAGCTGGAGTCCCAGAATCTCGGCCGCCCGTTCATAGGGCTCGCGCGCCACCGAAATTGTAGTGTCGAAGAGCACCGCCACGCGTGAGAGCGAGGGCACCGCCTCTTTGAGGAGCTGGAGCGGCTTGCCGGCCAGCAATGGAGTGCTCAGCCCGGTAACGTTGCCCCCAGGGTGCGCCAGGCTCTCAACCAGTCGTCTCTCCAATAAGCTACCCTGGCCGACACTCACAATCGGGATCGTGCTGGTCACATCGCGCACGGATTGTGCCACGATTGATGCTGGCACCACGATGACCTCAGGCCTGAAACGCTCAACCTCGGCCGCGAAGATCGCTCGTTGATCGGCGCCACTGGCGTACCGTTCTTCAATGACCAGATTCTGACCTTCCACGTAGCCCAGGTCGCCCAATGCCTGGCGGAAGACAACCAGCATGCCCCCGGCCTCGGCATTCGCAGTGGGCACGGGATTGGAGTAGCACCCGATTCGGCGTGGCTCCAAGGATCGCTGTCCGAGCGATGGCATCATGCGGCAGCCCGTCAGGAGACTCAGACCGGCCAGACTGAGCCCGCCAAGCAGAACATGGCGGCGGCTTTGGCGATTCACTGGATCACCTCCGTGGCCTGGTCCAATACCGAGGGCGGGATGGTGATGCTCAGCGCCTGGTCGGTCTTCAGATTGATCACAAAATCAAGGGGCGTGAGTTGCAGATTGCGCAGATCATCCCTGTCGATGCCACGCAGGGCGCGGGCGGCGATGGCGACCGCGCCGCGCTCTTCCAGGAGATCGGGAGCTGCCAGGCGCCCTGATTGGGGCTGAGAGCATGCACGCTGACGATCTCCTTGATTCAGTTGCACGAACACGCGGCCTTCGACCGGGCAGGTCGACGGCTCAACCGTTAGGGCGTTTCGAGAAGGTCGATCCAGCTTGTGGCCGAGAGCAGGCGAGGGCCCAGACGCTCCAGTCGCTCGAGATCCGCAATGCTCTCCAGGATGGCTCGAGTGTCCGCGCTGGGTGGGCCAAAT
>JBJXFJ010000117.1:0-7547 GCA_046154735.1 Chloroflexota bacterium | reverse complement strand
GTGTACTGGACCGCTTCGCTGCTTCAGCAGTCCGCGGGCTGGATGCAGAACGTGGCGGTGGCCTGGCTGCTGCTGGAGATGACCAACTCCCCGCTGCTGCTGGGGCTCAACTGGCTCTTTCAGTCGGTTCCGTTCATCTGCGCATCCATGGTGGCAGGTGCCGTGGCGGACCGGATGAATCGACGCAAGCTGCTTTTGCTTACCCAGATGGGCCTCTTTCTCGTTGCGCTGACCCAGGCGCTTCTGGTCTTCCTGGGCGTGATTCAGGTGTGGCACATTTATCTCCTGAGCGCCCTCAGTCTCACCTGCGCGGGGTTTGAGTCTGCCGCGCGCCAATCCTTCTTGCCCAGCCTGGTGCCACGGAAACATCTGGCCAGCGCCATTGCCCTCCACACCAGTTTGCATCGCAGTACCGCGGTCATTGGGCCGGTGCTGGGCGGCATCGCTATTGCCTCCGTGGGAGTAGCCGGGGCACTGTTCTGGAATTCAATCGGCTATGGTTTGCTCATCGCCTCCGTGCTCTGGACCCGGGTGGATACGCCCGCTGGCTCCCGACGCGATCCGCTCTGGCGATCCATTGTGGACGGGTTCGTCCACGTGCGGGAGCGCCCCATGCTGTGGGGGCTGCTCATGCTGCAGGCCTCCGCCAGCATGTTTGCCACCTATGCCGCGATGCTGCCCATCTATGCCCGAGACATTCTGGAAATTGGGCCGCAGGGATTGGGCATGCTGCACTCCATGGTGGGCGCGGGCAGCATTGCCGGCATGATCATCTTCATCATCTACGGCGCTGTGGCATCACGCGGGCCAGCCATCCTACTGGGCAGTTTTCTCTACCCGTGTCTAATCATCGGTTTCGCCATCTCCACCAACGTGACCGTTTCTATGGCGCTGCTCTTCCTGGCTGGCGCGGTGGACTCAGTGGCCGGCACGGCGCGCAACACACTGAACCAGCTTGCCGTGGATGACCGCTTTCGTGGTCGGGTGATGAGCCTCTCCTCCATCTCTAACCGAGGTCTGCACCAGCTTGGCAATGTGCAGTCTGGCCTGCTGGCGAGCGTGGTGGGCCCACCCGTGGCCATGGTGGCCGGGGGCTTGCTCGCCGTCGCGTATGTGGTGTGGGCGGCGGTGCGGATTCCAGAGCTGAGCGGGCGCCCGCGGCCTAGCGCGGGCGAAGGCGACTTGGACGAGAAGTCTGCCGTGGTGATACCACCGGAGCCGGCGTCGAGCCCACGCTGATCGGGTAAGATCGAAGCTAGGTAAGACCGCAATCCCGTATGGGTATGCCGGCCCGACCAGCCGGGGCGAGAGCTTGAGGCCAATGAGCGTATCGATTTCGGTGCAGTGCTCCCAAACCTTCAGTTGACACCGTCTGAATTATTCGCGATGCTCCCGGTAGGCGAGGAGTCACCGAGCTCCAGAGACAGATGAAGGAGTAGACCGACATGACGCTCACCCGATCCGACTTCATCGCTTCCGATGATCAGCGCAACGAGTTCTACGATGAGTTGCAAGGCTTGAGCCTGGGTGCGCTCTGGAATAGCCCAGACCTGGCCAAGCTCCAGCATGTGAAAAAGGTGGAGCCCCGGCCGCGCGCGGTGCCGCACGTGTGGCGATGGGATGACGTGCTCCCACGGGCGCTCAAGGCGGCGGAGCTGGTGGGCACCCAGCAGGCGGAGCGGCGGGTGCTGCAGTTCAAGAACCCGGGCATCACGGAGCGCACCGCCACCACCAACACGCTCTTTGCGGGCATTCAGATCGTCATGCCGGGTGAGGTGGCGCGCGCTCATCGGCACTCGCTCGCCGCACTGCGCTTCATCATCTCCAGTGAGGGCGGCTACACCAACGTTGAGGGTGAGCCAATTCCCATGCGGCCCGGTGACCTGGTGCTCACACCCAACTGGACCTGGCACGATCACGCCAATGACACCACCCAGCCAATGATCTGGATGGATGGTCTGGACGCTCCGCTGGTGCTGATGATGGAGGCCGCGTTCCAGGAAGAGCACCCGGATGAGCGTCAGCCGATCTCTGCTGAGCGCGGCGCATCAATATCCCAGTTTGGCGTGGGCGGCCTCCAGCCACTTGGCGCCCCGCCGGTACAACGTCACTCACCGCTCACGCACTTTCCCTGGAGCGAGACGCGGCCGGCGCTGGAGCGTTTTGCCGCCAGCGCCGTGGCGGATCCGCATGACGGCATCATCATGCAGTACACCAACCCGGTGGATGGCGGCCCGGTGATGCCCACGCTGGACTGCTACATCCAGATGCTGCGGCCGGGCGAGAAGACCGCGGCGCATCGGCATACCTCCAGTGCCATTTACCATGTGGTGGCCGGCCAGGGATGCTCCGTTGTGGGAGAGAAGCGACTGGAATGGACGGAGAAGGACGTGTTCTGCGTTCCCAATTGGACCACTCACGAGCATCAGAACACCTCATCCACGGAGCCGGCATTTCTCTTTAGCTTCACTGATATCCCCGTGTTGCGGGCCATGGATCTGCTGCGCGAGGAATCAGTCTAGCGGCTATTGGGTCACTTGGTACGGTTGTGGCCATCGACTCGGTGACCTCCGGACGCGGTGCCTATGGAGTGCGCCGGCCGTGTCAGCGCTTTCATTGCCGCGTCCCAGGACGATCCGTGAGTTCGGTGACTAAAAGCGTCCACGGAATCCAAAGCGCCGTCACGGCCGGCGCACTCCATAGACGCCTCGTCCGCATGCGACACAATCCATGGCCATACTCGTGACAACTGACCCACAAGCACATCCAGTGCGGACATCTCTGGTGCCAGCATTGGGATGCAGATGTAGGGCACTCTGATATCCTCGCTGTATGGCGAGACATCAGCAACACATCGCGGTCCTCGGCGCGGGCGCGCTCGGTCTCGCGGCGGCACGACGGCTCACCCAGGCCGGCGCACGAGTGACTGTCATTGAACGCGAGCCGTTGCCCGGTGGGCTCGCGGCCGGCTTCAGGGTGGGACCGAGCTGGCTTGAGAAGTTTTACCACCACATTTTCGGCACCGATACGCGCATCATCAGCCTGATTGATGAAGTGGGCCTCGGCGCCGACTTGCAGTGGCGTAGTACCCCCACATCGATGTTACGGAACGGCCGGATTTACCGGCTGGATGGACCGGTCCCGGTCCTCCAGTTCACACCGCTGTCCATTCCTTCACGCCTGCGCCTGGGCGCGTCACTGGCTGCGCTCAAGCTGCTGCCCAGTCCCTCCATCTTTGAGCAGTCCACTGCAGCTCACTGGATTCGACGATGGATGGGTGACGAGGTCTACCAGACGGTTTGGGAGCCGCTGCTCCGCGGGAAGTTTGGCGAGCACGCGGAGCAGGTCTCCATGCCCTGGTTCTGGGCGCGGATTTACTGTCGCACCCCCAAGCTCGGCTATCTCCGGGGCGGCTTTCAGCGGCTCTATGAGGCCATGGCCGATGAGATCCGAGCGTCCGGGTCGGAGATCCAGCTAGAAACCTCGGTTACCCGCATTGAGCGTGTAAACGCGGGTGTGCAGGTGGAGACGGATCGCGGCGCGGAACGCTATGACGAGCTGCTCTGCACACTGCCAACGCGGCTGTTCACCCAGCTCAGCCCAGGACTACCGGACGACTATCGGGCGCGCTACGAGTCATCGATCGAACATTACTCCGCTCACTGTCTGGTACTTGAGCTGGATCGGCAGCTTCAGGCCAGCTATTGGCTGAACGTCAATGATCCTGGCTACCCATTTCTTGCGCTGGTGGAGCACACCAACATCATGCCGCCTGAGGATTACGGCGGCTCCCACCTGGTCTACCTGGGCAATTATCTGCCGCCGAAGCACGAGCTCTTCAGCCTTGAGCCTCAGCAGATCCTGGAGCGCTACCTGCCGCACATCCAGCGCATCAACCCGACGTTTGATTCCTCCTGGGTGAAGCAGGTCCACTCGTTTTCAGCGCATTATGCGCAGCCCATCGTACGGGTGGGCTATCCGCGATACCTGGCGCCGCATCGCACGCCGCTGGAAGGTGTTTGGCTGGCAAACATGGGGCACGTCTACCCGCAGGATCGCGGCCAGAACTACTCCATTGCACTCGGGGAACGCGTTGCTGGGATGATGAGCGCCAATCTCTCATAAAGAATGCGCCACATCCTCAATCCAATTGCGCAGTACCAATTACTCCAGCACCTTCTGCTCCCCGGTGACGCTGGTGTCATAGCCACCAAGCGAATCCATCACCAGACGGAACGTCTCTGAGCGGAGCGTTTCCAGCAGCAGCATGATCGGCTGATGCTCCATGAGCTCCGCCGGGATCACCAATTCATACCGCTCCCAGGTGAGGGGGACGAAGTCTAGACCGTAGGTGCGCGCGGCCGCGAGGATGCCCAATCCGGCATTGGCTGTCCCCTCAGCGATCGCCGCGGCCACGGCGGCGTGCGTGGCAAACACGGGATGTTCCGCCAGTGTCAGGCTGAGGCCCTCCAGGGCCAGTGTTCGGTCCAGCAGCAGGCGGGTGCCTGAACCGGCCTGGCGCAATGCCACCAGAATGTTTGCCTCGGCCAGGTCACGGATGGATTCAATGTGGCGCGGGTTTCCCGGCGGCACTATGAGCCCTTGCTGACGATGGGCCAGCGTCACCAGTACGAGCCGCTGGCCGGGGAGCATGCGCTGGATCTGTGTCGCGGCATCATCCCCACCTTCTTGCCCGCCAACGTGACAGCCGGCAATCTGAGCTTGACCTAGCAGCAGCGCCATCAGGCCGGCGGTGCTGCCAGTAAATGTAAGTTGCAGGTCCACGGGTGGCGTGGCGTGGCGCAGTCTTGTAGCCAGCAGCTCAAGCGCGAGATCGTGACTGCCGGCAAATTGGATGAGGCCGGGTCTAGGCCGATGGGCTGGCCGGGCGTGCTGCACCGCTGCCGTGTGCCACGCTTCAAGCTGCGCGTGGACAGCGCGCTCCACCTCATCCTCGGTGTGGCCCAAACTCAGCGAGCGAAGCACCGCCTCGGCCATAATCGCGCGAAGCTGCTCAGCGCGCCGCTCGGCGATCAGCGCATCACTGGCAGTGGCCCGGACAAACGAACCGCCGCCGCGATTCGACTCAATGGTGCCATCGCGCGCGAGCTCCGCATAGGCCCGAGCCACGGTGTTCACATTGACTCCCAGGGATGCGGCCATCATGCGCACGGAGGGCAGTCGCTGGCCGGGTTGGCGCTCGCCACGGGCGATCTCAGCACGAATCTCCTGGGCGATCGCCTGGTAGCCGGGGCGCGGAGCGGGGTGGGTCACACTGAAGCAACAGCGCCGAAGTGGGCATGCGAGTCAGCGAAGCCTGCTCGCCGCCGCTGGGCACGGATGAAGCGTTCCACCTCAGCCGTGGCCGGCTTCTCTAACACCTCAAGCGGCCCATCAAGCTGCATGACTCGGCCAGAGATGAGCACGCCCAGCCTATCGCACAGAGTGAAGGCCTCCTCGTGATCATGGCTGATGAGTACCGTGGTCATGCCTGACCGCAGGTGCGGGAGCGTGTCCGCCAGGATCTCCTCACGGGAGGGAGGATCCAGCCCTCGGAACGGCTCATCTAAAATGAGCAGCTCCGGATCCAACACCAGCGCGCGCGCCAGACTGGTGCGCTGCGCCTCACCTCCAGAGAGTGTGCGGGCGGCGCGCTCCGCCAGGTGGGCAATGCCGAGTTTACCCAGCCAGCCATGGACACGGGTTTGGATCTGGAGCTTGGAGACGCCACGAAAGCGGAGCCCGGTGGCCACGTTCTCAAACACCGTCGTGTCAAAGAGCAGCGGCTCCTGAAGTACCATGGCCGTGCGCCGCCGCAGCGGCAGCAGAACGCCGTGCTGGGAGACCGGTCGACCATCAAAGCTAACCTCACCCCGTGAGGGGCGCTCCAGGAGACCGAGCACGGTAGCCAGGGTGGTCTTGCCCGCTCCATTGGGGCCAATGATGCCCAGCAGCTCCCCGCGATGCACATCCAGGAGCGGAATGTTGAGCAGCGTGTGTGACCCGCGCTGCACCTGCACATCGCGCAGACTCACCAGCGGCTCAGTGGTCATAAACAAGGCCGTCCCGGTGGGACAGGCGTCTCTGCCCAATACGGTTGAGTGAAGAGTGGAGAGTGAAGAGTGCGAGCAGCCAGTGCGGACGAGTGTTTCCTCCGCTCCTCATCTGTCTGTCCTCACTCTTCACTCTTAATTCTTAACTCAACCGTATTGGGCGTCTCGCCCGTCCCGATGAGGCAACAGAGCGCTCCAGTCGGGACGGGCGAGACGCCCGCGCTCCGGCGGGGTACCTGCACCAGTGGTCCCCAGCGTGTAAAGTGACCCACGATTGCTGCCGGCCCGCTCACAGAGGTCGTCCGCGCTGCTGGATCCAGGTGAGGGCGAGATTCACGCTCGCAACCAGAACCAGCAAGATGATGGACAGCGCCATGGCGGCCGCGAACTCACCTCGGCTCACCTCCAGCACCGTGGCCGTGGTGAGCACGCGAGTCTGCCCGGGAATGTTGCCCCCTACCATGATGGCCGCGCCGACCTCTGAGATCACCGCACCAAAGCCAGCCATCGCCACGGCCAGCAGCGGGAGCCGGGCCTCGCGCAGCAGGAGCCACAGCATCTGCCATCTGGAAGCGCCCAACGCCAGAATCTGTAGGCGCAATCTGGGATTGAGCTGCTGGATGGCCGCCGTTGTCAGGCCAATGACAATGGGCAGGGCAATGGCGCATTGCGCGATCACAATGGCCGTGGGCGTATAAAGCAGCCGCCATTGTCCCAGCGGGCCCGTGCGCCACAGAAGAATGCTGACAAACAGGCCAACCACCACCGGCGGGAGCCCCATGCCGGCGTTCGCCAGCGTCAGGCAGATGTTTCGACCAGGAAACCGGCTCAGTGCCAGCAATGCGCCGAGGGGTACGCCGATGAGGAGACACAGGAGTGTAGCGCTCCCAGAAACCAGCAGTGAGAGCCCGGCAACCCGGAGGATCTCCGGGTCGCCGCGGAGCAAAAGCTGGATCGCCTGGCTAATCCCATGAATGATGATGTCCACAGGTGAATACTACGAGACGAAATGGCATGACCCACAGCTCCAGACCACGTCCCCAGGAGTGAGCAGGGCACCGATCCGCAATGTCGCCCCTCGCTCCTCGCCTCTCCCCGCTCGCCCGGCGCCCCTCGCCCCTCGCCCCTCGCCTCTCGCCTCTCGCCCCTCGCCCCTCGCCCCTCGCCCCTCGCCTCTCGCCTCTCGCCTCTCGCCTCCCGCCTCTCGCCTCCCGCCTCCCGCCTCTCGCCTCCCGCCTCTCGCCTCCCGCCTCCCGCCTCCCGCCTCCCGCCTCACGCCTCCCGCCTTCCGCCTCCTGCCTCCCGCCTCGCGCCTGCCGCCTGCCACCTGCCGCCTCCCGCCTCCCGCCTCCCGCCTCCCGCCTCCCGCCTCGCGCTTCGCGCCTCGCGCCTCGCGCCTCGCGCCTCGCGCCTCGCGCCTCGCGCCTCGCGCCTCGCGCCTCGCTCCTCGCGCCTTGCGACTCGCGCTTCGCGGTTCCCGCCTCACGCCTCCCG
>JBJXFJ010000090.1:0-4374 GCA_046154735.1 Chloroflexota bacterium | reverse complement strand
CGGTCACTCGTAGGGGCGACTGGCGGTCGCCCGCACGGCATCCCAGGGCGCCGGGGAGAATTCGGGCGGCGCCACCTATTTCCGGGGCAGCATCTCCCACGGGGTTTGGCGGGGGCCCAGGCTCTCGTAGTACTGGTTGGTCCCCGGCACGTAGCGACCTTGATTGAAGCCGCCGCTCTTCTCACTGCGGATAATCACGGCCACGGTGCGCTCACCAATGCCGATCTCGCGATGAATCTCATACGGTGGCACCAGGTCAATCTCGCCCGGCCCGCAGATGGTGCTGCTGATCTCTCGAATCTCGGCATAATCCGGCCGCGATCGATCGTCCAGGCGCTCAAATCGCTCGATGCGCTGGTGTCCATCCATGAGACCATACAGCGTGTAGATGTGCGCGTGATCGTGAATTCTGGGATTGCCGCCTGCACGCTCTGCGCTGCCAACTAATCCATTGATGGCGAACTTGAAGTCTGGATCCTCATAGAAGATCAGGTTTTCCGCGCGGCCGTCCGCCGGAACACAGTCCGGCCAGCTTCGCGAGGCCTCAATGACCTCTGGGTCCGCCAGCAGCTCGGATAACATTGGCTCCAGCGCCGCCCAACGCTTATCGAGATCCGGCTCCCGGCCAAACAGGTCTCGGGTCTGGCGAACAAATCGGTCCAAGGCGCTCTCAGTACGCACTTGAGTGGTCATAGATTCCTCCTTCAACGGAGTGATGGGTGATGCGTGATGAGTTTCGCACCCATTACCCATCACTTAGTACTCCGTCCTAGCGTGCCGCGGTTGCAGTGGCCGGCGCCTCGGTCACGTGATAGAAGCTGGCGCAGTTGTCCCAGAGGATCTTCCGCTTATCCTCATCCGTAATGGGCAATTCCAGGAATGCATTGGTGGCATTGGGATAGCGCGAGTCGCCGTGCGGATAGTCGGTGGAGAAGACGAGCTGATCGCTGCCGAACTCCTCGATCATGTAGCGCACCGGCGTTTCATCAGGCTCCACGGAGACGAAGCACTGGCGCTTGAAGTACTTGCTGGGCTCCATGGAAAGATCGGGCATAAAGAGGTCACCCTCTAGCTCATAGCTCTCATCCATGCGCCAGACCAGCCACGGCACCCAGGAGCAATTGGCCTCCAGGAAGGCCACCTTGAGTTTGGGATGCCGCTCCAGCACGCCACCGCCAATGAATGCGCCCATGGCCAGCATCTGCTCACCCGGCTGGGAGTAGATTCTGCGAATGCCGAACCGCTCGGCAAACTGCTCACCCACCTGACGGGAGCGTGAGCCGGAAGCCTCATGGAAGCCCAGCGGGATATCCAGCTTTTCCAGCGCATTCCAGAGCGGCTCGTAATAGGGGTCAAACCACTGTTTGCCGGTCACCACGTTGGACCGCAGAAACACTGCCTTAAAACCCAGGTCCTCCACGCAGCGATGCACTTCCTCTACCGCGCTTGGAATATCGTAAACGGAGAGCATGCCCGCGCCAATGAGCCGGCGCGGGTCCGTCTCACACAGGTCATGCATCCAGTCGTTATAGGCGCGTGCAATGGCGGCCGCGTAACGCGGATCTTGATTGGGATGCGTCAGCACGCTGAGCCCCCGGCTGGGGAACAGGATGGCCACATCCAGCCCCTCGGCATCCATCGCCTCGAGCTGCACCTCACCGGTCCAGCCACGGCGAGAATGGTCCGCGTACAGTTTCTGATTGCGCTCGTAGTTGCGGCCGCGGTGCGGGGTACCCCCGGCCGGAGCGGCCGGATCGTCGTCCGGGAAGATAATCCCGAGATCGCGCACGTTCTCCGAGGTGCGCCCAATGGGCGCCCGGGAGCGGAACTCATCCGAGATGTAGCGCTGCCAGAGATCTGGCGGCTCCATCACGTGCATATCGCTGTCCATGATCAAGAAGCCGTCTCTCGCCACAGAAACCTCCTCCGCCCGGCGTCATCGCCACGGGCAGGTGTGTGCTTGGCTTGCTGCTTAGCGTACTCCTCACGGGGATATTTGGCTAGTAACAGGCGCTGTTGTAACTCTTCAGAAGTCGTGGGGCTCAGGTGCCGGGAGAGGTGATGCACCGAGAAGACGCCGAGACGGAGAGTGCATCTGCACTCGTTCTCTTTAGTTCTGGGTCTCTGAAATGTCTAGCTGAGAAGAGCCGATGAGAATGGTCAGTACACGTCGTTATGACTCCCGATCGAGATAAGCGTTGCAACAGCAGCGTCAATGCGGCAAACCACTCGCAGATCGTAGAGCACCGAGAAAGACCAATAACCACTCAGCTCGCCCGTGAGCTTGTGCGTACGGAGTCGTGGGTCAAAGGGATCAGCCTGAAAGCGTTGCAGCGCTCGGCTCAGCGCAGTTCGTTCAACCGGGGTGAGCTTTTTCACACGTCGCCGAAATGGCGACGTGACCGCGAGCTTCACGGCGTAGGCGGCTCAGCAGATTCGAGGTCATCCATGAGCGCATGCACATCGTCATAGGTCGGAAGGCTTCCCGAGGCGGCCTCAATCTCCGCCTCGCGAACGTCCCGAATGATCTCACGGCGACGCAGGTCGTGGAGCTCAGCCTGCAGCGCGTCGAATCGCTCAGCGGACACAACGTAGGCCGCCGGGCGGGAGCGCTGCACCACGAGCACAGGCTCACCTGACTCTTGTGCCTCGCGGATGACACGAGTGGCATCCTGGCGCACTTCCGTCACGTTCACGACTTTCACTGGCATGCCCTCAGTCCTGAAATAACCTCTGTATGCTAGTAACGATCATAGCATAGAAATAGGTGTTAATCGGAACGTGGTGAACAGCGCCGGGGTCTGCTCATGGCATCTGGTCCCCGAGCACAACAGCCATGGCGGCTCACGCCGACTACCTTGTCAGCGAAGACAACGATCTGCCGGTGCTGGATCCATATAAGACGATTCGGATCGTCAGATGCAGCGAGCTCGCACAGGTCCTGCAGCCTGACTGAGAATCGGCCTGAGAGCCTCACAGGGCCGCCCCTTGGGGCGGCCCTGTGTGTGTCGAACGTACTGATAGATCTTACGCCGAGGCGTGATGCACTCCCGGCGTGGCCTGGAGAAACTCGTGCGCGCCTTCTACCCAGGTGACGGTGCGCGGGAGGACCACACCGGCGCTGCGCACGCGGTAGGCCTCTGGCACTTCCACTCCGGTGGGTACGGTGCCGTTGTCACGGAGCTCGCGGGCGGCTTTGAGCCAGCGGCGGCGCACCTGGATGATGCCGGTGTCGCTGGTGCCCAGGCGCTCCTTGCTCCGATCGTAGATGGGCCCCATGCTCTCCTGCATGGCCTGGTCTTGCATGCCCAGGTTGGGAATGCCGCAGAACAGATAGGTGTGCTCTAGCTCATGGTCGCGCTCGTAGTCGTTGTCCTTGTTGGCCCGCGGCATCCAGCGGCTCTGGGGGATGGTGGCGATGGGGTCGGCGTAGCCGTTCTCACCCACGTGGATGCCGCTGCCAGGATAGGTCTGCATGCGGGTCAGCTCATCCTGGGTCAGTGCGCGGGTGGGGTGCCAGCTTATGCTCCAGGCCATGGTGTTCTCATCATCAATCGGCACCCAGGCATGGCCACCAATGACCGGGCTCTCACCATAGGACGGGATCATGGTGTAGAACGGCATCAGAAACTGGGTGATGCGCCAGTACCAGGAATCCTCTTCCGCCGCGCGGCGGGCGCCCACCAGGACGCCGTAGTTGGTATCCACCACTTCAAAGTGCGGATGCTTGTCTTTGCGCTTGTAGTCCAGGCCTTTCTCTTGCGCGGTGCCCAGGTCATCCTCACGGTGCAGGCGCATATGCAGGAAGCCGGAGTGGCTGGAATCAATGCCGCCCTCCAGTCCTTGTGCCCAGTTGCACTGCTCATAGCGCTTGGAGATGTAGCGCTGCTCGGCTGGGAGCAGATTCCACTCCAGGGAGGGCAGCTCCGGCGGCGTTGCGCGATTGCCCAGGTACGCCCAGATGACGCCGTTCCGCTCGGCAGTGCGGTAGGTCTGGATCTTGACCTTGTGCTTGAAGTTACTCTCCGGCGGCTCATTGGGCATATCGGTACAGGTGCCGGAGCGATCAAACTTCCAGCCGTGGTACACGCACCGCAGGCCGTTCTCCTCATTGCGGCCAAAGAACATCGACGCGCCGCGATGCGGGCAATTCTCCGCCATCAGGCCAACCTCGCCATCCGTATCACGGAAGGCAATGAGCTGCTCGCCCAGCAGCTTGAGACGCTCCGGCGGGCAGTCAGGCCCGGGCAGTTCGGAGGAGAGCAGAATTGGCATCCAGTACTGGCGCAGCGTTTCGCCCATGGCCGTCCCCGGCCCCACTCGACACATCAGCTCATTGTCTTCACGGTGCAACATTGCGCCCACCTCAGCAGG
>JBJXFJ010000076.1:0-4499 GCA_046154735.1 Chloroflexota bacterium | reverse complement strand
TGCTGCTCATTGTTGCCATGCTCATCATCTGGGTGCTCTACGGCGAGCTGATTGCCGCGCGTATTGCTCGGGCGCGTAACCGCGCGCCGGATAACGACGGAAGCCGAGGGGGTGATCGATGGCCGGGGCGGTAGTTCTTGTTGCAGACGATGAGCGCAACATTCAGGAGCTAGCCCGACTCTATCTGACCAACGACGGCTTTCAGGTGGAAACGGCAGCCAACGGACGGGAAGCGCTGGAGAAGGCGCGCGCCAACTCTCCAAGCCTGATACTTCTGGATCTGATGATGCCGGAGATGGATGGCTGGGAGGTGTGCCGCGCGCTCAGACGCGAGAGCAATGTGCCGATCATCTTCCTGACGGCCCGCGCGGACGATGTGGACAAGGTGGTAGGGCTGGAGCTGGGCGCCGATGACTACATCACCAAACCCTTCAACCCGCGTGAGCTGGTTGCCCGGGTGAAATCAGTGCTGCGGCGCACAAGCTCGACTCAGGTACCTACCCGCGTACTCACCCTGGCAGACCTACGTGTGGACCTTGATCGACGTGAAGTGCATCTGGGCGGCCGCGTGCTTGCCCTGCGGCCCAAAGAGTTTGAGCTGCTGGCGCTCCTGGCCAGCGCCCCGGGAATCGTGTTCCCCCGTGTGCGCCTGCTCCAACAGGCCTGGGGTTATGAATATTTTGGTGACTCGCGCACGATCGATGTCCACGTCACCTGGCTACGCGAGAAACTGTCTGGCAGTGGGGTCAGGATTCAAACCGCCCGCGGCGTGGGCTACAAGCTGGTGGAGGCCACTCCAAATGGCGAGTGAGGTGGAGGCTATCAGCTTTCAGTCGTCAAGACAGAGCTCGAAATTCGTCCCTCCTCTCCATGTTCCACTCTAGCAGCCTCCGCACCCGCCTCATTCTCGCGTTCGCGGTCATTATCTTTTTGACACTCGCGCTCGTGGGATCGGGCTTTGTCTACATCTTGCGCGACTACCAGGCTCAGCGGGAGATGGATCGGCTGGCAGGGTTGGCCACGGTCCTTCAAGGTCAGATTCGTCAGGGTGAGCTCTCGGGCATGAATCGTGACGATATCTCCGACTATCTCCGCCGATCCTCCGACGAGCTGGATATGGGCCTGGTACTGCTTAGCCCTCAGGGCGTCATCATGTTCGATACGGAAGATCGTCTGGTGGGCCGCCGTATTGACCTTTCATCGGCGGCACGCACGGGCCCGATCAGAAGGATGCGGGTGGCCGCGTTCGCCGGTCAAGACGACCTGATCTTTGTGGTGGTCACGCCGCTCTTTGCCACCGTGCAGCCGGCCGTCCGGGATCGACCCCAGTTGGCACTGGGACTGGTCACTCACCAGCAGAGCCTCACCTCCGCGTGGCTGGATATGGCGCCCCGGCTCGCCACGGTTGCGGCTATCGCGCTTATTGTCTCTGTAGGCGTGTCATGGATGCTCGCTGGGTCCATTGCTGGGCCACTGGCGGCAATGACTCGAGCAACTGAGGAGATTGCCCGGGGCCGCTATGATCAAGAAATTCCCGCCCGGGGTGAGGATGAGCTTGCCCGCCTTGCACGCTCCTTCAACACGATGGCGCACGAGGTGTCCCATTCACAGCGCACTCTGCGTGATTTTGTCGCCAACGTCTCGCATGACCTGCGTACTCCGCTCACCTCCGTGCAGGGCTTCGCCCAGGCTCTGGTAGATGGCGCGGTCCGTGGGCCGGAGGGCGCCGCCCAGGCCGGCCGCATTATCTTCGACGAGTCTGAACGGATGCGCACCATGGTGGAGGATCTGCTGGAGCTCTCACGGATCGAGTCAGGCCAGACCAGCCTGGAGATCCGCCCCGTAAATCTGGATGGGCTGGCCGCGCGCGCGCAACAGCGCATTGCGGTACAAGCTGCTGAGCACGCCGTTCGGTTGGAGCTGGATCTCACTCCCACACCGCCGGCCGCGGCTGATGAGCGCCGCGTTGACCAGGTGCTGGATAACTTGTTAAGCAATGCACTCCGATGCACCCCGGCGGGTGGGCAGATCACCATTCGAGCTCAGCCGGTGAATAGCTCATCCGGCCGTCAGGCCATGCTGGCCGTGCACAACACCGACTCGTACATCCCTCCGGAGGAGCTCCCGCGCATCTTTGAGCGCTTCTACCGGGTGGATAGGTCACGCGCGAACAATGCCTCCGGCAGTGGGCTGGGGCTCGCTATCTCCCGCGAGATCGCTCAGGCCCAGGGAGGCACCCTGACGGCCGTGAGCGATCTGACCATGGGTACAGAGTTTCGGCTGTGTTTGCCGATGATGGCCGTACCGCGCAATGGCAGCTCGTCCGTTATACGAGTGGAATCCACTGCAAGTTCTTCGTAATTCCCGAGACGCTGATCCACAAACCCTCGCTCAGGAGTCCCGTGTAGCAAGTTGATTGATCGTGATATCGTTCGGTCGTTCCGCGCGGCGACTGGTCCGCGACATCCGAGTGTCGCGAGATTCCATCGGTTCACACTCACTCGCGTGCTCCATCACTATCATCTCGTGCAATTCTTTCCATTTTTCCTCATCTCGCTTCTGTATGTTGCGCTTGCCCTGACGCCGTCGGTCGCGCTGGCGGCTGATGAAAAGAGCATCATTGGTGGAACGATCTATTTTGATCGAGATCGTGATGGTAGACCGGCGGGTGAGCCCGGCCTGCGCGGGGTTCACGTTGCGCTCTCGGGACCCAAGGGCATCAGGCGCGGCGTCTCTGATGCCAAAGGCGGGTATAGCTTTGACGAGCTAGCCGCCGGCCAGTACACCGTAAGCGTGGTCCCGCCCAATGGGCATCAGCTCACCACACCGCTGACCCTCAGCGTGCGCGTGGATGGCCGCAACGCCAATCGCGTCATTGATTTCGGCATCGCGGCCATCATCCCCACCGCCGTGCCAACGGCCACGGCTCGGGCCACCGCCACACCCACCGTCACACCCACTCCCGCGTCGGCAAGTCTCGTTCAGCGTCCCCTGGCCGCTAGCTCGCCCCAGACCGCGGGTGACGATTCACGGCCCATGCAGGCCGCGCTCGATTCAGGCGCGCGAGCCGTTGGCAGCCCCGCGCCCATCATCATCCCCTCACCATCACCCACGGCCGTGGGTGGCCGCGGAGGTATTCCGGATGGCAGCGTCCAACTGCGCGCGGCCAGCCTGGAGCCGCTGCGCTACGCCGCCGGCAACAACCGATTAGCCGCGGCAAAGCGCTGGGAGAATGGTGCGACCGTGTGGCTGGGTGTGCCCTTCCGCACGCAGATGGACGGCACGTACTTCAGCCAGGTGAACTGCGGTCCGGCGTCTCTGGCCATGGCCATGGGCGCGTTTGGCATCAGTCTGGATCCGCATGGCATCCGCGAGTACGTAAATTTCATCTCCGGCAACCTCGACTCTGACGCGGGCACAAGTTTGGATCACATTGCCCGGGTTGCGCGTGAAGCCGGCCTACGCACGCTGGATCTGTATAGTGCTCGGGGCTACCGTACCTGGGACCTCAACCTTGTTCGTCAACACGTGGCCCAGGGGCACCCCGTGATTACCCTGACTCGCTATCAGAGCCTTCCGGGTAATGGCAATTCACGTTTTGACACTGATCATTACGTGGTCATCACCGGCTTGAGTGGCGATGATTTCATTTATAACGACCCGGCTTTTGGCTCCAACGCGGGTTACGGCCTGCTCATCAGCGGGCCGGACCTGGAACGGGCTTGGGTATTCAGCACCATTCCCGGGCACGCGCTCGCGTTAGCGTCAGACGGAGATGCGCAGATACCTGACTGGGTGCGCCGCCGTGCCGATGCGCGCCCAAGCCCAGACAGCGCTCCAACTACAGAGTCGGATGCCTCGGCTGTCCAGTCCGACATTTCAGAGGGGATTATTGGTCAGGTGCCCGGCGATCAAGAACTGCCCACCGTGAATGCGGACGCATTGGCGATGACCCTGCTTGACATCATCGCCGCGCCGCGACTGGAGCCTCTCGCGTTCGTAGCGGCAGTTGATAGCGACGCGAGCATCTTGGCTGACGAGGTTGCCGAGGCGCTTGTGCTGCCGCCTGCTGGCCAAGTGCCATCGGAGCGAACCGTGCGTTTGGCCGAAGTGTTCGTTCTGGACCCAGCGCTGGTCGTACTCTTTGTTGCCCTCCTGGGCATTTTCCTTCCGCCCGCGTTCAAGCGCGGGAGCGACAGACGGCTGCACTGAGCCATATGAGAGGGTGACGAAACCGTCCGTGGTCCTAGTGGGTCAGTTGTCACGTTCAGGACCATTGAAGACGGATCCGCCGTCCGGAGCGCGGGCGTCTCGCCCGTCCCGACCGGATCACCCCGCATGCTGATCGGGACGGGCGAGACGCCCGCGCTCCGGACGGCCCAATGGCGATACTCGTGTCAACTGACCCACTAGTGCAGGATCACTCGTCAGGCGAGGCGTCCATGGTCCGGTGGCGGCGGATGAGGCTCGGTGGTTAACCGGTGGTGTCGGGCAAGATG
>JBJXFJ010000075.1:0-5724 GCA_046154735.1 Chloroflexota bacterium | reverse complement strand
CATCTTGCCCGACAGTAAGGTGCGTTCCCGCTCGTCGCCGTGCGGTCGGTTCGTGACTGTCGGGCAAGATGCCCGACACCACCGGTGGCGGAAGAGCCCCACAGACCTTGTCTGCCCGGGCGCGAGTACAACTTGGCGGCTGTAGCTCGGGAGCTCTGGAGTGGTGCCCGACACCCCCCCGCTATCCACCGTGCAACGTCCGCTCCTTTGCACTAGTGAGTCACCGGTTGAAGCTGGTTGTAGATGACGGAGGTTACCAGAACTTGAGAAATGCCTCGGTGCGATTCGCCTCCCAGTATCATGAAAGGTATGGTAAGCGAGGATCGAATGCCCCAAAGCAATTCCGCGCAGCCGGGAAAGTGTCTGGAGGGTCCCGCATTCGCGGCTATTGAGTGCATCAGTGCTCCATCGATCGAGTAGTAGCCAATCACGCGAACGGAGCCGTTGTGGTGCTCTCTGATGTACTTCCTTGGGTACTGCTGACAACTACCCTAGGCGTCGCACTCTGGGTTGATCTCTCCGTGCTTCGTCGGCATGATCAGGGAGTGGAGCCGCACGAGGCGCTCGGCTGGGCGTTGTGCTGGATAGCGCTGGGCCTCACTCCTGGGCTCATTTTCTGGTTCTGGCGCGGACCTACCATAGTGGGTGAGTACCTGGCCGCTTACCTCAAGAGCTTCAATATGGATCAACTTTTTGTATTTGCAGCGGTGTTCAATGCGTTCCAGCTGAGTGCAGTGGTGCAGTATCGCGTGCTGTTCTGGGGCTCGGTGCTTGGACTTCCGTTACGAATCGCGCTTTTGGGACTCGGGGATTCGCTTGTCAATGCGGTACACGGGCTGATCTACATCTTTGGAATTGCATTGATCGTGCTGGGAATCAAAATGATGCATAAATTTCGTGCCCCGCCGAAGCTTAGGGTGGATGCGGATCGACTTGTAACGTTGACGCGGCATGTCTTCCCACGCGTGACTCGAACCAGCTCGGCCACTTTTTTCGTACGCGTGCAGGGCCAATGGATGGCCACTCCACTTCTCCTTGCTCTCGTCTCACTCGAATGCTTGAGCGCGTTCTTCATGCTCGATGAAATTCCCGCCCTCATGAGTGTCAGTCGCGACGTCTTTGTCCTGAGTGTTGCCAGCAGTATGGCGCTCCTCGGACTCCGCGCGCTCTACTTTGTTTTGGGTGAGGCGTTGAACCGTGTCAGCATGGTGCGCCTTGGCGTGGGAATTCTCCTCGCTGTGGCTGGAGTGAAGCTGCTGGTATCTGACCTGGTCAAGGTCCCCATCGAGATCTCGCTCACCGTTACTATCGCGATATTAGGAACGTGCATTGGCGTGGCGATGCAGACGTCGGCAACGAAGCCAGTGCCTAAGGCCTAATCCGTGCATTCATCAGTATTCATCGGAGCACAATCATGAGTCTTGAACACGGCAATCAGTCACCCGGGCAGCCGCCACCGGTAGCGCCGCCTCACCCTGTCTCAGGGAGCGGCGACGGCGCCAAGCCGGCTGGCGTCTCGACCGCAAATCAGCGACCGCTGGGACAACCTGAGCCAGGTCCACGCCG
Source organism: Chloroflexota bacterium (assembly GCA_046154735.1). Lineage (GTDB taxonomy): Bacteria > Chloroflexota > UBA6077 > UBA6077 > JACCZL01 > CAVXYC01. The sequence goes on along the minus strand of JBJXFJ010000075.1, from coordinate 4,158 downwards.
CAGATCCATCTTTGAGATCTTCCGGCGGAGATCAGAGCCGGCCACCACCAATCCCACTGATGGGAACAAGCGTGCGCCCAGTCATTCGGCACGTCGCTCATGGCTGTTATTTCTGGGCCTGCTCCTCTTCAACTATTTTGTCATTGCGCGGATCGTGCCGGACCAAGCCGACCGTCCTGAGATTCCCTATACGCTGTTCCGTTCGCAGGTGGAAACGCGCAACGTGGTGGAGGTCACCACGCGCGGCGATACCATTCAGGGCACGTTTCGAGAGCCCGTGGTCTACCCAGCGGAAGGCCTTCCGGACTCGCGTTCGACCAAGGACTTCACCACCCACATTCCGATCTTTGCGGACCCGGGGCTTGAGCGACTGCTCATTGACAGCGGCGTGGTCATCAATGCACGCCCCTTGGAGGAGCCGCGAAGCTGGTGGATGAATCTGTTGCTCAGCTTTGGCCCCACTATCCTGCTGATTGGGGCGTTTCTATGGCTTTCTCGGCGTGCCTCGGCTGGGCTGGGCGGGGCCATGGGCCTGGGCCAGAGCCGCGCCAAGCGATATGACCAGAGCACAGACAATCAAAAAGTGACCTTCCAAGATGTCGCCGGCATTGAAGAGGCCGAGCGTGAATTAGTGGAGATCGTGGACTTCCTCAAAGATCCACAAAAGTACACGCGACTCGGGGGAACGGCGCCCAAGGGCGTGCTGCTTGTGGGACCTCCTGGCACTGGGAAAACCTTGTTGGCCCGCGCTGTGGCCGGGGAGGCTGAGGTTCCGTTTTTCAGTATGGGCGCGTCAGAGTTCGTTGAAATGGTGGTGGGTGTGGGCGCCAGCCGTGTCCGCGACCTCTTCCGCCAGGCGCGCGAGGCTGCTCCCGCAATCATCTTTGTCGATGAGCTGGATGCGATCGGTCGGGCGCGCGGCGGCGGCTTCATGAGCGGCGCTCATTCTGAGCAGGAGCAGACACTCAATCAGATTTTGACTGAGATGGACGGCTTTAGCTCACGCGAGGGCGTGATCATCCTAGCAGCCACAAACCGTCCGGACGTCCTGGACCCCGCGCTCTTGCGCCCGGGCCGCTTTGACCGACGTGTTGTGGTGCATCCGCCGGATCGGAAGGGCCGAGAGGCGATCCTCCGCGTCCATACCCGAACGATTCCGCTCTCCAAAGATGTGGATCTCGAGTCGCTGGCCAAGGCCACACCGGGCCTGGTGGGCGCAGACCTGCGCAACCTTGTGAACGAGGCCGCACTTGGCGCGGCCCGACGGGATGCTGAATACGTATTTCAGCGCGACTTCATGGACGCGTTGGAGAAGGCTATCCTCGGGCCGGCGCGGGACCTGGTGCTCACTCCGGCGGACCGAGAAAAAGTGGCCTACCACGAGGGCGGGCACACCATTCTCGGCCTCGTGGTGAAGGGCGCTGACCCGGTAAACCGCGTCACAATCACGCCGCGCGGGCAAGCCCTGGGGGTCACTTATCAGCGACCGGAGGACGATCGACATAATTATGATGAGGTCTATCTCCGGGCGCGCATCGTGGGTGCGTTGGGCGGCCGGGCCGCGGAAGAGCTGGTCTATGGAACGCGCACAACCGGCTCCGAGAGCGACATGGAGATGGCCACTTCACTGGCACGCTCCATGGTAACCCGTTGGGGGATGAGCGAGCGCCTAGGACCGGTCACTCTGGCTCCGCGTGATCAAGGATTTCTGGGGCAGTCAGACATCTGGGGAAGTCCTGGGCCGCGCCCGTTCAGTGAGGCCACCTCGCGCATGGTGGATACGGAAGTCCGGGTCATTCTCGATGACTGCTATCAGATTGCCCTGGAGGAGCTCCGAGCTCGGCGGCCCACCCTGGACGCGCTGGTTGCGGCGCTTCTGGAGCGTGAGACGCTGGACGAGCCAGCCATTCTCATGGTGACCGGGCTCTCTCGCCAGGAAGCCGAAACCCCACGACGGCTCGTGGATGCTGTGCGCACGGAAGGGGTTGCCGGTGCCTCATCCGTCAGCGCTCTTGAGCCAGGGGTGTAGGGAACGGTGCGCACCGGATCTGCCCCAGTGGCAAGGACCCATTGACCGGTATGTGTTCAGATTCTCCGGGGACGAATGTTCACCGCGGAGACTCGGAGACGCAGAGTTACTTCGTCGTTTTCTCTGGGTCTCCGAGTCTCTGCGGTAAACATCCCTCGTGACGTGAACTCGTACATTGACCGAGGAAGCATATCCAGAAGGGTATCCCGTGACGTAGAATCCGACGGAGTGCTAGTGGGGAGGCGATCCGGAGTCGGATTTCGGTATGAGCGATCAATTTACACTTCTCACGAGTCACGGTCACGTGCTCTTCTATCTGGTGGCCGAGCCTGATGCGACGATACGTCAAATCACGGCCGCTCTCGGGCTCTCAGAGAGACGTGTGATTGCCGTGCTCCATGATCTGGAAGCCGCCGGAATGGTGACGGCGACCCGCGTGGGCGTTCGGAAGCACTACGAGATCAATGGAGAAGCCCACTTCAGGCATCCCACGCTCAGCCATGTCCGGCTCAGCGATGTCATGGACTCCTTGCGTCCGCGGGTTGATGGTCCCCCGATGCTGCGGTGGAGAAAATAAGTTGGGAAGGTCATCAGTGAGCCGTTTGGTCAGGCGCACCAACGTTCACGGATGACGAGACTCAGTGTGGTGAAGCCCATGTGCAGCACTGCACATGGGCTTCGCTGAGTACTATGACCTCGGGGTTACTTGCTCTCGGGCAACACGTTCCATTTCCGACTCGATCAGCTCGGAGTAAGACTCGAATCGTCGCGGTAACCAGCCACCACGCTTGGCACTGTCGTCCCAGCGACGCAGACGCATGGCGTCGTCAAACCAGATGTGTTGGCTGAATACCGTGGCTTCTTCCGCGGGAAGTGTGCCTCCCTGTAGACGTAAGGATTGCTGTGAGTCCACGCTCAAGCGTGCGTGATACTCCGGCTCTACGGTGCAGACATAACGCTTGGCGGTGATGTGATGTTCAATGAGCCACAACGTACGGTCGCTAAACCACTCCGCGAGATGAATCTGTGCCCACTGTCCGTGCTCATGACCGCCCTCCGCGTGACCGACGTCGTGCAGGAGCGCGGCAACGAGGAGCTCGTCATCTGCACCGGCACGGGTGGCCAGCTCGGCCGTCTGAATCGCATGCTCGAAGGCCAGCAGGCCAATAGCGGGCTCGGCCATGCCATCAGCGGCGATCCAGTCCGCCAGGCGTAGGATTCGCTCCGTGGAGAGTGTCATGATTGCATTACGCTCCGAGTGCCTGGATGGATCGGAGCACGGGCTGGGCTTCCCGCTCCAGCGTGGCGGCCACATCCTTCCAGACGACCTCTGGCGATTCCTGGGTGATGGTGATCCGCTCCAGGCCTTTCCCGATAATTTGATCGCCATTGGGAATGAACACACGTGCCGCGTCCTGCGGCCGTGTTCTGGGAAGTTGGTCCACAACGGTCTTGAAGTTGGCGTGCTGTTTGTACCACTCCGCCATCGCCGGGCCGTTAATCGCTGACTTGCGAACTGGCATGTAGCCGGTGCTCTGCGACCATGTGGCCGTGGCCGGGCCGGTGGCATAGTTGATGAACTTCATGGCCGCCTGCTGCCTCTCAACAGGCGTGCTGGACAGGATCGACATGCCCGCTCCGCCGGTGCAACAGCCGAAGCCGGCCGGTCCTTCTGGAAGGAATGAGGTGCCCACCGCGAATTTGGCCGCGCCTTCATGGCCGGCCAGGCCGGCCGTGGAGCCGATGATGGAAAGGGCGGAACCTGTGCGGAAATCGGCATCAAGGTCTTTGACCGCCGCGGCCCAGCCATCTCGAATCGAGGCGCGATAGAACTCGCCGGCAGCCACACCTCTGGGATCCTGGAGTTTGATATTGAACTCTGGGTCGGAATACTCGCCACCCCATTGCCAGATGACCCCTTGAAAGATCCAGGCGATGTAGCTGGCCGCGCCCGGGTGGGCAAAGATATTCTCACCGAGCCCCTTGAGCTTGGGCGCCCACTCCTGCGTCAGCTCATCCCAGGTTTTTGGTCCGCGATCCGGCAGACCTGCCTTTGCCCACATGTCCTTGTTGTAGTAGAAGATGGGTGTGCTGCGCGCAAAGGGCACCCAGAAGGTCTGGCCCTTCCG
>JBJXFJ010000071.1:0-7487 GCA_046154735.1 Chloroflexota bacterium | reverse complement strand
GCTCCGGATGCACGATTGCTGGCAATCGTTGACCGCCGAAGCATTGCCTCGCCACCGTCGATCAGCGCACCGGCACCGGTGACCGCCGAGTTTTCGCTGATCGTTACCTGACGCAGATCAATGCCCGCCGCGTTCATGCCAACGTAGAGACCGCCGCCTCCAGACGTGGCGCTATTTCCCGAGATTGTTGATTCCGTCGCAATGAGCGACCCGTCCATGAAGATTCCGCCGCCGTCCACCGCCTCATTTCCGCTCACAATGAGTCGCTCGAGCCGTGCGGATGAATCCCGTTCGGCTCTGAGCGCGCCACCGCCGTTGCTCCGACCTGAGCGTACTGCAAGGTCACGGAGCGTGAGTGAGCCGCCTGCATGAACGTGAAAGACGCGATCGTCGGTAATTGGATCGATGCGACTGCTTAAGATAACCGTCTGCCGGGCGCCTGCTCCGATAATCTGGACGTCAGTGCGGATATCCAGATCGCCGGTTGCAGCCTCATCTTCACCCGCCCCGCGCAGGGACAGCAGATATTGACCTTCACGTATCACAATTGTGTGCGCCTGGGTCATGTCCGCATGCGCGGCCAGCACCGCTCCCCGCAGCGTGCAGTCATTCACTTCAGCCGTGCACGCGGAGGCCGCGGGGTCATCGTCAGCGCGGTCCACTTCAAAGCGCTCAGCGAATGCTCCGGGAACCTGAACTTGGTAGGCTAGAAGCACTCCACAGAGCGAAACCACTTGCTGCCAGCGGGCCACATGTCACCTCTTGTGCCGATATGCGCCCCGCACGATACGGACATCTCGTCCTTGACTGCAACGTAGTCCGTGCGGGGTGGCCCCACGGAACAGGAATCACCCATCTGGGTGGTGACCGCCCCTCCCAAGAGTCCTGTGAGCCTCGTTCTTAGAGTGGATGCACAATTTGATTGCGTGAGTACTCTGATATTCGCGTACAGACTGGCTCGCTTCGCAATGCGCCTCGCTGATTCCCCCCCCCTCCTGGCCTCTGGCACTAAAAGGACCTTCTCCAGACCAGTGTTCCAGACGAGCGTCGTTCGAACTTGGGGCGCTCGTCTGGGACTTACCCTGCTGAGCATGCTCATTTTGACGTTTGCGGTGCTGCCCACGGGGCAGAGTGCCGCGCAAATTGAGCTGCCAGGTGACCTGAGCCAGAACGTAGCGGGCGCGTCACGAGTGAGTCCGCTTGGGAATTCGGACCCCCTGGTCCACATTATCTCGAGTAACGCTTCTTCGGGAAGCGTGTTTGCTTTCGAACTTCAGGCCGACACCGATGGCGGCATGCTGCTGGCCGAGGCTACTGGTCGCGGAGGAGTGGGCGCGGCCCCCGGCTCGACAGACCGCGCCGCGCCGCCCATTGCCCAGGCAACCCAAGCGCCGCTGATCCGAGGTGGTGCAGCCAATCCGCCGTCCGCGCTGAACTGTACTCCCGCTGTATCGGCGGTGACGACGGTGGTTGAGGCATCCGGCACTGAGCCCGTCGAAGTGCTCGTGACGCTCCAGGCGGGAGGGAGTAGCGGCAATACACTGCATCGCGTGTCCTGGGCTAGCGTCTCAAATAGCACGGTCTTAATTGGAAACTCGACGATTCCGATTCCCGCCTACGCAGATTTCAACCCCACGACCCCAAGCTGGTCGTTTCGTGTGCGCAAGGTCGCCATGGGACAGTCCTTCATTGCTCATTTCAGCGTTCACGATGATTGTGGTGAGGTGGCAAAGTTTGCCGGAGCTGGAATGAGCATCCCTGCAACTCTGACGCCCGTTGCCACGGCAAGTCTGACGCCCGTGCCCACGGCCACGGCAAGTTTGACGCCCGTACTGACCGCCACTGCCACTCTGCCACCCGCGTGCACGCCTCAGGTGAACGTATCCACGACGGTCACCCAGAATGTGGGCACGGAGCCTACCGAAGTGCAAGTCATGGTCGCTTCGGTCGGGGGCGGAAACGTGGTGCAGCGCATTACCTGGACTGGCGTAACAAACGGCTCGGTGCTGGTGAACAACTCCGCTGTACCCATTCCCGCGTACGCGGACTTCAATCCGGGCGTTCAGTCGTGGTCGTTTCTCATGCAGAAGCAGACCATGGGTCAGGGATTCACCGTCACGTTCACCGTGCGGGATGCGTGCGGTGATGTCACAAAGTTCGCCGGTGCCGGGACCTACATTCCACCCACGGCAACGCCGACGATGACGTTCACCCCAACGATGACCCTGACCCCAACGATAACGCGGACACCCACAAACACACCGACGTTTGGGCCCACTGCTACCCCTGACCCGAACGGTGGAACCCCCGTGGCCACGCCAACGTCCACGCCGGATCCTTGTGCTCCGCTGGCAACGATTACACCGACGCCGTCGTCCACGTCCGTTACTGCGACATCGACGCCCATTTCGGTGCCCGGCTCAGAGCGTGTTTACGTGACCAGTTTCACTGGAAATGCGGTCTACATATTCAATCCAAATAACATCACGGCGCTCCCCAATACGATTCCAGTGGGCGCAGGTCCGCAGGGCATCGCGGCGCGGCCCGGTGGCGCGGAAGTCTACGTGGGAAATATTGGCGACGGTACCGTGTCCGTGATCAACCATGGGTCACTCAGTGTCGTTGACACGCTGGCCGTGGGTGCCAAGCCACAGGACATTGCGTTCACACCCAGCGGGGCGCGAGCCTTCGTCTCAAACTTCGATGATGGTACCGTGTCAGTTATCGATACGGGCGCCTTGCCAGGTACTCCGCCATCCGTGCTTGGCGACATCAGCGTGGGTCTCGGGCCCACCGGTCTCAGTGTTCGCCCCGGAGGCCAAGAGCTGTATGTGACAAACTCAATCGACAATACGGTGTCAGTCATACAGCTAAGCTCGTGGCCGTACACCGTTATCGCGACTTATGACCTCAATCAGGGCATCGAGACACCTGATAGCGTGACGTTCAGCTCAAGCGGCGACCGTGCCTATGTTGCCAACCGACTTGACAATGGAAACGGTAAAGTGGTGGTACTCAATGCGAATACGACGACGCAGCTCACGCAGATCTGCGTGAGCAATACTCCTCGTCGACTTGCCGTGCATGGTCCCTCCAATCGGCTCTATGTGACCACGGAAAGCGGTGCGAGTGTCAATGTGATCGATACCAGTACAAATTCAGTGCTGGCCACTATTCCCGTCATTGGAAACCCGTACGGTATCGCGATTAGCGTGGACGGACAGCGCATCTATGTCGCAACGCAGTCGTCGACGAAGAAGGTTGTGGTCATCGATACGACTAGCTACGCTCAGGTGGCGGTGGTGAACGCGGGAGATAATCCCCAGGGCGTCACCTATAAGCCATAACGGAGAAGCAGAACCTTCACTGGGCGGATTCTCACCAATCCCGCTCATGCGGTGCTATCCAAAGCAACCTGCACCCAAATCGGGTCCGCCTTCAGCCTGAAATCCTCGCGCCCTTGATGCTCTCGGGGGTAGGATTCTGGAAGCAGAGGGAGTGAGATCAATGACCCTGGACAGTGCGGCGGTGGTGGTGAATCGTCCTCGAGTCCTTGTGGTCGATGACGATCCCAAGATTACGGCATTCTTGCGCCGGGCCCTGGCCTATGAAGGGTACCGGGTGGACACCGCTGGTAGCGGCACTCAGGCGCTGGACGTTGCTCGAGACAACCCGGCCGATCTCGTCATTCTTGACGTCATGCTTCCGGGCTTGGATGGTTTGGAAGTCTGTCGTCGCCTGCGGGCGGGCGGAGATGTTCCCGTGCTCATGCTGACCGCACGCGACGGAATCCGGGATCGAGTCAAAGGGCTGGATAGCGGCGCTGACGATTATCTTGTGAAGCCATTTGCCCTTGAGGAGCTTCTGGCGCGGGCGCGCGCGCTCCTCCGGCGGCGAGAATCCGAAGGGCGACCGCTACTCCGCTTCACGGACCTTTGGGCTGACACCGCTGCGCGTCAGGCCGGCCGTGGGCAGGTGAGCATTGACCTACGGAATAAGGAATTTGAGCTTCTGGTTTACTTTTTGCGACACCCGCGGCGAGTAGTCTCGCAGCGTGCGCTGCTTGAAGAGATCTGGGGCTGGGATTTTGAGGGGGAGTCGAACGTTGTCGAGGTCACGGTTGGTAGCCTACGCCGAAAGCTCGAGATCGGAGGGTTGGGTCGACTGATTCACACGGTTCGACACGCAGGCTACGTACTGCGGGACGCTACACAGTGATAGAGCCACGAATTCCGGCACTGTCAGTGCGAATGCGTTTGACGCTGTGGTACTCGGGCGTACTATTCATTTCACTCGTCAGCTTCGCGGCCGTGGTGTACACCACGCTCAGCCGCACACTCGAGCGAGAGGTGGATGACGGCCTGGTGGACCAGGCGCGTGACGTGGTTTCCAACATGGTGGTCTTTCAGGCTTCTAGTGATGGTGCCTGGCAGGCGGTGCTCCCCCACCTTGATGTCTTTGGAGCGCCATCACTCTTCGTGCAGATGATCAGCGCGGCCGGCGAGGTGACCACTCGTTCACTGAATCTCTCGGAAGCGGAGCTTCCAGTGGGTACGGCGACACTTGAGACGATGAACACCGGCCAGGCGATCTTCGAGACCGTTTCCGTTGAGGGCCGAACACTCCGGATTTACGGTATCCCGCTGTACGTGCAGGGTCGACCCATTGCCGTGCTCCAGGTTGGGCGATCGCTTGCGCCAATCGAGGAGGCGCTCGGAAATCTGCAATCCACTTTGCTCATTGTGGCCGCAGCCAGCCTCGGCCTTGCGGGACTGGCCGGTTGGATGCTGGGTGGTGCGGCTCTGCGGCCGCTTGACCGCCTGAGCTCCGCGGCCGCGGCGATTGGTGAGTCGCAGGATTTCAATCGTCGCGTGGAGCACTCGGGCGCCCGTGACCAGATTGGTCGGCTTGCCGAGACATTCAATCAGATGTTGGAACGGCTTCAGGATGCCTACAGCCGGCTGGAGTCCGCGAATCGCGGACTTGGCGCCGCGCTGGATGCTCAACGGAGGTTCATCGCCGACGCCTCCCATGAGCTCCGCACCCCGCTAACGGCTATTCGTGGCAACGTGGGGCTGCTGCAACGCGTCACCGATCTCTCGCCACGTGATCGCGAGGAGACGCTGGGGGACCTTTCGTCTGAAGTTGAGCGTATGAGCCGATTAGTGAATGATCTGCTCCTCCTGGCGCGTGCTGACGCCGGCGCTCACCTGCAGCTTGGGCCAGTGGATCTGGTGCCCGTGCTACGGTCCGCGGTGCGGGAGGCTCGATTCTTGTCCGACGGCGTGGCGGTGCGGCTTGAGGACGTGCCTGGGGAAGTCTGGGTGAATGGCGATCCGGACCGCTTGACTCAGATTCTCCTCATTCTCCTGGATAACGCGGTGAAGTACACCCCTGGCGGTGGGCAGGTCATGGTGAGTGCCTCACTCGATGGGGAGCGCGTGCGCGTCGCCGTACGTGACACGGGGGTGGGGATCTCTACCGATGAGCTCCCACGTGTATTCGATCGCTTTTTTCGTGGGGATCGCGCTCGCCCTACGGACGGGGCCGGATTGGGGCTCTCAATTGCCCGCTGGATCGCGGATGAGCATCGCGGCACCATTCGCATTCAGAGCACCCCAAATAATGGCACAGCGGCGACCCTGACGCTCACTGCCATTGCCGCGCCCGTTGAGGCCCAGCTTGCGCTGGTCAGCTAGTCTCATGAACGGCCTGCGTTTTGAGCGTTCATCTGGCTGCGAGCTCCCCCGATCAACGATCCACGATGAAGTTGGGAAAGGACGGAGACCGCCAGAGTCTTTTATCAGAATTTCAGGAAAGTTTCATTCTGCGCTCATCTCGGGACCGTACGATGCCGTCAAGAGCAGCCACGCCATGACGACGGAGTGCAAGGCGTGCGGGGGATATATGGATACGCTGCGCATGCTGCGATCTGAAGTGTCGTGCTACCATTGTGGCCAATCGGTCGGTACCCTGGAAGGGCCCCTCGGCGGACCGTACACACGATTCTTTCCTTTTGGTGGTGAGGGGGCCGTCTTTCCTCCGCGGACGCTACGTTGCGGCCGTTGTGGGGGGCCAACCTTGGCGGAGCAGCCAAATCTGGTCATGGTCCATCCCTCTGTTCCATTCGGCCGACAACGGCCTGGGCGCAAGCCAAGGGTTGCGGCGGCGCAAGCGATGTAGAAACCGGCGCAATGATGCGCCATTGAACGAGCGAGGCCCCCGCCTCGCTCGTTTTCATTTCACGCGAAATCAGGAATAGCGTGAACGCGCGGTATAGTCCCCGTGGTGAGTGGCGGCGGCGGGCCAATTTGCAGACGAGGACTCAACGGCGATGCGAACAATCGTGCTTGGTACTGGCGGGGTAGGTGGTTATTTTGGCGGACTGATGGCCCGTGCCGGGCAGGAAGTGGGCTTCGTCGCGCGCGGCGCTCACCTGACCGCGTTACAGCAACATGGTCTCCGTGTTCAGAGTGCCAGGAGCGGAGACTTCAGCCTGGCAGTGCGCGCGGCTAAAGATGCGGCCGAGCTTGGGGCAGCCGACCTCGTGCTGTTCTGCGTGAAGAGCTATGACACGAGGGCCGCGGCGGAGTCGCTACTGCCGATCATGGGCCCTGAGACGGCGGTGATCTCCCTGCAGAACGGCGTGGATAACGAGGACGTTCTCGATGAGGTGCTGGGGCCAGGCCACGCGATGGGCGGCGTTGCGTACATTGAGTCCACCATTGCCGAGCCGGGCGTCATTGCCCAGATGAGCGGTCTCTGCCGATTAGTCTTTGGCGAGCTGAACGGTGACCGCTCAGTACGCGCACAACGCATTCATGAGGAGCTTCGTTCCGCTGAGATTGATGCGGTTTGGGCAGAGGATATCAAGCAGACTCTCTGGCTGAAGTTCATGTTCATTTGTGCCATGGCAGGAATGACCAGCCTGACTGGGAAGTCGATTGGCCCAATCATGCAATGCACTGAGTCCGCGGCGGTATTCCGAGCGGTAATTGAAGAAGTGGCCGCCATAGGCCGCGCAGCCGGTGTGCAGATCACGGAGAATGCCGTGGAGCAGGCGTACGCCACGGCGGTCAATGCGCCTGCTGGTATGAAATCATCGATGCAACGAGACCTGGAGCGTGGCCGAGCGATTGAGGTGGACGCACTGAACGGCGCCGTGGTGCGCATCGGTGCGCGCTACGGCGTTCCAGCACCCGTAAATGCATGTCTCCACGGCTGCCTCACGATGATGGCGGAAAATCACTGAGCACTCGCAGGGAAGTCCTTCGTCCATTGCTGGCTGCTGGCGGCACGCTCCACGGCCTGACTCAAATCGACGATCCATTGACCGGCGAGTGCGTAGTCCAGCAGAGCCGCATCCCGTGAGGGTGCGGACCCTCCTCCCGGAATCCCGTGCACCGGCAGCAGTGCTGGATACTGGCTCCGAGCCGCGACCGTCAGCGAGCGGGTCCCGAGGCCGTATCCCCGTTCACGCACGGAGG
>JBJXFJ010000063.1:0-32906 GCA_046154735.1 Chloroflexota bacterium | reverse complement strand
GTCAACGGCTCGGGCACTGGCGGGTACGGAGACCCGCCACCACCGCGGTGGGCGCTTGCCTCCCTTACAAGGCCAGCTTCTCGGACAACGAAAACACCCTGTACATTTCAGGGTCACAGACGAGCATGAGCTGAACGGGTCTCAGCTCGTGGAGGCGGGTCTCTTACGCACTGACACTGCGCCGAAGTGCTCCGGTGCTGACAGCCGGCCGGCCCAATACGGTTTAGTGAAGAGTTAAGAGTGAGGCGGGACGGGGGGCAGGGGTCAAATCAGACTCATCCGCACTGGCTGCTTTCACTCTTAGTTCTTCACTTAACCATCTTGCCAGGCCGGCCTATTTCATCAACCCGATCCGACCGATGATTTCTAAAGAACGCAGAGGAGTCTGTGCGGACGATGATGAAGTGGCTGAAGTCAGGTACCTCCGATTCCGTGGCGAAGGAGCGATCTCCGGAGGCTCGCGATCCATCACCGCTGGACACTGTCAACTTTGATCAGTCGCTGGACTCCGTGGCGGCCTTGCTGCGGCTCACAGGACGATATAGTCTCGAACCGCGCCATGAAGAAGTTGAGCGCATCCGTCATGCCAGCGAAGCCTGGGCTCGACACGCCTTACTCTGTACACCGCCACCGGGCGTTTCTCAGGAAGGCGGTCCGGCAACGCCCGGCCGTCGCGATTGGACCGGCCTGCGGCGCTTTGCCACGGAGACACGCCAGCAGGAGTATGAGGCCGTAGCCGCCTCCGTTGGCGGGCTGCGCGAGGCGATCTGGAGCTTTGTAGACGGGTTGAGCCGAGCGCTTGTGGAGGGCCAGGGCTTTGATGATCGCGTGATTGATCGTCTGGCCGACCTCAAGGGCACACTGGTCACGGAATCGCCGGAAGCGCTTGGCCGAGCTGTGGAATCGGCTATTTCGGATCTCACGCGCTTGCTTCAGGAGCACAAGGTGCAGCAACAGGTGCAGCTCCAGATGCTCGGCGATCGTGTTTCAGAGCTGGCCGAAGAGCTGCATGAGGTCCGACGAGAAAGCTCAGTGGATGAACTGACCGAGCTCTTCAATGCTCATGCCTTTGAAGAGTATCTTTCAAAGATCGTCTACTTGCGATCGGTATTCAGCCAGGTTGCGAGTCTTGTGCTCATCGACATCGATGGCCTCGAGACAATCAATGAAGGCCACGGGCGTCAGACGGGGGACCAGGTATTGCAGACTGTGGCAAACTGCCTGGCGCGGACGTTTCCGCGACGCAGCGACGTGGCCGCACGATTGCAGGATGACGAGTTTGCCGTACTCATGTCCGGGACTCCCCAGCGCGAAGCCGTCAAACTCACGGAGCGACTGCTTACCAACATCCGAGAGCTCGCGCTACCGGTGGACGATGGCACTGTGCGTCTCACGGTCTCCGTCGGCTTGAGCGAGGTGGGCCAGAGCGAGCCGGTTGACCTCTGGCTCCGCCGCACTGAGGCGGCGCTGGCCGAGGCCAAGAGCACCGGACGCGATCGCTACTGGTGCGCAGAGGACCCCTGAGCCACGTTTAGTCGACCGTTTGGGTCCCGCAGGCCGAAAGCAGACTCACGCTCAGCCGCTTCTTTCACCAGGCTGAGTGCCTGGTGTCGAATAGTCAGAATGCCCGGGGAAAGAAGCGCCCAATACCGTCGAAATCGGCTGCGTGACGCGGCATCAGTTGTCTGAACCCTCGTTTCTGTGCGAAAGACCGCGCCACCGCCGTCACGCGGTATCGCGTCAAGCGTCCAGACGATCTTGGCGTAGCCCGGTTCGGCATAGCTGGCGAATTCGTGAGCTGGAACTGCCTGAAACACCGGACTCTCGTCCCACGGACGCGTGACGGCGCCCATAATCACCTGGCGCCCGGGTGTCTTCGAGAGCATGCCCCAGCCCAACGATAGGGTCTCATCCAAAATGCCACGGCGGAAGCTTACCGACGGCTCACCTCGGAGACGTCCGGGTACTGTGCGGAGTAGGAAAATTGCTCGGACAACTGGCGAGGCTTGTAGATCAAGCAGACAGGCGGCCGCGAATGTCACCTCGGCTGAAGCGTTCACTGCGATCTCATGCCGTTCAGCCACCTCATACTCAGGCATGAACTGGTCCAGTAGGACGCTTTGATCGTCACCCGTTGCTGCGCGCACCCGACCGAAGCGATACCAGGCAAACCCAACGTAAGCCAGATAGGGGAGGGCACTGAGCACCAGAGCAAAGATGGTGACATAAACACGTTGCCATTGTAGGTAGTTCATACCTGCTCCCATCAATCAACGTACTTGTGGAGCCTGTTCCCAGAAAGGCTCCACGCCGAGATCGCTCGTCAATCCTGTCCCTCGCCTATTGGGGCCATGAGCGCGACCCATCCCACGTCGAACCGAGCTGATCATAGTCACAATGTACAGGAGCGATGCGTCCGAACGGAGGTGACGACCCATCATGCCGCCTGAAGCCAAGAGGATTCTCATCATTCAAGGGCACCCCGACCCACGAGAACTTCATTTCGGACACGCTCTGGCGAACGCCTATGCGGAGGGTGCTACTGAGGCGGGCCACGAGATCAGCGTCATCGAGATAGCCAAGCTCAATTTCCCACTCCTGCACAGCGCTCATGAATTGGAGTGGCAAGCTCCTCCAGAATCGATTCAGCAAGCTCAATCTGCAATTGCCAGATGCGATCATCTCCTGACGATCTATCCTGTGTGGAATGGCGCGATGACGGCGGTCCTGAAGGGTTCTCTGGAGCAGACCTTTTGCCCGCGTTCATCTTTCCCGATATCAGACCAGGCCAAAACTTGGGGTTTTTGCCGCATTGAGGCAGCGAAAGGCTTTGAGAGGCACATCGGCGCGCGTTGTTGTCACCATGCAGATGCCCGCGTTCGTGTATCGCTGGTACTTTCGCCCCCACCCAGAACAGAACACGCTCAGGCTCAGCGGGATCGGTCCTATCAAGGAGAGCCTCATTGGCTCCGTAGAGTCACCACGCGGTGCCCTGCGTAAGCAATGGCTCCGGCGGATGTATGCGTTTGGTCGCGACGGTTGCTGATGCCTGCACACGATCCAGACACCAGCCAGAGTACGTTGCAGCGCGATCAAGCCGGACATTCTCAACTGCGCGCGGACCGCATGGTACACTGATCCGCTGCCCGGGGTCGGCCGTCATCACAATGTCAAGCCCGTTTATTACGCTGATTATTCCGGCGCTCCTGCTGCTTGGACTCATGTGGCCTCATGTCGCGACCTCGCTTCAGCGAACTTCCCTGGTTCCTCAGGCGGGACAAGTATCCAGCGCGGAGCCTCGTCCGCCGCTTACCCCGCGCTGGGCGTATGAACCGTGGGTTTGGGAAGACGAGGTCAACACCGCTCAGGCCGTGCGTGAGCTGGTTGATGGCTATATTCAGCGGGATATCCCCACGGGTGTGGTGATCATTGATAGTCCCTGGCAGACCAACTACAACACGTTTCAGTTCAACGACGATTACCCAGACCCTGCCGGACTGGTCGATGAGCTGCACGCCAAGAAGATCCGAGTGATCCTCTGGGTGACCCCCTTTATCAATGTGACCTCGGACGATGGGCCGGGCCGCGGGAAAGCGGCGCTGTACGATGAGGCGCAGGCCGCGGGCTACTTCGTGGATCCAGGACGTGTCACCCGATGGGACAAAGGCGAGGGCTCCGCGATTGATTTCTTCAATCCGGAGGCTGTGACCTGGTGGTATGCCCAGATGGACCGAGCGTTTGCGGCAGGTGTGGATGGGTGGAAGGTGGATAGTCCTGAGGGAAACCTGCCAGGTCAATTTCAAACGGCCGCAGGACTGAAGACGGACCGTGAGTACGGGGATGAGTACTACCGGGCGATGTATCGCTACGTGGTCGAACGCAGACCAGACGCCATTACCTTTGCCCGAGCCGTGGATAGCGGCACGGTCTACGCGCCCGTTTCGGTGAATCCTGCCGCCTGGGTAGGCGATCAGAACCCCAGTTGGGCCGGTCTCCGGGAATCGTTTGACGATGTGCTCGCCTCCAGCAAACATGGCTTCTCAATGGTTGGTCCGGACATCGGTGGGTATCGTCGGGGCGAGCGCTCTCAGCGAGTGTTCCTCCGCTGGGCTCAGTTTGGTGCGCTCGTCCCGCTCATGGAAAATGGAGGGCGCGGGGAGCATCGACCCTGGATGTATGGCGAAGAAGCAACGGCCATCTATCGCCTCTATGCGAAGTTGCATCATGAGCTCGTTCCTTACCTCTATTCAGCGGGCATTGAGGCGCATCGGACTGGGTTGCCAATCATTCGCAATCCTGACACCGTTCGGAAGCAATATGAGCTGGGCCGTGACATCCTGGTGGCGCCGCTCATCAATGAAGATGAGAAGCGTGATGTGTACCTGCCCGGCGGCGCCCGCTGGCATAACTTCTGGGCGGACGACGATGTTTACGACGGTGACCGAACACTAAGTGTGCCCGCCCCGATCGGACGCACACCGCTCTATATTCGATCCGGGGCAATCATCCCTCTCCAGGTTGATGACCCTGAGCCCGGCCATGGCGATCGGAGCTCGACCGGCCGGCTGACGCTTCTGGTCTACCCGGGCATCGAGAGCAGCCGCGTCTTTCACCCAAACCCAGATGAAACAGTGACCTTGCGCAGCAGTCGAGCTGGCGCGGCTGTGGAAGTCCAAATCAGTCCCCGATCCGAGCGCTATGTACTGCGCATTAAGGAGCCGGGGCAACCGGCAGAGGTGCAGCTCACGCGGAATGGGCAGAACACTCGCTTGAGCTCATTCACTGCCTGGGATGACTTCGAGCGGGCAAGTGATGCATCTTATTATGACGAGGAAAGTCACTATCTCTGGGTGCGATTTGATACGGATCAGGCTGACGCGCGGCTGAACTATTCCGCAACCTCAGTGAGAAGAGATTAGCGGCAACGCCCGAGGTATTTGTCAACGGCCATTCATTCTCGCGGGTTGAGTGCCCGCTCAGCGCGCTTCGACCACTTCTCGATAGAGCGCTTCGAGCCGCTCCACGTGGGCTCGGATGGAGAATCGATCGGTGATCAGCGCGTGGGCGCGCTTGCCGCGCTGCCGCGCCTCCGTGGGGTCGTCAAGGGCCTCGTCAATAGCCCGGGCCAGAGAAACGGGATCTTCGGTAGGAATACACCAGCCCGTCGCATTGGTCCCCAGCACGTCACGGTGACCGCCCGCATCCGTGGCAATAACCGGCAGGCTCAGGGCCATGGCCTCCAGCAGCGCGCGGGACAGGCCTTCCTTGAGTGATGGGAGCACGAAGAGGTCACTGCTGGCCATGATCTCCAGCACGTCGGTACGCTCGCCAACAAGGTGGATTCGCTCGCTTAAGCCGAGTGCCGCTGCCTGGCTGCGAATATTTCGTTCAACGGTGTCATCACCGTAGGACCCGATGCCCACAAGCACAAAATGGAGCGGCGTATCGCGGAGCTTCATTAAGGGGATCGCGTCCAGAAGATACCGGTGACCCTTTACCTCATCTAGACGTGCCACCACGCAGGCCAATGGAACGTCTGAAGGCACCTTGATTGCCTGCCGCACCGTGGCGCGGTTCGCCAGGCGGGCGGGTTCTACTCGATCGAGGTCGATCGCATTGGGCATGGCAACGACTCGATCCACCGGCAGGTTGCATTCCCGCGCGGCTTCGTCCACGGCACTGTTTGCCACCATCATGACTCGGGCGGACCCCCACCGGATGATCAGGTTGTGGAGCGCCCGTTTCAAGGTGCCGCCGCGCGATTGTTGAGTGATCGTGGATCGGAGTGACGACACGACCGGTATTCCAGCCAGACGCGCGGTCAGAACACCAAGCATATTGGCGTAATCCAGTGATGTCTGCACGATATCGGGTCGGAGCCGACGAATGAGCCAGACCAGGCGGATAAAGCGCCATGGATCGAGAAGCCCAGAGCTCCACATATTCTGCACCGGTATGCCTCCAATGCGAACTTCAGACGTGAGCTCGCTCGACTCACCGCCTTGAAGCACAACGATCTGAGGCCGGACCCGCCCAGTTTCAAAAGCCAGGACCTCCTCAACAAGTCCTCGCTCCGCGCCGCCGGTGTACAGATCATCGATGATGAAGAGCACGCGCAGTGGGCGATCAGCGGCTAGACCAGGCATCTCGCGCTCTTCGATATGTCGATTGGAAAGTAAAGCTGTCACGAGGCGGCTGAGTTTGCTGCGACGTGCGTCTTGACGGGTTCGGTCAGCTCACGTGCTCTCATTTGCCGAAGAATTCGGCGCCAGCTCCAGCCCATGGCGTCAGCGGCCAGGGTGAAGGCGGATCGGATCGTGGCCGGATAAGCCCGGATCGCCACGCATGGATGCAGTTGCGGTCCCCACTCCAGCTTCCACGGTTCCGCCGCGCCCAGCATTTCGAAGCGCTCTAAACCTCGTTGCGCGGCGTCTCGGAGTGCTTCCAGTGCGAGGAGCCGGCCCGGGGAGAAGCGAGCAAATCGCTCATCGTACCCCATCTTGAGCGCCCAGAAGGTGTCATTCCATTCCACGCCAATCTGCATCGCCACGTGTTCCTCGCCGATGCTTAGAAAGCAAATCCGCAGCACGCCCTCCCGGGCGGCACGCTCGGCGTAGGCACGGAAGAATCGGCCACGCTGGTCGTCCGTCAGAAGGGCCGATCCGGCGTCACCCTTCCAGCCCGTGGCCTCAATTCGCAATGCTTCATCCAGCAAGCTCGTCACATCCTCAGGCGAGGGAGTTATGACCTCATACGCGACCGAACCCAGCTCCGAGGCGCGTCGGCGACGGCGCATCAAGTTTCGGCGATGATCTGAATTTAAATGGCGCTCCGGTTCAGTCCACGATTGATCAAGCTCTACCCAGAGGCAGCCATCAACCGGATGAATCAGTGCAATGCCGCGGCCGGCAAAGGCGCGGCGGATGGCATCGACAACCGGCGATTCAGCGTGGATGCGGGGGATGAAGAGTGGAGCGGGGAGCGAAGTGCAAGCAACCGCAAGCTGGCGGAGCGTCTCATCGTCACGAAAAGGCCAGCCAATCGGTTCATAGAGCTCCGCTGCGCCGGCCGGCTCAAAGCGCTCTGGGTCCGGTCGTCGCACGAAGGCAACGCAGCCTTCAGGCTCCTGGTTCGAGCCGGCTACCAATGTGATAACGCGATCGCCAACTGAGAATGCCTCGATGGCCGACAGTATCCAGGAAGGTGAACCTATGGGGGAGTCGGCCAGCTTTAAGCTCATCTCCGAACAACTCGTCAGTGTATTCAACCCGTCAAGTCCGTAGAGCGTACTCGCTGACCGACAGCTCTCCGTCGATTTGACCTCGGTCTGGGCACGGCCATGACTTCCAGTCGATTCTGTGACGGACGGAGTCATGCGGGTGTGGTGATCAGGCTGGCGCGAGTGCGTGAGATGGTTGGACGCTGCAACATATTTGCTCGCTTGCTTCAGGCTCGGATAGCGGAGGCGCACAGATACTAGAACGCACCACTCCGCAAATGCGGGATCGATGGAACCGCGCGACCTGACACTCGGAGGCCAGAAACGCTGGTACAGGTTTCATGGCATGAGCGGGAGGAGAGCTCACCGTGGACCTCGCGTGCCGCCCTCCTAGCCCTCTGAGCCCTTGCACCGGTACAGTGTCACTTGGGAGTCGAAGCATCGTGCCTCGACAGGCCTTCCCGGCTCGATCGGTCCAGCTCCATTCGCGATCGCCAGGAATGACGCACAACGGAGGGTGGACCACACGTGTCATCACCAGATTCATCGTCGCGAGTCGACGCATTCGCGGCGCTCAGAGTACCGCACATCGGCGCGCTTGTGCTTGGGCGGGCTCTCTCAATGCTCGCTCTGCAGTTTGTCTCCGTCGCCGTGGGTTGGGACCTGTATGAACGCACCGGCGATCCCTGGATGTTGGGCTTAGTAGGGCTTGTCCAGATTGTCCCGGCGCTCGCGCTGACCCTCCCCGCGGGAGCAATCGTCGACCGCTACCGGCGGCGCAATGTAGCCCTGGCTGCGTATCTTGCTCTTTCAGTGGCGACGTTTGGGCTGGCGCTGGTCTCCTGGCTGGGCGCGCCGGTTCAATTGATCTTTGTGATGCTTGCCATTGCCGGCGCGGCGCGACCTTTTGCGATTCCGGCTGTGAATGCCATTCCCGCGGAGATTCTCCAGCCCAAGGACTTATCAAACGCATACTCGTGGATGATCTCGAGCAATCAGGTGTCCAGCATTGGTGGACCCGCGCTCGTGGGTCTGCTCATTGCGCTGACGAATGAAGCCGGCAGCTCTTACCTCCTTGCGGGAGTAGCGGAGATTCTCTTCGTGGTCATACTCCTGCGCCTTCCCAGGGGAAACCCGCCATCATCAGGGGGTCGGCAGACACTGCGGGATATCTTTGCTGGGGTTTCGTTCATTCGACGTAATGAGGTGTTCCTGGCGGCAATCACTCTGGACCTATTCGCGGTGCTCCTGGGTGGCGCCATCGCCCTGTTACCGGTCTATGCCAAAGAGATTCTGGAAGTGGGGCCTGCCGGTCTAGGGTTATTGCGCTCAGCGCCGGCTGTTGGCGCACTGCTTGCCGCGCTGGTCACCACACGCATTGCTCCCTGGGAGCGGCCCGGGCGAGTGCTCATGATTGTGGTGGCCATCTTTGGGGTCACCACCGTAGGCTTCGGACTCTCACGTGATATGGCGTTCTCGCTCTTCTGCTTATTTGTGGGCGGGGCAGCAGACTCAGTCAGCATGGTGATTCGTGGCACGCTCCAGCAGGTGATCACTCCGAATCATCTGCGGGGTCGCGTCTCGGCGGTAAATTCGCTGTTCATTGGGCTGTCCAATGAGCTCGGCGCGTTCCGCAGCGGTGCTTCGGCAGCCATCCTCGGGCCGGTCATCTCAGTGGCGGGTGGAGGGATCGGCACCCTGCTGGTTGTCATCGCGGTGGCGTTGGGTTGGCGATCACTTGACCGGATCGGTCCGCTCCACACGCTCCGACCGTTGGAAGAGGAACCGCGGTCCGAATCCGTGACCGCTGAAAGCGCCACCGCGTAGCAGTTGTACACGCGAGTGATCGATGGTGCGCTGCCTGCTTCAGATTACTTTGAGCCATGGCATCCGGAGGAAGGGCAGCGTGTTCGCGTGCGCCTGAATCCGGAATGTCGGCATTTTGAGGACAACCAGACCAGCTTTGAAGGGCGCGTGGGAACGGTCATTGCTGTGCTTGAGCGCGGTAACCGCGATCCTGCCCACCGGTACCGAGTTGTTCTGGACGGCGATGTCTGGAGCTACTGGGTTCTGGCGGCCGTGGAGCTGGAGCTGATCGACGGCCTGGGCTAGTGCGAAGGGCAAAGTGCAAAATGCAAAATGCGGAGAGTATGATCTCTTTTTGCACTTTGAATTTTGCACTTTGCACTCGCTACATGCCGGCTCCGCTGCCCAGATAGGCGGCTTGTACGCGCTGGTCATTGGCCAGGTCTGAGGCAGAGCCGGACAGGACCACGCGTCCCGTTTCCATCACATAGCCCGTGTCGGCGATGGCCAGGGCCTGGCGCGCGTTCTGCTCCACAAGCAGAATCGTGACCCCCTCGTCGCGGATTTCACGGATAATCCCAAATATTTGACGGACAATGAGTGGCGCTAGGCCCATACTCGGTTCATCCAGGAGGAGCAGGCGGGGACGGGCGAGAAGGCCTCGAGCAATAGCGAGTTGTTGCTGCTCACCGCCGGAGAGGCTGCCTGCCCGCTGTTGCTGGCGTTCGGCCAGAATCGGGAAGCGCACGAGTATCCGCTCGATATCGCGCTGCAGCTCCACTCGGTCGCGTCGGCGATATCCGCCGAGCTGCAAATTCTCGAGAACGGTCATTTGAGCCAGGATCGCCCGGCCTTCGGGAACCAGGACCACACCAAGATCAACCAGCGCGCGCGTGGACATACCGCTCACGTCCTGGCCAGCCAGCGTCACACGGCCGGAGACTTCGCCAAGGAGGCCGCAGAGGGCGGCCAGCGTGCTGGTCTTCCCGGCGCCGTTGGCGCCAATGAGTGCGACGATCTGGCGCTCCCGAACCTCGAGATCAATGCCTCGGACCGCCGAGACCGGGCCGTAGTGCACCGCTAGTCCCTCTACCACGAGCAGCGGCTGATTATTCATGCAGAGCGCTCCTCGCTGTCCGAGGATGGGCCAAGATACGCCTCGATAACGGCGGAGTCGCGCTCAATTTCGGCTGGCGTCCCCTGGGCAATCTTGCGCCCAAAGTTCAGTACGGCAATCTCATCGCACACATTCATGACCACCTGCATGTTGTGCTCTACGAGCAGCACGGTGAGCCCATCAGTAAGCAGCGAGCGAATCAGTGTTACCAGTGATTCATACTCGGCGAGCGGCATGCCAGCGGCGGGTTCGTCCAACAGGAGGAGGCGGGGGCCCGTGGCCAGCGCTCGGGCGATCTCCAGGCGTCGTTGATCGCCGTAGGCCAGGTCACCGGCGCGTGTCTCGGCGTGCGCTGCCAACCCCACGCGCTCCAATAGGCTCAAAGCTCGCTCACGCGCGGCCTGCTCTTCCGCGCGTGCCATCTGGCTGAAAAATATGCGCTGGAGCACGCGTTCAGGACGCACCAGATGCTGGCCTACAATCACGTTCTCCAAAACGCTCAGATCTCGGAAGAGGCGGATATTCTGGAAGGTCCGGCTGACCCCGTGGCCGGCGATTCGATGCGTGGGCCAGGTATGGATCGCCTCGCCATCCAGCCGAATGACGCCAGCGCTGGGGCGTAAGAGTCCGGTGATGAGGTTGATTACCGTGGTTTTGCCGGCTCCGTTTGGACCAATGAGTCCAAACACCACGCCGGAAGGAATCACAATCGTCAGATCGTTCACGGCCTGGATACCGCCGAAGTGTCGCGTGACCTGCCGGAGCTCGAGAAGCGCTGTGGCGCCCCGCGCAGGCGCAGCGCTCTCTGTCATGCCGCTCATGCCTTATTACATTGTGCTGAACGTGGCCGGCGACGAAAGAGCGAAACGAGGCCATTTGGCAGAAACACGATCACCAGCAGGAGAATGAGGCCGTTGACAAAGAGCCGCACGGCACCCGCGGTGACGCCGACTCCACGGAGCACCTCAGGTAAGAGGGTGATGAGCGTGCTCCCCAGCACGGGCCCCCAGAAGACGCCGGCGCCACCCACCACGGCATACACCAGGATGTTGGTGGCCTGAGAGAAGCCGTATTCGTTGGGCCCGATGAAGAAGGTGAAGTGCGCGGCCAGGCCGCCGGCCAACCCGGCCAGTAGCCCGCCCAAGGTGAACGCCAGCACCTTGTGCCGCGTGGTATCGATGCCAAGATTGCGTGCGGCCACCTCATCCTGACGAATAGCCTCCCACGTATACCCCAGGCGACTCCCGCGAATACGCCAGAAGATGAAAAGTACAACAGCCAGCGAGAGATAAATGTGCCAGGTCTGGGTGATGGATGGAATCCCGTTGAGTCCCATGGCTCCGCCTGTCACCGGCGTCGCGTTGAGTGCCACAATGCGGACGATCTCGCCAAAGCCGATGGTGGCAATGGCCAGGAACACGCCACTCAGCCGCAAGACCGGCAGTCCCAGCAGAAACGCTGCACTGCCGCCCGCCAAGCTGCCCAGCACCAGGCTTGGCAGGAAGGGCAGGCCGAGCCGCATGCCCAGCAGCGCCGCCGTATACGCGCCGATGCCCATGAACGCGGCATTACCCACGCTGAGCTGGCCGGTGGCCAGCGTTGCGTAGATGGATAGGCCGAGGAGCGCATTTATGCCTAGGAAATTGATCAGGTTGCTATATGCTGCATAGAGTTCGCTCACGCTCATGACGGTCAGGCTTCGCGGTTGGCGCCAGCGCCGAACAGGCCCCGCGGCCGTAGCAGTAAGAAGAGAAACAGCGCGCCGAAGGCGATGGCGTCCCGATAGGAGCTCTGGCCTGTTACAGCCACGCTCATCACTTCCACGAGCCCCAGGAGAAATCCGCCCAGCACGGCTCCTGGAATGCTGCCCATGCCCCCCAGGATGATGACCGCCAGCCCCTTGAGCTCCATGGCGCGCCCCATATCTGGATTGGCCGCGTTGAAGGCTAGGCTATAGAGCACACCTGCCGCACCCCCGAGCGCTGACGCGAGGGCAAAGGTGACCAGAATTGTGCGCTCCACGTTGATCCCAAGGATTCGCGCGGCGCGTTCGTTCTCCGCCACCGCTCGCATAGCCGCGCCAAAGCGGGTCCGGCGCACCAGGAATTGGAGCGCACCCATGAGCAGTAACGATACAGCCAGTATCAAGATCTGCAGTTCTGAAACGGTGGCGCCCAGGATCTCCAGATTCTGATCCGCGTAGGTGCCGGCTGGATATCGTGATGTGCGCGCTTCAAAGCGCCACAGGGCGAAGGCCTCAAACATGAGCGCCATGGCAATGGACGAGATGAGCCCGGCCAGGTGGGTATCTGGTCGGCGCCGGAGTGGCGCAAATGCCACCCGTTCCAGAAGCACGCCCAACAGTCCCGAGATCGCCATCGATCCGACCAGCGCCACCCAGATACTAATGTGCAGCTCAGTGACCAGCACCAGCGCGGCAAACGCGCCCAGCATAAACACCGCTGCATGGGCAAGATTGAGAATATTCAGGATGCCAAAAATGAGCGTGTAACCCAGCGCAAACAGGGCGTACACGCTTCCAAGAAAGAGTCCGTTAATAAGCTGCTGCATAACGCTATGAAGTGATCACGGATCGGAGGTCAGGGGGGAGTGCGACTCCCTTGCCTCTGACCTCTGCCCCATGATCCCTTAGTAGACCGCGAACGCCCCGTTGCGCACAATCTGCACAACCGCGGGATGTTGTGCATCCCGACCCGCCGTGAATGAAAAGCTGCCCAACACGGTGTCCAGATTGCTTACTTTCCCGAGCCCCTCGCGGAGAGCCTGTCGATCAGTCACGCTGTTCGCATGCTTCATGCCTTCGGCCATGATGTAGACGCCCGCGTAGGCTTGCGCGGCAAACTGGTCCGGATCGGCATTGAACCTGGCCTTGTAGTTGCGGATGAAGTCCTGGCTCTTGGGGTTGGAGCTGGCAGAGTTCCAGGCAGCGCCCACAATCACGCCTTCCGCGGCGTTATCCGCGCCCTTCATGAGCGCCGGCGAGTTGAAGCCGTTGCCGCCCACTATCGGGAGCTTGTCCATGCCGAGCCGACGGGCCTGGGTCACAATGCCGACTGCTTCATCCACCAGTGCCGAGACGAAGAGCGCGTCCGGATTGGTTCCGCGGATTACCGTGAGCTGCGCGGAAAATTCCTTGTCACCCTTGGTGAACGTCTGCTCCGAGGTGATTTGAATACCGCTCTCCTGGAGTGACCGCTTCATCACCTCGTATCCAGCCTGTGTGAACGCATCGTCGTTGCCATACAGGAGCGCGGCTTTCTGGACGCCGGCCTTTTGCTTGACCGCGGCCACCGTCTGAGGGATCACCTGGGCTTCGGTCAAGCTATCGCGAAAGATGAAGTTACCAATCTCAGTGATGCCGCCGGCTGTATTGGAGACGCCCAACACGGGAACACCGGATGATTGAGCCACCGGATTGGTTGCCTGAGCTGTGTTTGAAAGCGTGGGGCCAATGATGGCCAGTACCCGGTCCTGATTGATCAACTTTTGAAACGCGTTAATTCCTGGAGCCTTATCGGACGCATCATCCTCAAAGACCACTTCTATTCTGGCGTCACCGAGCGCGCGGCTGGCATTGATCTCATCAACCGCAAGCTGAACGCCGTTCTTCTGCGTTGCGCCATACTGGGCCCCGGCCGCCGTCTGCGAAAACACCGCACCGATCTTGGCGGTCCCGCTCAAGGCCACGGGTGGGCTGGAGGCCCCCGTCTGGGCTACTGGACTTGCAGCGGGACTGGCGGTTGCGCCCGGGCTGGCCGCGGGCTTCGCGGCTGGTGCGGCGGTAGGAGTGGCGCCCGCGGCCGGCTTTGCAGCAGTGGGTGTGGGTGCCGCGGCGGGTGCGCAAGCACTCAACGTGAGTACCAAGCATCCCAGTAGGCTAGCAACCAATCGCGGCTTCCTGATTCGGTGTGCATCCAGCATGCATTCACTCCTTCGATCTTTTCATTCTGGCTTGTTGGTCTGGATGTGTAGTCTGCAGACGCTGCGTCCTGGTTGATGCACTGTGAAATGCAGGGCTCCATGGCACCGTGAAGTTCTCAGGTGTTGAGCCCAGGTACTTCAGGTTCGATGTCGATGTTGCTCTGGCAGTTCAGAGCTCAACACGCTGGATCCGGCAGCGAGCTTCTCTCCACGTTTTACCATGGTGCCCCTTTCCCCAATCATAGCCGCTACTCAGTGTGCCCGGTACTGCCGATGGTCTGTAGTAGCAGGTGACAGATCCCGCGCGCTCACGCAGGGCCAGAGCCATGATTGATCATTTTCGCAGGGCAGAAGAATGAGGGCAGCAACCACGCGGTTACCCAGTGAGAAGACGCACTGCGCAGCCCCGCCGGCGTTGCCCGTGTGGGCCTGGCGAGCGCGTCATCGCGTCTGGCTTATCGCCCGAGAGCATCCGCGCCTGTTCTACACATTGGCTCGAGATCGTGGATTCGCGGCCAATCAGCTCATTGGTCCTGATACTGAGCTAGTGATCGAGGGCTATCCGCGCAGTGCGAACTCCTACGCCGTCATCAGCTTCCAGTTGGCGCAGCCCCAGGCTCGAATAATAGCCCACCATACCCACGCCCCTGCTCAGGTGATCCAGGCGGCTAAGCGGGGCCTCCCGCTGCTGGTGCCGATCCGGCATCCTGGCGATGCCGTGGCCTCACTGGTGATTCGAGATCATCGGTACACCGTTGACCTCGCACTTGAAGCGTATGTGCGCTTCTATGAGACTGTGCTCCCATATCGTGACCGCATGATCCTCGCTCGATTCGAAGATATTACCCGTGACTTTGGTAGTGTGATCCAGCAGTTGAATCACCGCTTCGGGACCGCGTTCACATTGCCTGAATCCGAGCCCGAGGCACGTGACAGATGCTTTCGAATGATTGAGCAGATTGACCAGCAAAGCGGCGGCAGTGAGCGAAGCGTGGCCCGTCCTTCCGCCTGGCGTCAGGAGCGCAAGCGTGAGCGGGTTGCTGAGATTCAGTGTGCAGCTCACTACGCCGACGCCATCCGGATATATGAACGAGCAACAGAGTCAAGAATCAGCCCGGCACGCCGGTATGCCCGCGTCATCGTGCTCTCCACATAGTGGCTGGCGGATCGTGAATTGAGGATGCACACGTCACTTAAACCACCAGCCACTCACCACCGCGCTAAAACGTGATGACGCTCCGGAGCGTCTCGCCGCGCTCCATGGCGCCAAAGGCACTATCAACGTCATCCAGAGCGATTGTCGCGGTGATAAGCTCATCCAGGAGCAGATCGCCTTTCAGGTACCAGTCCGCGAGCATGGGAAAATCGCGGCTGGGGAGACAATCGCCATACCAGCTCACGCGCAGCGATCCGCCTAGATCAAAGAATCGCGGCAAGTTGAGTGTGATGCTGGCGCCTTGACCCGCTACACCTATCAGCGTGGCGACCCCCGCTAAATCCCGACAGGCTAGGACCTGCTGGAGCACGTCCGGATGTCCAACGGCCTCAAAGGCGTAGTTCACGCCGTGCCCGTCCGTGAGCGCTTTGATCTGTTCCACGGGATCGCCGTCATTTGGATTCACTGTGTGGGTGGCGCCAAAGGTCTTGGCCCACTCGAGCTTGGTGGGGGAAAGGTCCACGGCGATGATTTTCTCCGCGTGAGCCAGGCGGGCACCCTGAATGACACTGGTGCCCACGGCGCCAGCACCAAAGACGGCCACCGTGCTCCCGGCTCGCACTCCCGCCGTGTAGAGCACCGCGCCAATGCCGGTCATGACGCCACAGCCAATGAGGCTGGCTTGGGCTGGCGGGATCTCGCGCGGGACGACGATGGCTTGCTGGGCAGCGACCACGCAATGGGTGGCAAACGTGCCCAGGCCCATGACCGGAGGAGGAAACTTGCCTTCCGGAGTGTGCTGCCGAGCCTGGGCATTGAGACTGGCCGCGCACAACTGAAGTTGACCAACCCGACAGAATCGACACACGCCACAGGGCGCGCGCCAGGCCAGAATCACGTAATCACCAACGCGCGGTTGGGAAACTCCAGGCCCGACCGCCTCAACGATGCCCGCGCCCTCGTGCCCAAGAAGAATTGGCAATGTGCCGATGGCGCCGTTACGAATGTGGAGATCGGTGTGGCACACGCCACTTGCCTCCACCCGAACCAGAATCTCGCCCGCTCCCGGCTCATCCACGATGATTGACTCGGGCAGTACCGGTGCCCCAATCTGCCAGGCAACAATGCCGCGCGCATCCACGCTCATGGGCTGTCCTCTCCGCACATCATCGCGTCATTCCCGCGATGAGGTTTCCTTTATCTTCCGCTCAGTGTACAAGGTGAGCCGTGGGACACGGGTTCCCTGCCCGGTAGGCCGTTCCACAAGGTTTCGTGGGAGCCTGAGACGGGCTGGGAGTGCGGAATACATTCCCCACTCCGGGCGTGGGGCGTCACAGCGTAGCTCCATATGAGCTCTTGGAGATCGGCGTGTCAGTGAGCGCCGCGATCCCGCCGCTACTCGCCTGCCACTCCGCATTTTGTACTTTTCACTTTGCATTCCCTTCAGCCCATCCCCCCGGATGCTTACTGGCGTTCTAGCACTATGAAGGCTGCGGACGTAGCCTCCACAACCACCGTTGGTTGCGCACTGTGTCAGCCGCATCCGCTCGGTTTGAGCATCACTGCTCAGCAGGGCGTGACACAGAAGGCGCTAGCCACCGCCACGCAGCCCGCCGATTCTCCCCATCGGCGGGCTGCACTCTTCTCACTTCTGAAGCCATCGCCTCCGTCCCTCGACCACCATGGCCCATCTGGCACAGATCGTGCTGTTTTAGTGCATTAACCGGAGTTGACAGAAGGTGCGCGACATGTCAGTGCGCGATTCGCGGGTCGTCCTCGTTGTGGAAGATGATCCGACAATACGGCAGATCATTCTGTGGCTCCTCGAAGATTGCGGCTATACGACGACGAGTGCCTCCGACGGTCGCGAGGCTCTGGAGTGCGCCCGGGCCTGTCCACCATCGGTGGTCATCCTGGATCTCGGCCTGCCGATTCTTGACGGCCTGCGCGTGGCAGAGCTCCTGCGCAGGACTGACGGCTCCCGACCGGAGATCATCGTTGTGAGCGCGGAGCGTGAAGCGCGCCGAAAGTCCCTGGCTTTGGGCGCATTCGAGCTCGTCAGCAAGCCGTTTGATGTGGATGAATTGTTACAGTCGGTTGAGCGAGCACTCTCCCAATGCCACCCTATTGCGGCGGGGGCGCTGCCGCGGCATGCGAATTCCGCGGTCATTCATCCCGGAACAGACAGCAGTCTGCACCCTGGCAGGAAGAGCTCGCTGTCTCCTCACTCTGCCTAGATCCGAGGATGTACGCCGCCGGCTCGTAGGATGCCACGATTGCGATGCCACTTATGAGCCGCGTCCACGGCAATCACGGCCACGGGCGCAAGTAGGGCAAAAGCCCAGCCGATGGGTGGTGGTGACGCGTGCGTCAAGAGCTCGGCCAGCGGCGAGAAGAACAGGAAGAGGCCGAGCAGCAGAAACTGGGAGACCAGCGCTCCGAGCATGAGGCGATTTGTCGTCCAACCAAGTTCGCCAATCCATCGACTCATGCTCCGGCAGGCCAGGGCATTGCCCGCCTGGCCAATCACCACCGCACTAAAGGCGGCCCCGGAGGCCGCCGCGAGGACCGGTCCATCCGCAAACGGTTCCCCTGGCCGCCAGCCGCCCCACATAAGCACGGCAATGAACGCCATCATCTCCATCAGCGCTTCCACGGGACCCAGGATCAGGAAAACTCTGGTGAGCAGCGCGCCGTCCAGAAGGTGCTGACGAGGGGGCGGCTCACGCAGTCCGCCGGGGCGAGGCGGTTCCGCGCCCAGTGCGAGCGCGGGCAGGAGATCTGTGCCAATATCCAACGCCAGCACCTGGAGCACGCTGATAGCCAGCGGGAATCGACCACCGGAAAGCGCCCAGATGACAAACGGCGTGAGCTCGGCCACATTGTCTGTGAGATGGTACGTAAGGAATCGCCGTATATTGGCATAGGTGGCACGGCCGTACTCAATGGCGGCAACGATGGTGGCGAAGTTGTCGTCCAGCAAGACCAGGTCGGCTGCTTCACGCGCCACATCGGTTCCACTGCGCCCCATGGCCACACCAATATCGGCTTCCTGCAAGGCTGGTCCGTCGTTCACACCGTCACCGGTCATAGCCACCACGTGGCCGCGCGCATGGAGCGCCCGAGCGATTCGGAGCTTGTCCTCCGGGGTCACCCGGCTCACAATCACCCCCTCGCGGTCCAGCAACGCGCCCAGCACGGCCTCGTCGGCCGGTAAGTCACGCCCCTCCAGCACGAGCCCGTCCCCACCGATCAGACCTACCTCCTCACCAATAGCGCGCGCCGTGGATGGGTGATCGCCGGTGATCATGGCCACACGGATGCCGGCGCCGCGGCAAGCGGCAATGGCTTCCGCCACGCCAGCGCGGGGCGGATCTTCCAGCCCGATCAGCCCCAACAGGTTGAGATCCATCTCGATCTCCTCGAGAGGTGCCGTGGCCAAGACCGGCGCCACCTGGCGCGTGGCCACGGCAATCACGCGTAAACCACGCCTGGCCATGTTCTCCAGAGCCTCGTCTGCGCCCTGGATATTGACGCACAGCGGCAGCACCGCGTCTGGTGCCCCTTTGAGCGAGAGCTGATCACTACACAACACCGACATCCGCCGCCGCAGCGGATCGAACGGCAGTCGTCGCGTTACTGCTGCTGCCTGCTCGGCTCCCGTCACATCAACCTGCAGGCGCCGCGCTAGAACATCGAGCGCGGCTTCCATTGGATCACCCTGAGCCACCCATTGCCCATCCCGTTCGATAGATTGGCCAGTGGAGCAGCGCGCCGCGACCAACGCCAGATGATTCAGATCTGGCAGCAGCGCCGGCGGAGCCTCCACCACACCGAAAGGGGCGTATCCCTCACCATGGACCCGCGCGGCTCCACCAGGTGTCCATATCTCTACCACCGCCATCTCATTGCGCGTGAGGGTGCCCGTCTTATCCGTGCAGATGAACGTGGTGGAGCCCAGCGTCTCCACGGACTCCAGCCGACGCACCAGCGCATGGCGACTCGCCATGCGCTGCGCGCCCACCGCCAGGGAGAGCGTGATGGTGGGCAAGAGGCCTTCCGGGACCAGCGCTACCATGACGCCAATAGCGAAGAGAAACGCGTCACGCAGTGGAATACCCACCAGCGTGGCAATGAGCAGAAAAAACCCTCCCACCGCCACGGCCACAAAAGCGATGATCCGAACCACCCGATCGAGCTCCAGAGCCAGTGGGCTCCGCGCCCGGCTTGCCGAGCGGGTGAGGCGGGCAATTCCGGCCAGGTTGGTAGCCAGTCCGGTGGCCGTGACCACGCCCAATGCTTCCCCACCGGTGACGAACGTTCCGGCATAGGCCATGGCGCCAGCCTCTATCGCCACAGGAAGACTCTCGCCGGTCAGCGTGGAGGTATCCACCTGCAGCGCGTGTGATTCAACGACGCTCAGATCCGCGGAGATCCGATCGCCGCCGCTGAGCGCTACCAGGTCCCCGACCACCAGCTCGGACGCGTCGATCTCGATCCGACGTCCATCGCGAATGACCATTGCGCGGCGCGGGAGCAGATCCCGCAAGCGCTCCGCCGCACGCTCTGCGCGATACTCCTGGAAGAAGGCGAACAGTCCGTTCACCAGCACAACCACGGCAATAGCCGCGCCGAGCTGGGGCATGCCGGCGACCACCGCTAATCCAGCAGCCACCCAGAGCATGACGGCAAAAAAGTGCACCATTTGCGCGCCCAGCTCGCGCCAGAGCGGCGGAGGTGGCACGGACGGCATACGATTGGGTCCATGTTGGTGCAGGAGTGCACTGGCCTGAGCAGAGGTCAACCATCGCTTCACAGTAGGGTCGGCGGAGATCAGCTCATCAGGCATTTTCACATTGTACGGACGCTGCCTCAGAGGCCAGAATACCCATTGGAGTAGTCTTCAATGACAAGCGCCGCAATGCCGTCGCTCGGGGTTGTGCCGTGATCAATGACAGGAGAAGCAGATGATGCGCTTGAAGCTGATGACCTTTGTGGTCACCGCCGTGGTCTTGATTATTCCCTTTATCGGTGCACCGCCAGCCTCGGCGCAGGTCAGCCCACCTGAACGTCGGTGCGCGGACCTCCTTGCCTGCGAGGCAGGGGAGATCAATCACGCCTACACCGTGCAGTATGAGAGCGGCTGCGGCGCCAACTGCAGCATTTCATACTGGGTGCGCGATCGTGTGGACGGCCGTGTGCTGATAGCCGTGACCGAGGCCCGTGGTGGGGTCGTTATCGGTGTGCGCGGCCTGGGCTCCGCGGCTGAGAGCCATCCAGACGTGCGCGTCATTGCCCCACGCTACGCTTCCGGTGATCCGCGCTGCTGCCCAGCAGGAATCAGCGATACCCGCTACACCTGGAACACCGCTCGCGCCACCCTTGTCATCGCTGAGGAACGCGTCATCCCGTTCGCGGACGCGGACCTGGAAGCGCTGAGCGCTGAGATGCAGGCTCAAGGCTACATTCTGTACTTCAATAACAGGCCGTGATGATGACCGGTGGCGTCGCGGGGCGTTCTACGGCACTCCATTCGGATGCATCTGGATCTTAATGTGTTTACTCAACTACGCCTTAGTCAATTCAAGACCTGGCGCGACACTGAGTCCGTAGCATTGTCTCCGGTCACGTTACTACTTGGCGCAAACTCGTCTGGGAAATCGTCATTGCTGCAGAGCCTTCTGTTGCTTAAGCAGACTGTTGAGTCACCGGATCGAACGATTCATCTCAATCTCGGCGGGGATGAAGCCAACGACTACTTCAACTTCGGTCACTTTGATGATGTGCTCACCCATGGCGTATCAGCTCGAAATTTCGGCATTTCCTTCAAGTTTGAGCGTCACGCTCCGACTGCGCATCCTGCGAGGCGTTTGAGACAGGTCACCGCTGGTGCCTTTGGTGCCCGATATGCAATGACGTCCGACGGCGTGCAGGTGCAGAGCCTCTCACTCGCCGTCAAGAAACGAAATGCTTCGCAAGAGTCGGAGATTCCCCCTCAAGTACCCGATGCGCGTGGATTCCTACTCAGGAGGCGTTCCAGGGGAGCATATGAGCTCTTTATTGACGCAGGTCGCCCAACTCTCGGCCAACCACTCGGATCAAGCCGGGCGTTGGCGCCGGAGCGTTCTGTCGCACTCCCTGCTGAAGGCCTACGTCTCTTAGGGTCTGACGCGATGTTGGCAGAAGATTTGAGTTTGGCGATCCGTCGAGAGCTTGCTGAAATTTCATATCTTGGCCCCCTTCGCAAGAAACCGGAGCGCGACTATGTCTGGAATAAGACGAGCCCGGGCGAGTTGGCGCTTGACGGCGGGAACGTTATTCAGATCCTTCTGGCAAGCGCACTATCTGGTCCGAGGAACGCACGGATGGAGATGCTGAACCAAGTTTCGAAGTGGCTCAGACGGATGGGTGTGGCAAAGCAAGTGGAAGTACGACAGTTGGGCCGTTCATCACGCTATGAGGTCGTCGTTCACAAGGATGGCGTCGCTGCGAATCTCCATGACGTGGGAACCGGCATTTCACAGGTACTCCCTGTCATCACACTCGCCTATTTTGCTCCGGCTGGCTCAACAATTATTCTCGAGGAACCGGAGATTCACCTTCACCCTCTCGCGCAGTCAGTGCTTGCAGAGCTGTTCGTAGAAGTAAGTCGGGAAAGAAGAGTTCAATTTATCGTCGAGACCCATTCAGAGCACGTGTTCCGACGCCTGCAAACAGTCATAGCCCGCGGTGACGCCGATGCGGAGCTGTGCAGGTTGTACTTCGTTGAACGCGAAGGACCAGATGCAAAGTTGAGGACATTAGAGCTCGACAGCTTCGGTCGAGTCCAGGACTGGCCGGACTATTTCTTTGGTGACGCGATCGGAGAAACGCGCGAACAGGCCCGTCTTATGTTCGCGCGGCAAAAGGAACGGCGGGAAAGCCTGCAAAGTTGACCGCACGCTATGTCATCGACACGAATGTCCTAATTGCAGCCAGCGCCACGGATCCAACCTCTAGATTGAGGTTAACAGCATCTCCCGACGACCCAGTTTTGCGGGAGATCGTGCGGGAATGGCTCGAACGCTTCGAGCAAACAAGCGCTCGTCTGGTCATGGATGGAGACGATTCAATCCTGACTGAGTATCAAAGTAATCTGCGCTACGATGATTATGGACTGCTGGTTTGGCAGCAGAAGTGGTCGACATCCAGGGTCGACTTGGTCGAGCTCAACTATGATTCAACCGGTAGTCCACTCGCAGACGAACACCTCAAGGCCGCGGTTGCAGATCGCTCTGATCATAAGTTCGTAGCGACCGCTATCGAAGCAACGCGCACGATCGGAGACACCAACATCGTGAACGCGTGCGATTCTGATTGGTGCGGATGCGAGGCCGCGCTTGTAAGCGCGGGTGTCGTCCTGGAACAACTCTTGCGTGATTGGTGTGAAACCAAGTGGAAGGAAAAGCATCCCACATGAACGGAATGTTCCGATTTCCACGAACACCCCATCTCGCCTGGCTTAGCTCGGGCGAACCCCGAGACGACAAGCTCTTGCCTCCGCCAGAGGCCCAGGCATTGCTCAAGGATTCCGTCATCGTTGAAGAGAAGATTGACGGCGCAAATCTCGGCATCTCAGTGGACTCAGACGGTGAGATCCACGTCCGGAACCGTGGAAACTTCCTCGAGCCGCCGTACTTCGGCCAGTTCCAGCGCCTTCAATACTGGCTATGCTGCCATCAGGCCGCATTGTTCGACTGCTTGCACGATGGTTTGACACTGTATGGAGAGTGGCTCGCGGCACGGCACTCGGTGGCCTACGATAAACTGCCAGACTGGTTCATTGCATTCGATATTTACGACCAGAAAGCAGAACGCTTCTGGAGCACGCGGCGGCGGGACGAACTGGTTCAACGTGCGAGTCTATGCAGAGTCCCCACGCTCTTCCGCGGCAAGACGAGTATTGATGATCTTAAGCGTCTGATAGATGTCGAGCCGAGTCGATTCCGCGACGGTCCGCTTGAGGGAGTGGTAGTCCGGAGCGAGACAGAGGCCTGGCTCATTGCCCGCGCAAAGCTCGTGCGGGCTGATTTCGTTCAGAATATTGGCGAGCACTGGAGCCGGCGCGGGATGGAGTGGAATCAGCTTGCGGTGGTGACGGGCGCACGGCGAGGGTGAGTGAGCGCGGCGAATTGAGTCAGTCATTGAAACTTGACTCATCTTGACCAGGTCGACTCGTGAGAGCTCGCGTTCAGTCCGAAGAATTCCCGTTGGTAGTTGGGGCATTCTGGGACGGGCGGGCGGCCGGGGACGTCGGCCGCCACCGGGAGGCAAGAAGCGTCACGCGGGTATCAATGGCTCGCTCAAGTGCGGCGGAACTGACTTGACGCCTCCGCGTGGTTGCCCTACTCTCCGATTACTGATCGTAAGTAAGACCGCGCGAGGAGGGGAAGCCGTGCTTTCACGTGAGGACAATGCGCTCGTAACGCGGGTAGGCCCGGGGACGCCCATGGGCGCGCTGATGCGGCGCTTCTGGGTGCCGGCGCTCATGAGCCGGCAGGTGGCAGAAGCAGATGGGCCGCCCGTGCGCGTGCGGATTCTGGGCGAGCAGCTTGTGGCGTTTCGGGATACGAGCGGCCGGGTGAGTTTTGTCGCGGAGCACTGCCCGCATCGCGGCGCCTCGTTGTTCTTCGGTCGAAACGAGGAAGCGGGTCTGCGCTGTGTCTATCATGGTTGGAAGTTTGACACCTCCGGCGCATGCGTGGATATGCCCAATGAACCGCCGGAGTCGAATTTCAAGAACAAGATGAAGGTAGCGGCCTATCCCGGTCGCGAGCAGGGCGGCCTGGTCTGGATCTACATGGGTCCGCCCGAGCTTCAGCCGGAGCTGCCCCAGCTTGAGTGGACGCTGGTCCCGGATGATCACCGCGCGGTGATCTGCTGGCTGGCCGAGTGCAACTGGCTCCAGGCGCTGGAAGGTGATATCGATACCTCCCACAGCATGTTTCTGCACCGCGCCATGGACCCCGCTCTCATGCAGTCCTCGCGTCGCTTCGAGGTGATGGCGGACCGCTCACCGCGGCTCGCGACCAAGCACACCGACTATGGCATGGCCTACGGAGGCCGCTACAACACGCATGACGGCAACTACAACTGGCGCGTGACACAATGGCTGATGCCGTTCCACACGATCATTGCTAACAAGAGCTGGCCCGTGACCGGCCGGGCCTGGGTACCGATTGACGATCACCATACCGCGGTGTTTAGCTATCGTTTCCGTCCGGATCGCCCGATGACCGAACCTGAGATTGAGGGAAACGGCTATGGCCAGGCCTGGGAGCGAGAGCACGAGTACGGCCCAGTGCATTTCAAGGACGGCGGCGCCACCACCATCTGGCGCCCGGTAACTACCCGGGCAAATGACTACCTGATGGATCGGGAGATGCAGCGCACGCGCAACTACACCGGCATATTCCGCATTCCCACGCAGGACCGGGCCATGACCGAGGGCATGGGCGCCGTCATGGATCGCACTCGAGAGCGACTGGGAACTTCGGATCTGGCCATCATCTCCGTGCGCCGACGGCTCATACGCATGGCCCGCGATCTAGAACGTGGGGAAGCCCCAACCGCGCCGTATAACGGCGGCGTCTATCGCATTCGATCTTTCGATGCTATATCCGAGCACGGCAGCTTTGATCGATTCCTTGAGCAGCACCGCGAGGGGATGCTGGCACCAGTGTAAGGCGCCGCCGGGCATCGCTCGGGGTGGCTCGTGGTCCCTACAGCAAGCCGAGTAATTCCACGAGGCCACGGAGGTCCGACACTTCATGGTCCGGGATGGCATTGGCCGGTGGGGTCGCGCCGCTGCCGGAGTCGCCGCCGCGCCGGTTCACCCAGACCGTGGTGAGGCCTAGCTCCCGCGCCGGCGCAATATCGTGATAGAGACTCTGAGCCACGTGGAGGATGCGGTCGCGCGGTACGGCGAGCCGCTCGAATGCGACCTCGAAGTTCTTGGCGGACGGTTTGTAGCTGCCCACATGCTCCGCGGTCACCACTTCATCAAAAGTGATGGGAAAGTGGCCCGCGGTACCGGCGAAAAGGTCATTGTCACAATTGGTGATCACCGCCAGCTTGAATCGCGTGCTCAGCGCGCGCAGCCCCGCGGCCGTGTCTGGAAAGGGTGGCCAGGACGGAACGGAGCTACTGAAATGATGGCGCTCCTCAGCCGTTGGAGTAAAACCGCAGTGCTCTCCAAGGCCGTCAAGGACCAGTCCGAGCACGGAGCGATAGGTTCTATACGGCCCGGCCTCGGCAGTGGACTCCAGTGCAGCAAAGCGCTCCAGCACGTCTGCGTCAGATCGCTCCACGTTGTGGACATGAAGGAGGGGCTGGAGAGCCGCGAGAAGCCCCCGCTCCCAATCAATGAGTGTCCCGTAACAATCAAACGTGAGCACGTCGGGGTGGAGCGAAATCACGTGTGCGAAACTCCAATCATCTCAAGCGATCAGCCGAGCCGCGTCCCGTAAGGGCGCGGATTCTCCTTGGGAGTTTCCAGTCACTGGGTGTGACCTTGGCCCCCTGCACCGAGCCGCGACCGTCAGGCCCGCGCACTGATATCAGTTACTCGTCGTCGTCATCGTCCAGGTCGTAGACTTCGTCTTCCGAGTACACCCAGCCAGCAATCTGGTCCACCAGAAACTGGCCCACCACCACGTCTTCACTGTCCAGGCAAACGAGGCTGCTCGCCTGGGTGCCATCGGCGAAGTCCCAGAGTCGACATTCAACTTTTTCAGCGTCCACTTCGGCAAAGTCGCCGCCGCGGAGATAGATAGAAATCATGTGCTGCTCCTGATTGCGATGCCAATTCACCTGAGCTGGCATCGCAGCCATTGTACGCACTCTGTCACTTCGGCGCCGAGCGATGGCCACTTCAGGGTGGAAGTCTCTAGCGACGAGCAGAACGCGCCCGATGGTAGGCGGAGCGCACGCGCACGGACTTGGCTTCCTCAGCGTGACTGGCCTGGGCCAAAAGCATCCACAGTGCCGCACAGGTCAGGAGCAGCCAGAGGATTGGCGCGGAACCAGTGATAAGCTGAACTCCGGCAATCGCGGCAACCCCCATGGCAAGCAGAGTCAGCCAGCTTCCGTGCTTAGATGATTGCGGTACTCTCTGCAGACTCATGTCCACCTCCTGTGATAAGCCCGTTCTGCGATCCAATCGTAGGCCGTGCGCAAACCACCGGACACTCTCCAAACGAGTGAGGAATGGGTGGGTTCACGCGCTTCTATACTGATCGCAATACATGCACGTCACATTCCGTGGGGATGGCGCAGGATGTCACAGGCACGTCACAATCGTGACACCAGCAAAGAATAAGGGGGGACCATGACACCAACGGATGTACGGCGGGCCGCCGCCGCGATGCTAGAGACGCTTCAACCTCGGGCAGGGGCGGACTGGTCGGTACAGGCGGGTGATCTGGACTGGGATTGCCGAACAACGCTGGGCCACGTGGCGCACGCCATAGATCGATATGCGCTCTACCTGGCCGGTCCGGCCACTGCGCGTCTGCCGTTTCAAATGGCGCACCATCCGGAATGCTCGGCGGCTGACCTGTTGCAGATCACCGATCTTCGCGCGGCGGCGCTCTGTCAAATTGCCGTCGCTGCCTCGCCGGAGACGCGTGGATTCCATGTTTTTGGCAACCCGGATCCGGAGGGGTATATCGCCATGGGCTGCATTGAGATCCTTGTGCATACGGACGATATTGCCCGGGGCCTGGGCACCACGTTTACACCGCCCGCGGATGTCACCCGGGCAATGCTGGCGCGGCTCTTCCCCTGGGCGCCCACGGACACGGATTCCTGGGCGACACTCCAATGGGCCACCGGGCGAATCGATCTGCCCGGACACGCACGTGTGGCGCCCGATTGGGCCTGGCACGCCTCACCGCTGGCAGAGTGGGACGGCACGGTGAAGACGCGCGCCAGCTACCAAAAATAGCAGAGCCGCATCCCGTAAGGGTACGGTTCCTCCCCCGGATCCCCGGTACCGCCATCGGCCCTGGACCCCAGCTCCGAGCCGTGACCGTCAGCGAGCGGTTCCTGATGCAGATTCCTCCGTCAACGGGCGGGAGGATATCGCGAGGGAACCGCTCGCTCACGCTCGCGGCTCGGCACGGCGGCGATGGCTATGGCTATGGCGGTGGCCGGGTCGCGACCTATTCGATAATGAACGATACTGAGACCTGGGTCCGCACTTCTTGCTCTCCAGGCTCAATGGGGGGCGGAGCGGGAGCGGCTGCGGCTGGCGCCGCGGCAACGGAGCGCTCCGCACGGATAGGTGTTGACGTGGCGTCCGACTCAATAATGGACTTCACGCCCACGACACGCATGCCTGCCAGGGAGGCAAGCTGATCCGCTTTCTGGCGTGCATTGGCCATGGCTAGTCCTCGAGCCTGGTCCTTGTAAGGCGTGAGATCGGCTACGGTGAAACTGATCCCGTCCACGCGGTTTGCGCCGGCTTGCACCCCGGCGTCGATGATCTGTCCCGCACTGTTGATATCGCGGATGCGTACCTGGATAGACGTGAACACGCGATACGCTCGGATGCGAGTGCGCTGCTGCTGATCGTACTCCGGAGATACGCTCAGGGCGCGAGTCTTGATATCCTCGCGATCAACGCCCTGGCTGATCAACGCGTTGATCACGGCCTGCATCCGAGTAAACGCGTCGTTCTGTGCCTCGGTGAGATTGGCTGAGGCGCTCTCCACGCCGAAGCCGGTGAAGACAGTGTCCGGTTGCACGAGCACCCGGCCGTCACCAACGACACTGACGGTTGAGCGCAGATCTTCGCTGGCTATGGCGGGAATTGGGCGGCACCCCGTCATTGTGAGCGCGATGAGCAGTGCGGCAATGATTCGCATACAGACCTCCGTAGGCACATAGTTCCGAATTACCGAGAAGACGTGTAACTTAGGAGAATTGTTCCCGGGTGCGGGCTGTCCGCCGTTGCGCGCACTCGCCGCTTGTGCCTATTCAACCTCGACGATCATCTCGATCTCCACGGGAATACCAAATGGCAGCGAGGCCATGCCCACGGCGGAGCGTGCGTGGCGACCTTTCTCACCGAAAATCTCCACCAGCAGGTCAGAGGCGCCATTGATCACACGTGGATGATCGGTATAGTCAGGAGTGGCATTGACCATGCCCAGCAGCTTGACCACACGTTTCACCCTGTCCAGGTCACCAAGCTCGATTTTGAGTGATGCGAGGCAGTTGAGCATGGTGAGTTTGGCGGCCGCGTAGCCTGTCTCAAGGTCCATATCCGCGCCTAGCTTGCCCACGTACATGGGTTTGCCTTCCAGCGTGGGGCCATGGCCGGACACGAAGACAAGGTTGCCTGTGCGCACGGTGCTCACGTAATTGGCTAACGGGCCCGTTCGGATCGGCAAGTCCAGCCCCAGTTCCTCGAGGCGTTTTTCAACGGCGGTCATCAGCTTCTCCAGCAGGATATATCTGGCATAGTGTAGCGACCGAGATGGCAATGGTGCGACTCAGGCGTTATGAAATGCTCTCGGGTGGTGCAGATAGTCTCCAGCCCCCCGCGCTTCAAAGCGCTCTCTCCTCATCCTCGAACAACCCTTAGTTGAGCTTCCGCGACGCAGCGCCTATCATCCGGTGAGCTCGTTCAGAGGGAAATTAACATGGCCAATCGCGCGCTGACACCGGGGGCCTCGCATCGCCCAACGATTATGGGCACTCATGGCGTGGTGTGCTCCGGGCATTATCTCGCCTCGCAAGCGGGATTCGACGTGCTGCAGCGGGGCGGCAATGCGATGGACGCGGCGCTGGCGGCATCAGGCGTGCTCACCGTGGTGCGTCCGCATATGACCGGCATCGGCGGTGATTTGTTCCTCCTCTATTATGATGCCGCGACGCAAGCGGTCCGAGCGATCAACGCGGCCGGCCCAGCGCCGGCGGCGGCCACCATTACAGCCTACCGTGAGCGCGGTATGCAGACGGTGCCAGCCAAGGGCGTTTTTGCCGTGGAGACGCCTGGCTGCGTGGCCGGCTGGCAGATGGCCGTGGATCAGTTTGCCACCCAACCTCTGCGTGAGCTGCTCCAACCTGCCATTCAGGTGGCCCGCGATGGTTTTCCGATGTACGCGAGCCTGAATGA
Organism: Chloroflexota bacterium; assembly: GCA_046154735.1. Taxonomy (GTDB): domain Bacteria; phylum Chloroflexota; class UBA6077; order UBA6077; family JACCZL01; genus CAVXYC01. The sequence continues at coordinate 3,502 of JBJXFJ010000063.1, read as the reverse complement.
GGCCATCAACGACTCCTTGCGATTTCTCAATGAGCCGGCGAGCGCAGTCTATGCGCCTGAGGGCCAACCAATCCGCGTGGGGCACGTCCTGCGTAACACGCGGCTCGCTGAGTCGCTGCAGGCTATTGCCGAAGGTGGAGCTGACGCGTATTACCGTGGCTCGATAGCCAGACGAGTCTCGGCATACTTTCAGGCAGAGGGTGGCCTGCTGAGCGAGGCGGACTTTAACGCGTGCCAGGCGGAGGAGGTTGTACCGATTCAGACGACCTATCGCGGCCATACCGTCTGGAATCAGCCGCCGGTCTCCCAGGGGCACATCCTGCTTGAGATGCTGAATATTGTCGAGGGCTTTGACCTCGCGGCGCTGGGCTGGAACCAGCCGGAGACCATTCACCTGATGGTGGAGGCGAAAAAGATCGCCTTTGCCGATCGCTTGCGTTTCAGCGGCGATTTTCGCGCAGGCATTCATACGCCGCTGGAACGATTGCTCTCCAAAGAATACGCGGACGAGGCGCGGGGCTGGATTGACCCGCGTCATGCCATGGCCCAGGCTCCACGGTTACGGGAGCTGGCTCAATCGGGCGGGGACACAACACTGGTCACTGTGATGGATGAGCACGGTAACGCTGTGGCGCTCATCCAGAGTTTGTTCAACCCCTTTGGCTCCGGCGTGATGGCCGGCGAAACCGGCATCATGATGAACAACCGCCTCTCCGGATTCTGGTTACAGGATGGGCATCCAAACGCGCTCGCGCCCGGCAAGCGCACCATGTCCACCTTGAATTCGTTCATTGTCACGCGTAACGGCGTGCTCTTTATGAGTGGCGGTACGCCCGGTGGTGACCAGCAGGTGCAGACAAATTTGCAGATGCTGTCAAACGTGATCGATTTCGGTATGGACCCCCAGCAGGCGGCCGAAGCCACCAAATGGCATTCAACCCCCGGCACTATTGAACGTGAGCAAGAGCAGAGCTACCAGCTCCACGTTGAGCCGCGTCTTCCCGCTTGGGTGCGTGAGGAACTGGAGCAGCGCGGACACAGCATCTGCCTGGATGATGATTGGAGCGTTGGCTCTCACAAGGTCATTGTGAAGCACCTGGAGTCAGGGGCAATGATGGCTGGCGCGTCACCCTCGCGGGACGCCTACGCGGTGGGGCGATAGGCACTGCTGGCCCCAAGGTAACCTTGCCTCACCCGATTGATCATGAAAATCCGATTGCGGCACGTCTCACTGTAAATTTGCTTTAGCTTCGTCGTTCGGCGATGCAATGGGGACGGCTGATCACCGTGTCTCTATTGCAGTTCAGCCTACCGCTCCGGCACCAGCGACCATTCCGCAGGAAGCTCATACGGCTGCACTCGGATGCGCTGTGACTCTGAATCCATCACTCGCACCTTGCCTTTGCGCTGAATCCGCGCATAGGTATTCTGGATTTCCACGATTCTTCGCGCGGCGAGGTTGAAGAGAACGACACCGGCTCGCACCGGCGTCAAACTCGCTTCTCGCGTCCTCGCGTCCACGACTCGGAATGGAGGCAGGTCCTGCTGATTGCAAAAATCCAGGGCCGCGTGAATTTGACTGAAGTTGCCATTCGCATTGTGCTCATCGAATACGGCTAGACCGCTCCTGAGGCTGTCCGCCAGGCGTGGCTGGAAGCGCTCGAGGTTATCGATGCAGGCATGTACACTGGTGGCGCCCGTTGCACACGCGGCGACAACGGCAGGCAGTGCGGTAACTGGTCCTATAAAGCTGATCTTCGATCGCCCGTCAATGAGCGTGAAGCGCATCGTGTCCATGGGCAAGTCACGCAGGTAAGGATTGAGGGGCTCGTTGCTGATCGATTCGGTTGATCCAGGCTAGGGGATGCTGAATCTCCCACTCACTGGGCAGGTTCTCAGGCGCTTGCCAGGCTAGATTCAAGAAACTGACGTCACGTGCCTTAACCACCTCATCTGTAAACGCTTCACCGAGGCGATACTGTTCCATCTTCATCTTAAGTCCGGTGAGACGAAGGAATAGTTCCTCAGTTCGACCTCGGCGCTGCTGACGCTGCTCCACGCGCTCATGGATGAGATCAAAGCTGGGCAGCACCTGCCGCCCCACAGCATTCATGACGTGGTTGCTATAGCCTTCCGCCAGGCTCATGAGCGCTTGAAGCTGAGATACGATTCCACGTTGCTCCTCGCTCATCATTGACTCGAGCATGGAGCGCCCGTTACGAACATTGTCGATGAGCCGGGTCAGAAACGAAGCAGCGAAGTTGCCGTCTGTGCCACGCCGCATGTCCGAAATCACTGAACGCAGATAGCGCTCCAAGTGGTCGTTCATATAGTCGCGGACCCAGGGGTAGACTTCAAATTCGTGAGCGTGCGTGGATTCGTGCAGGGCAATCCAGCGGCGCAACTCATCTATGGGCACGCCCATGGAGCTCTGCAAGGCGCGGATGTTTGGCTCCACAAAATAGAGCTTGCCACCGCTCAGCATCTCCTTCCCTAATAGGCTCATGTCGTATTGGCCAAGCACTCTCCGCGCAAGGTAGCCGAGCAAGGTGCCTACTTGAGCACTCATGATGGCTTGACCCGCCTGAGGAACGCCGGGGAGCGCGGGACCGCCTGCCCGAGCCAACTCCACATAAAGCTCATCAATTGGCTCGAAAAGCTGCTGGAAATTTGCGATATTTGCATCGATCCAATCGCGCCGATCCATCACGTAGACGTCCGTGGACCGCGGCAGCACCGTGCCCGTGTAGGCAGAGATTGGAGCTTCCAGCTCGAGCACCATGGAGCGATAGTATGGTCCCAGCTCGTAACGCTCGGCAGCGGTCAGGAGGCCGTCTGTGCCGCTGACACGACCGGCTACGCGAGTGGCCCAGTCCCAGCCAATGAGCGTGCGCGGATGCGCCTGAGGGGCTCGCTTCGTCGCGGCGTAGAGGAGCGTTGCGCCAAGGCCAAACGCAATGCCAGTCACAAGAGACGCACGGTAGCGTGGCATGAGTGGTGGTAAATACCTCAATTGAAACAAATGAGCACGAGGCTCATGCATCACGCCGAGCCTTATTCCAGATTGTACTCCACGGTGCAACCCTAAAGGCCGCACCGCTCATAAGTAGGCCCAATGCTAGGTGATGTGCTCCACCATCGTGTTGTAGGCGCGCCGAGCGGTGGTGCGGCTGGCGAACGACCAGACACGCTCAAATGCCCCGCGCTCCGTCACCTGCAGGTAGGGCAGCACGCGCGCAGGGTCCATGCTGCCGCTCAAGCGCAGGTGCACCTGGCTCTCGCGGGCGCGGGCTGAATCGTGGAGCTCAATCGCGACAAAGCAAGAGTAGGGAAAGGTCGTGATGAGGTCAAAGAATCCCATGCTACGGAAGCCAATGAGCCGTCGTGAAGTGAGCACGATGATCTGGATGGCGGCCGCACTTCCCGATTCAGGCGCAAGGGTGAGCTCAACAAGCTCGTTTGGGAGCAGATGTGGCGCGACGTCGTTGGAATTGGCGGCTTC
>JBJXFJ010000061.1:0-4212 GCA_046154735.1 Chloroflexota bacterium | reverse complement strand
CGCGCCTCGAGCATGGCGGCCAGGGACGGCCGCACTACGGACATTCTCCGACAGCCTATTGTCAGTCGCTTTCAGTCATCTCGGCATTCGCCTGAAGGATGGCTGGCGTCAGAAAGCACCACGGTGGGTCTTGATCATCACTCAGGTTGTGACCTGGCTCAAACATTGAGACCGTGGCGTAACTACCACTCGCGGCGCACCATTGGAGGTACCGCGCGTAAACCGCGGCTCGGCCCCTGACGTCGGAGTTCTTCAAGCAACCACCGTCATGCGTTTCGAGATTGTGGACCGGTCCGAGCTCTGGCAAAAGCTCTCGAAGGGCGACACCCCGGCCTCCCCAGGCCCGATCAGCAAATGGCCTGTCAAGGAAGCGATTGTGGTCGGCGAGATAGTTCGCTCGGTCATAGCAGCCGAGGATTTTGAGCGCGCGCAGCCAGCGCCACTCGAGCTCAGGCGATCCCTGACTGAGCGGCGCCACGGCCGCCGGAATCAACGGAAATTGGCGTGATACTTCGCCCACCGCGATATCCCACCACCCAGCGTACTGCTCGATAGCCTCGGAATGGCTATCCCCTGCCTGGCCGCGATTCGCAGTGACCACATCAGAATCCTCGCTGACGGCAAGCTGGTATCCACCCACCCACCGAACCTGGGCGGCCGGGAGACTCCTCCGGAGCGAATCAAGGCATTCCCCGAGCGTGCGGTCGCGCGGGCTCGGGCGATAGTCCAGAATTTGATCCGGCCAGGGGCCAGTGTCCGCATTGATCCATGGCCAAACATGGACAAGCGCGCGCGGGAAATCAGCCGTCATTCGCTCGATCGTTTCGTGATGGACTCGGCTGGAGATCGTGAATTGGCCGATCTCAAGGTGCCTGATTCGCGCCCAGAGCACTTCAGGCAAGGGGTCCGCGGATTGTGGCAGGTTGATTCCTATCAGCATGAGTCGACCTCTTCATTGAGACTCCCAGACGTGGCTCATTTCCTGACCGCCGCCTTTGGCCGCGGGTCTCTGGCGCAGTGAAGGGGAGCTCGCTCGGGGATACGCCCTCACCGTGCTAGCTAGAAAGGAAGGCGCTGGACAAAATCGTTACGCCAGTCCTCGTGCCGTGTGCCGCGCCGGTATGCTCCATCCGGCCACACTGGTCCAATCAGGACCTCGGGCACGCGCCATCAGCGGGGCGCGGTGGATCACGAGCCCTCGCGCCCCCCCGGCCAGGCGAGGCTGGCACGTCGCCGGAGCTGGGCCAGACCGTTAAAGACGATCCGACGCGCGTTCACCTCCGTCACTCCCAGGGCCTGGCCAATCTCTCGAGAAGAGACATTGGCGAAATAGCGGAGCTCCACTGCTGAGCGTTCTCGAGGTGTCAGCTCCATGAGGCATCGCTGCAGCAAGGCCAGCTCATCAGCCGCTGGCTGATGTTCAGTGGGCTCGGCGATTTGGAGTCCGTCAATGGGCACACATTCCAGACGGACAAGACGAAGATAACGCCGACGGGCGCTCAAGAACTGGCCGTAGACGAATCCGGCAAAGGTGTCCGCGCCATAGGCTTGGTCCAGGCCCATCACGGTAGCCGAGCAGGCATGAGCCACCACATCCTCTCTCAGTTCTCGTAACGACGGCGGGGAGGTCAACTGGCGGTCGGCCCAACGAGCGACTCGGCGAGAGAGTGCCGAGTACGCCTCGGCGTCAGCGCGGTTGCTGAGGAGGAGATCATAAATCTCGCTCCAGCCCAGCTCGTGAGCCCCGGTGCAGCGTGTCTCCAACTTCGGATAGATGGAGGCCGACCAGCCTGGGGTGTCGAACTCCATGACCTGAGACACTTGCGACGGGGTGATCGTCGCTACGTTTTTGACGGCGATTGCATTGCTGGGCCTCATAGCAGTCTCTCCTGATGGGAAGTGCCGCCATACTAAGAATGTGAGGTTCCAGTGCCGTTCCAGTGAAGCTCCAGATTTGCCCAATCGCCGTAACAGCGGTACAGTCGGGCTGCAGTGATGCCTGGATGGCTGACTGGACACGCACGGGAGTGCTGCTACCATCAGGCCATTGCGGATCTCGCCAATTTGAGTAGAGGACGGAGTGGTTGACACCCGGCCAGGCAAGTTGAATCCGGCTGACGTGGATCACATCAGCGAGGTGCGGATGGTTCCGTCGTATCCTCGAGGCACAGTCACGTTCCTGCTCACGGATATTGAGGGCAGTACCGCCCTTTGGGAGCAGAGTCAAGTGGGCATGGAGACCGCGTTAGCCCGGCACGACGAAACTCTGCGAATCACCATTCAGCAGCACAGCGGGAGCATTTTCAAGACCACGGGAGACGGCGCCTGCGCCGTCTTTGCACGGGCGGCGGACGCCCTGCTCGCGGCGCTGGATATCCAACGCGAAATCACCGATCATCCTGCGTCGGGGACGGGACCGTTGAGAGTTCGGATGGCGCTGCTCACTGGTGTTGCCGAACAGCGGAACGATGACTACTTCGGTGTGGTTCTGAACCGGGCATCCCGACTGCTGGCCCTTGCAAGCGGTCATCAAGTACTCTTGGGCGCCTCAACCGCGGAGCTGGTCTGGGACCACGTTCCGGATGGGGTGGAGTTGCGGAGCCTGGGCCAGCGCCGCTTGCGCGGAGTGAAGCGGCCGATGGAGGTGTACCGCGTTGTGGCTCCGTATCTGCCGGATGACGAGCCAATCCGCGAGCAGACTACTTCACCGGTAACAGATGCCAGCCAGGATGGCCTTTTTACGAGACAGGACGTGAGCACGTCAATTCGCGTGCATCTCCTGGGCACCTTCCGGGTTCTGGTGAATGGCCGCGAGCTTACGGATGACATCTGGAAGAAGCAGAAGGCACGGCAGCTCCTGAAATGCTTGTTGACCCGTCCACATCGACGAATGACCATCGATGAAGCGATTGACACGTTTTGGCCCGACGCACCGGATTGGGATGCGGCGCAGAAGACGCTTCGCTCCACGCTCAGCGCACTCCGCTCCGCGCTTGGCACGACTCGCGCGGCACGTGGACGCGGCCTGGTGGTTACGCAACAGGGGGCGGTGCTTATTCCGCGCGAGGCCGACCTCTGGGTGGATGCCGACGCCTTTGAGCGCATGCTCGGAGACTCCCGGGCGGCTGAAGACACCAATCTCCTGGAGGAAGCGGACGCGCTGTACGCGGGCGACTACCTGGCCGGCGACCCCTACGAAAGCTGGGCCGAGGAGCGGCGTGAGTCGCTCCGGCGCCAATGGGTGGAGCTGCAGCACAGCCTGGCGCAAGCCCGTGAAGAGCGCGGCGATATTGAGGGAGCAGCCACGGCCTTGCGGCGAGTGCTTCATACCGACCCATGCGATGAGCGCGCCGCCCGGGCGCTCATGCACCTGCTGGCGAAGCACGGCAGTCGCTCAGAGAGTTTGCGTGTCTTCGATCGCCTGGTGGAGGCCCTGCGCGGTATCGAGGTGGAGCCAGAGGCTCGAACTTCGGCTCTCCGGGACCAGATCGCCGCTGGCGGACTTGAAGAGGCTCCCGTGGCCACGCAAACTCTGGATCGCGTGGCGCCACTCGCGCCCGCGTCGCTCGAGGATGAGGTCGGACCGCACCGAGACGATTTCAGGACGCGCTCCATGGAGCCGCGTCCGTATGTGCCATCCTACCCATTCCCGATGCCAGAACGCCTCATCGGCCGGGTTCCCGAGCTGAACGTGGCCGAGAACATCTTGGAGCACGGCCGCCAAGCACTCCAGGTGCTCCTGCTGAGTGCGCCCGCCGGTACCGGCAAGAGCGCCCTGGCGGGCGCCATCGTGCGGCGCGCCCAGCGCATGGGCTACTTGTGCCTAGCGGGCGGCGGCTATGAACAACAGAGTGTGATGCCGCTCGGCCCATTCCACGATGCCATCGCCGACTATCTGCTGGCCGCGCCAGCCGACTGGATCCGCTCCGAACTGGGAGCCGAGCTCACCGACCTGGCCGAGATCGTGCCGGAGCTGCGCCAACACCTGCACCTCGCGGACCGTTCGCTCCGAGCACCGCCTGACCAGGCCCATCTTTTCGGCGCCGTCCACACACTCGTGCGGATGCTGTCCGCACGCTGGCCGCTTCTGATCTGCCTGGAAGACTTGCATGCTGCCGACGCCGCCACGCAGGATCTCATTCGCTTCCTGACTCGGCAGGCAGGGCGACTACCGCTGGTGATCGTTGGCACATTCCGCAGCGAGGGAGTCCA
>JBJXFJ010000054.1:0-3853 GCA_046154735.1 Chloroflexota bacterium | reverse complement strand
CGCAGCGCCTGACCCATCTCCGGCAGGGTGAGCACGCGCCAGTAGTTCTCAAACCCCACCGGGATCCGGGGAACCGTGGGCTGGAGATTCCACTGGTAGAAGCTCAGCTCAAGCGTCCCGATGAGCGGCCAGTAAATCCAGATAAAGATGAAGGCCGCAGCCGGCAACACGTACAGATACGGCTGCGCGCTGCCCAGCGCTCGATCTAGTGGTCGGAGCCTGGGGAACGCAATGGGCCGTCCTGTGCCCTCGCTGACTTCAGCGTGCATAAACCAGCGAGAGCGTGCGTGATTGAACGAGCGCCGAGCGTAGGTTATAGAGATCGGCCTCGGAAAGACCGGTGGTGCGCAAGTAGAGCTCAACGCCGCCGTAGCGATCATCCAGATAGGCCATGGTGCGGCGCATGTAATCCGGCGGGCACACCAGGTTTAACTGGTAGCGCTCCCACGGGACATTGGCCAGCATGGCGCGTTCCTTCGCTTCAGAAAAATAAGGCTGGCCAAGGTACTGAGCGCTTAAGGCATAGTCCTGTGCAATGGTCTCATGGTCCACCCCGGCAAGCCCCAGAAGCAGTGCCACCAACAACCCCGTGCGGTCCTTACCGGCCGTGCAGTGGATGACCACGGGGAACCGGTTGTCTTCCGCCAGGAGGTGAAACGCCTGCCGAATCTCCGTCTGCCGATGGTCCAGAATGGCCCGATAGATGGATTCCAGGGGGGACTCGGAGATTTCCGCAACGCCGCCCAGCGGCGCTAGGTCCACTCGCTCATACCGCAGTGATGGAGAGCTGGCGAAGACATTCGGCCAGCGCTCAATCTCGATATCGCGACGCAGATCCAGAATTGTGCGCACGCCATAGGCGAGCAGCTCTTGCTGGGCTGGCAACGGGAGTCGATGCAGGCTATCCGCCCGAAAGAGCGTGCGCCAGCGTGTTTCGCAGCCGTCCGCCGTGGTGTACCCTCCAATGTCACGCAGGTTGTACGTCCCAGGCAGCGGGATGCGACGTCCAAGCTCAGGCCGACCGATGGATTCAAACTCAGACATGTGTAGCCACCTCGCGATCAGGCATGGCAGAAAAGGTGAGAAAGTGCCGATACAGTTCGCGCTGAGCTCCCGGCAGTGTGACCGGATTCACAATGAGCTGACCGTCGCGCAGCGTACAGATGTTGAACCCGGCGCCCTCCAGGCCCCGGCCGCCATCACGAATTGACGGATCCAGCAAGTACGCGGTGGCCGTGGCCGCCACATGTAACGTGCCTCCAAAGATGCCGCTGGTGAATACATGCGAGTGGCCGCAAAGCACCGCCAGCACGGAGTGCCGGGCGAGTACCCGGGCAAGCTCAGCACGGTCATTCAGCAAGTAATCATCTGGACGCGGCACCCCGCGCGGGAGCGACGGATGGTGAATCACTACCACGTTGCCCTCAGGTCCACCGGCGGTCAGCTCAGCGTCCAGCCAGGCTAGCTGCTCCGGGCCAAGGTGGCCATACACCATGCCCGGTAACACTGAATCCAGCATGATGAACCGCACACCGTGGATCACCTGACTGTAGTAATACGGGACAGCCTCATCACTCCAGCCAGACTGACCCAGAATGATCTGCCTGAAGGGCACTCGGAGGTCATGGTTGCCAAGGCCCAGGAGCAGGGGCACTCCGAACGGCTCAAAATGCTCCGCCAACAGGTCCTGAAAATGTTGGTAGCTCTCAGCCTCGCCATGATTGCTGAGATCGCCGCTGAAGATGAACGCGACCGGCTCCAGCGCCATCTCGCGAACGCGATCCGCCACGGCAACCAGGTTGGCCCCGGTGTCCGTTTCATATTGCAGTTGGCCCCTGGGGCCAATATGCGTATCGCTGATCTGGATAAATGTCAGTTCGGGGCTCATCAGTGAGTCCTTTCTTAGGGATCAAGGGACAGGGGTCAGGGACCAGGGGATGGAGCGGCCGGCCTCGACTCGTCCGCTCCGCATCGAGTCCCTCTGACCTCTGGCCCCTCACCCCTGATCCTTCGTCACGAGCGCGGCATTAAATCCTGGGCACGCGTCTGCGCGTCGGTAAACGTCTTCGCGGGGTCCTTCCCTTCAAAAAGCACTTCCTGGAGTGACTGCAGGAACAGCTTGCGAATCTGGAGGTGGTTCTGACCGGGGAAGGAATAAGTAGATTCAAGCTGGTCCATCTGCTCTAGGTTGGACTTGATCAGTGGGAGATACTCCCAGTTCTTGAGATAGCGCTCATCATTCACAATGCCGGTCCGCAATGGGAGATAGCCGATCTCGCTGGTGATGATCGTGAAGGCGCGCTCACTGGTGAGGAACTTCATGAGCTCCCAGGACGCCCGTTGCTTGGCTGGGTCCGTGGCAAGCATCGCCACGGAGCTGCCAGAGTTGACCGGCACTGGCTGCTTCGAGCCAAAGCCGGGCATCCCCGTGGCGCCTACCTCAAACTTGCCCTTGGCCGCGGTCAGAAGACTGGACTGGTTGGCGCTGGTGGTGAGCAGCATGCCCAGCTTGCCCGCCTGGAAGAGCTCCGTGGACTCCTTCTCGGAAACCGTGGCGTGTCCGCCGGACTGCACCATCTTCTGCCAGAAGCTAAACACCTCAATGGCCGGTGGCTCGGCAAAGGTAATCTTCGTGCGCTCTGGATTCATGATCCGCGCGCCATTGCTGTAGAGAATGCCCTGAGTGCACCAATCCTGCTCAATACACTGGGCGTAAAAGCCATCCGCGCCGGTGCGCTGCTTGATGCTATCCGCGGCGGCCTTCACCTCGTCCCAGGTCCTGGGTGGCCTCTGGGGATCCAGTCCGGCCTGCTGGAGAAGATTGACGTTGTAAAACAACGTGGGGGTGCTAAAGACGTAGGCCAGGCCCTGAAGTTTTCCGCTTCGCTCCGTTAGCGGCAATCCCCGGGGGTGGAGTGGGAATTCACTCTTGATATGCGCATCCAGCTCCTCCGAGGAGACAAGAGCGCGCAGGTCCTGGGGTTGTAGAAACTCAACATTGAGGTCCCACTCACGTAGGAGCAGCTGAGCCACATCGGGCGGACTGCCAGCCACCATCTGGGCCTGGATACTGGGGAAGATCTCTTGCGACCCGGTGGCCTTGGTCTCCACCTTAATATTCGGGAACTTTTGCTCAAACTCAGCGATCATTTTGAGCGTTGCGTCGCGGCCGAGCCCGGCTGAGGCGAGGTTGTAATTCTCGAACCGGATGGTGACAGGCTTGCTCGTGTCCAGCGGTGGCAGCGCGCCGGCCTTTACAGCGGGCTGCCCAGCCGGGCCGCTGGTCATTGGACTACAGGCGGTGAGCGCCAGAACTGCCGAGATGGTCAGGCTGACGAGCGCCGCGGTGATCTTGCGGGCGGGTGATGCTCCGCGCGTGAGGGATGCCACACAGACCTCCAGATTCCCTTTTCGAGTGATCTCTCACAAGGCTATCCGCGCCAGCTAACGCCGCCCTGACTCCACATTGAACTGAGCATCAGCGATGGATGAACACTCGCTAAGCTGGTCCATCCGCCGACGTCTTGCGTTCAGTAGCACGTGGCTTACTCGTCAGAAATGTGCACTCGCCTTGCAGTCACGAGCGTGGAATCGCTTCGTGGGAACACGCCCGATGAGCCGCTCGCGAGAAGCCAGACTCTCAGCGTACTTGCCAAGGGTGGGCCTAGAACCTGGGGCAGTGCGCACCCGCTTGCCAATCGCTGAGTCGGCAGCGCGCGTCAATTCTGCTACGCTAAGCGGCGCCATGGCCGGCCCCTTTGATACCACCGCCAAGTACCTGGTGCACACCTATCCGCGTGATTGGTTGCACCTCCTTGGGCACGAGGCCGCGGGCGAGGTCCGCGTGGTGGAA
>JBJXFJ010000050.1:0-2970 GCA_046154735.1 Chloroflexota bacterium | reverse complement strand
TGGTCTTGTGTCCCGCGCCCCGAGGTATCACCAAGGCCCGTGTATCCGCCGGTGTTACGGGCATCCTCGGGGCGCGGGGCACAAGACCACCGCGCTACCGGGGGTGTTCGCCGTCAACACGCACGTTCTGTTCCAGTGCAGCGGATAGGTTTGCACCAGGTATATGCTGGTGATGTCGAACGTGCCTGACATTGCTTGCCCCAGCGTACCAGAACCAGCCACGGCGAGAGGGCAGAGCCCAGCCTCAGCCCTCTCGCACGCCTCGAGACACGTGACCCAGCCATCTTGCTTAGCGCTTGCTCAACGACTGATTATGGTCTGTTTAACTCGACGTTAAGAGCGGCTCACTAGCGGCACGTACCCTCGCAGAGTCGGTGGCTTTACCGGCTGTTTGAGGAGGGCCCAGGAAACATGAACGAGCACTCAGAAAAGAAAGCAAAGCCCGGGTCGGCGGGTGAGCTATTCCAGGAGATCCTACAGCGTCGGTTAAGCCGCCGCGGGATTCTGCAAGGCAGCGCAGCCGTGGCTGCCCTGGCTGTAACCGGCCCAGTGATTGGCTCAGTCGCACCGGCCGCGGCGCAGACCGGCTCAACGCTAGCCCGGCCCGCCGCCCAGACTGGGGCGCTCACCTTCAACCCTGTTCCGCTGAGCACGTCAGACGAGATCGTCACGGCTGCGGGTTTCAAATCCAAGGTGCTTTTGCGTTGGGGCGATCCGGTGATTTCGGGAGGTGCGGCATTCAATCCCAACACCGTCTCCGCGGCAGCCCAGGCAAGCCAGTTCGGTTACAACAACGATTTCCTCATGTTCATGCCGTTGCCGCTGGGCTCATCAACAGCCCATCATGGCGTGCTCTGGGTGAACCACGAATATACGAACCCTGAGCTCATGTTCCCAGGCTACGACAAGAAGAGCCCGCAGCCGACACGGGAAATGGTAGATGTGGAGCTCGCCGCTCACGGTGGTAGCATTGTCGAAGTCGCACGCTCAGAATCAGGGGAGTGGTCAGTTCGCCCCGACTCCAACCTGAACCGACGCCTTACCGGTATGACTCCGGTCACCTTCACAGGCCCGGTCGTCGGTCATGACTGGTTGAAGACCACCGAGGATCCCACCGGCATGACCGTGATGGGCACGCTCAACAACTGTGGTGGGGGAGAGACACCCTGGGGCACGATCCTCACCGCGGAAGAGAACTTCCATCAGTACTTCGGCAATGTCAACGGTCTGCCTGACTCTGATCCACGCAAAGCCGTGCACACGCGCTATCGGTTGCCCACGGGCGAATCTGAACGACGGTGGGAAACCCACTACAACCGCTTCGATGTCAGTAAAGAGCCGAATGAGCCCTTCCGCTACGGCTACGTGGTGGAAGTTGATGTGTACGATCCAGCCTCCACCCCACGCAAACACACCGCGCTTGGCCGTTTTCTTCACGAAGCCGCCACCACCGTGATCGCGCCGAACGGCAAAGCCGTGGTCTACAGCGGCGATGACGAGCGGTTTGAGTCGGTCTACAAGTTCGTTAGCGCGGGCACTTACAATCCAAATGACCGTGCCGCCAACATGAATCTGCTGAGCGAAGGCACGCTGTACGCTGCAAAGTTCAATGATGACGGCACGGGCGAGTGGCTGCCTCTTGTTTACGGGCAGGGTCCGCTCAATGAAGCCAACGGCTTCACCTCCCAGGCGGATGTGCTGCTCAAAACCCGGATGGCGGCAGCGCTGGTTGGCGCGACCAAAATGGATCGACCGGAGGACATCGAGACGAATCCGGTCAATGGCAAACTCTACATGGCCATGACGAACAATAATCAACGCGGCGAAGCGGGCCGACCAGCGACGGACAACGCCAATCCGCGCACGGATAACCGCTGGGGCCATATTATCGAAGCCGAAGAAGCCGGGAAAGACGCGACCGCGACGATGTTCAACTGGAACATCTTCATGCTCTGCGGAGAGACGACAAACGAGTCCTCCTACTTTGCGGGGTACCCCAAGGACCAGGTGAGCTCCATTGCCGCGCCTGATAACATCGCGTTTGACAAGATGGGCAACTTGTGGATTGCCACCGATGGTCAGCCCAGTGCGATTAAGGCCAATGACGGGATTTACGCCGTACCCACAGTGGGTCCGCAGCGCGGGTTCGTGCGTCAATTCATGTCTAGCGTAATTGGCGCGGAGATGGCCAGTCTGGCCTTCAACACAGACAGCACCGCGCTCTTCGTGTCCGTACAGCATCCGGGCGAGGGCGGCACGCTAGAAGCTCCGACAAGCAAGTGGCCGGATGCCGGGCAACCACCTCGCCCAAGCGTGGTGGTTGCCTGGTCCGAAACCGGCAAGGCCATAGGCGAAGCGTAAACGGCCGAAATCACCGCGACACAACGAAAGGAGCCGCCCCAAATAGGGCGGCTCCTTTATTCTCCATCCGTTGGCGCGCCGGTCATTCCACAGTGATATAGCCCACCATGCCGCGGTCCATGTGACTGTACTCACTGCACCAGAATTGGTAACGGCCGGGCTGCTCAAAGACCAGACTCCACTCTGTCTGCGTTTCTGGTCGGATCAGATCTGAGGCGAGCTCCACGCCATCGGTATGCCGAAACACAACCAGGTTGTGCCGGCGCACGCCGTCATTGATCAGCCGAAACCGCGTCTCTCCAAGCGGTAAAGCGATCTCTTTCGGCGAGTAATCAAAGTCAACGGCTACCACGGTGGTCGGCGCAACATCCGTGGCTTCCCCCACCTGGGCGGAGGCAAAGACGCATCCGGCCACCACGATTGTTGACCAGAGGAATGATTCGAGTCGTTTTCGTCGCATTACGTAGCTCCCTCGTGCAAGCGCTATGCGTTACCCACATCTCGGACTGTGACGTCGTTGTGATGGGGTCTGAAGGACGCGATTCAGGTCGAATGGGCAGACTGAGAGTACCCCCCAATGGGGGGGCAAGGATGCCAGTTGCCAGCAGC
>JBJXFJ010000047.1:0-3078 GCA_046154735.1 Chloroflexota bacterium | reverse complement strand
GGCAGCGCGCAAACTTCTGAATGCTCGGCTGACCTCCGTCTGGATCTACAATGAATCCACCCAACTCTTGGACCTCCGCGCTCATGACCCCGCGGATGAGGCGTTTCAGGTGCGCACACTGCGGATGGATGACAGCCTTGGAGGATGGGTTCTTCAGCTTGGCAAGCCGTTTGTAAACGGTGATATTGGCCATCATCCACTCTGGAAGCATGCGCTCGCTTCAGACACGGTTGTTCGTGGCGGGGTTGTGGTGCCGTTGTACGACCGCGAGCAACCCCTGGGTATTCTCATTGCGCTCGGCGAGCATGCCCGGGCGTTTGATCAACAAGACATAGAGCTGCTGGACACGCTTGCCGGCCAGGTTGGCGTAGCGGTGCAAAACGCTCGCCACTTTGCTGCCGCGCGAGACCAGACGCGGCGGCTCTCAACCCTGATGCGCGTCAATCGTCATCTGACCCTCGGTCGTCGAATCGAGGAGATTCTCGAGACCATTGCAGAGGATGCCGCAAACTTGATCGGGGGCGAAGCGGCCGGCATTCGACTCGTTGAGCAAGGCAATCTGGTCCATGTGGCGAGCTTTGGCGCTGAGGCTGCAATGGTTGTCCGAGAGCAGGACCCGACAAGCGAAGGGCTCACTGGTGAGGTGGTGCGGGCTAACGCGGCTGTTCAGACAACCGACCTCACTCGGGATGAGCGGGTCGATCCACGGCACCGAGCCTTGGCAGCCAAACTGGGTTTCCGTGGCTGGCTGGGTGTGCCGCTCCGGGGCCGTACCGAGGTCGTTGGAGTCGTCTATATCCTCACGCGACGCAAGCACGAGTTCAGCGCCCACGAGATTCAGCTTCTGGATGCGTTTGCCAATCAGGCCGCCATGGCCATCGAGAATGCGCGGCTCTACGCCAAGGAACAGTCGCGTCAGCGCCAGCTCGAGTCGATCCGCGAATTCTCCTCAGACCTCTCACAAGAGCTTGATCTGGATCGAGTGCTGGAGCTCGCTGTGCTTGGTGCCGTGGAGCTCGTCCACGCCCCGCTCGGCGCGCTTTATCTCTGGGATAACTCGGACAGGGTCCTGCGCCGGTCTGCCGCCAGCGATCATGCCAGAGGATTCCCCCTGGAAACGGTGACACTGGGTTCGGGCGTTTCCGGTACGGCAGCATCACGCCGGATCTCGGTCGTTGTCAACGACTATCAAGATTCCCCGCTGGCACTCGAGGCAGTCGCTGAGAGCGGAACAGTGATCGCGGCGCTCAGCGAGCCAATCATGTACCAGGACCGTCTCCTGGGTGTCATCACACTGGCCCATGATGAGCCAACGCGGGCATTTACTTCTGAGGACGGACAAATCATATCGATCTTTGCTGGGCGCGTCGCCATTGCAATAGAGAATTGTCGATTGTTCAAACAGGCAGCTCGAGCGGAGGCCCTGGATGAACTGGCTCGACTCAAGACAGAGTTTCTCAGCACCGTATCACATGAGCTGCGCACGCCACTGAGCTTGATTCATGGCTATTCCGAGCTGCTGATTGCGCGTGGCGAACGGCTGAATAGTGAGCAAGTCCAGGAGATGGCCAGGGAGATTCATACCGGTTCTCGGACGATGGCGCGGCTGGTGGACGATTTGCTCGACTTCTCACGCATCGAGCAGGATCGGATGGAGCTCAAGTGTGTACCAGTCTCATTGACGGAGATCTTAAACACCGTTTCCGGCGAGTTCTCTGGCTCGCTCGACGGGAGTCGACTGAGTGCCGCCATTGAAGGCGGCATGAGTGGCGTAGTTGATCCGGATCGTCTGAAGCAAGTGGTGGGGGGACTGCTGGCCAATGCCGCGCGCTTTGCACCCGATGGGCCCATTACGCTTCAGGCCTCACTTCAGGCTGGCGTTCTCTCCATTGACGTGACCGACCAGGGGCCAGGTGTGCCGGAGAACGAGCAAGAACGGGTCTGGGAGAAATTCTTCCGAGGCGCCGCCGCGGTCAACTCACCGCTGCGCGGCAGCGGCCTCGGCCTCGCCCTTGTCAAACACGTTGTGACCTTGCATGGCGGCACGGTTGGCGTTCAAAGTACTCTGGGCCATGGCGCTACATTCTGGATACGCATGCCCGTGTAGACGGAGTATGGAATTGATCGTCCACGCCGACCATCGCCACGCGGGACGGACGGACGGCTCCTGGGTGGCAGAACGGAGAACACAGGGGTCATTCACGCTTGTGTCGTCCGTCTGCCCCGCTACTAGCGCACCAGCGAGAACGGATTGCTCGACGGATGTCGCCCCGTGTCACCAATGAACACCTGGCGCAGTTGGGTCTGGTGGCTGTTCGTTTCGAGATCAAATCGCAGGGTGGATCCGCCCTCGATTCGGAAATTCAGCCCGTCAAAATGGTCATATGTCTTGAAGCGGAAGTGGAGGGTGTGCCCACCGTTTCCCACGGAGATGTGCTCTGTGCTCTCTGCCCGAACCAGGCTGACATCACGAAATATTCCGTTCGTGTGAATCCGACCGCTGTACAGCACCCCGCTGGGGTCGTTGTGCGTGCGCACATTCCAACCGTTGTCGTTGTGCCAGATGAAGTAGCCGGTGGCCCCGCTCCCAAGCTGGTCAGGAGTCCCCTGCACCCAGTCGTCCCAGGCGAAGGCTGAGCTGGCTAACATCGTTGCGCCCAATAGGCCGCTCATGAGGGCAATCACGGTTCCGCGTAAGCTCGATAACAGCATCTGAGATGATCTCCCGTCGTTCGATTTGGCCCCTACAGGACGTGCTATTTACGGTAACGCCATAGAACAGGCGCTGCCGTTAAGCCGTGGGCAACGATTCGATAAGGTCCGTTAACACTTTCACTGGGGGTGGACTCGCTCCAGATACACCGCGCGCGTATACTCGCATCGCCCGTGACTGATCTCACTTCTGCCGCCTATTCCCCGCCTGCAAGCTCTCGACTCCTCACTCGGGACTTCGCACTGCTGTGCACCACCGGCTGCCTTAACTTCGCCGTCCACATGCTGGCCGTGACAAGTCTGCCGCTGCTCATCACCGGTCCCATTGGCGGGACGGAAGGGGATGTGGGCCTGGCCCTGAGTGCC
>JBJXFJ010000044.1:0-4801 GCA_046154735.1 Chloroflexota bacterium | reverse complement strand
TTTGATCGCCCTCTTTCAGTTCACAACGTATGTTCGATTTCGCCCCTAGAGTGCCGGTGGCTCCAGGGTCGAGTGTGCGATCGCGCCGTTTGTGCCCTGGGTGCTGATCGATGCGGCGGCAATACGTTTGCGTTGATCCACATCTTTGAGGATCGCAATAACGTCATCGCCAGTGAGATCCTCCTTCTCCAGGAGCTCCTCGGCTATTGCTACAACCTCATCGTGATGCATGTCGAGGAATGATTTCACTTTTGCGAATTGTTGATCGAGTAACCGTTCAATTTCGCGTTTCAGCTTGGCATCCGGCTGCGCTTCGTTGAAGGCGAGATTTGAGTACAAACTGCCGTTCATGCCGTACATGGCAATGTAGGCACCCGCCAACCGAGTGGCGTTTTGAAGGTCACCACTGGCACCGGTCATTTCGATTCCCAGGAAAAGCTGTTCCGCGGCGCGGCTTCCAAGGGATACCTGAATGTGGGCCAGTAGCTCATCCTTGGTGAGCGTGTACATCTCTTCAATCGGTTTCGGAACCGCGAACCCCAGCGCGCCTTCTACCTCACCATGGCGCACAATGGTGACCTTTTCCAGCCGCTCGCGAGGGAGCAGCTTCGCCATTACTAGGGCATGACCGGTCTCATGGTAGGCCAGGCGGCGCTTGTCCTCCATATTCATGCTACGGATCGGTTGACGAATCCCCCACTCGCGCATTTCCCGAGCCTCTCGCAGGTCCTGGGTGGTCACAACGTCGCGACCAGCAAAATGGGAGACGACGACGGCTTCGTTGATCACAAATTTGATCTCAACAGGCGTGTAGCCAATCATCTCGGAAGCAAGTCGTTGAATGTCCAGATTCGGATCGTGCGTCACCTTAGCCAAATAGTATTCGATGACTTCCTTGCGACCATCAACATCTGGAGCGTCAACCTTCAGCTTCCAGTCAAAGCGCCCTGGCCGCAGGAGTGCGGCATCGAGCACGTTGGCGAGGTTCGTTGCCCCCATCGTGAGTACTGCCGGCATCTCGGCCTTCTTGGTGCGGAGGCCCATCTTCCGCAGCATGCGAGTTTTCCAGTTCTGGTCGTTAGGAGGGGGATCCATCTGCATCAGGAGCTCATTGAGCAAGCCTGAGCCACCACCCATGCCCATGCCCATCAGGCCGAATCCCTGCCCCTGGCCGCTTCTGGACGCGCCGATCGCGTCGATCTCGTCGATGAAGATAATGCAGGCGCCATATTTCTGGGCCAGCTTGCGAGCCTTGCCGTAGAGCATCATCACGCGGAAATTGCCGATGCCCATGAACATGTTCTGGAAGCTAGGCGCGCTGCAGTAGCAGAATGGCACGCCGGCTTCTGTGGCGATGCACTGGGCCAGATATGACTTGCCAGTGCCAGGTGGTCCCACCAACAGGAGACCACGATGCACCTGCCCGCCCATCTGCCGGAATGACTTCACCCCGCGAAGTAGCGTCACTACGCGTCGGGCGATCTCCAGCACATCGGGATTTCCTCGGTAGTCGCGAAATCCCACGCCAGTTTCACCGGGCATGATCCAGTAGACGCGGGTCCGTCCGAGGAACCAGAAGAGCGCCACGAACTGGATAATCATGAACATGATTGCAAAGAAGAGCTGGAATATGAGGTAGGCGCCAAACAAGATCGCGGACGACCACTGATCCCAGTTCTGATAGACCAGGAAGCCGATCCCAATGACCACCGCGACCAGCATGAGGAAGCGGATGAGCGAGCCAACGCGGCCCAGCGTCGAGTCAATCTTGCGATCTAACTCGTCATAATCATCCTCGTGATAGACAGTGGCCGGTTTTATGGCCATGGAGCGACCTCCCTATTGAACCCGGGCGATCTTTCCGCCGCGGTCCAGAGTGAATATGTACGGGATATAGGTCGGATCATTTCGGGACTGTGGCCCCCTTGTGAGGACGAGATAGAAGTGCATGCTGGTCCCATCGGGGAGCTGTTGTCCTCCGATGTACGAAAAATCGTCGAGCTTGGTTCCTTGGTCGCGGGCGGCGTCCATTTGTTGCTGGAGCTCCTGCGTGGTTGCTCCGCGGGATCGAAAGCGCTCTTGTGACTCAGCGCCCAGTGCCGACCACATCAGCTCCGCGTTGAAGGACTGATTTCCCTTTAGATAGTTCTCCGTGGAGCTCGGCGCCTGGTGGGTCACACCCGCGGACATTGGCGCACCACTCTCTGTGGAACGATTGGCGGTTCCCAGAGGATTCATTGTTCCGGAGCTCAGGACAAGATAGCCCAGCCCGGCTCCGCCTAAGAGCAGCACAACAAAGATACTTAGTCCAACAACTGGCCGCATCACAATGGCCCGCGTGATGCGACGGAAGATTCGTCCGATTACACGACCCATGCGCGAATAGTCATCCCCTCAGGCGCACGCCCTTGAGCGCGGCAACTTGGCACAATTCAGATAGCTTGAGTGCAACAGTGCGTTGCACGGGTCTTGATATACACTCGTGATACCAGATTCTAGACCCTTAGCGAAGGAATATTCGCTTGTTCGCCTGATGGGCTGAGCCTCAGCATAGCGAATCTGGCCGCTGAACAGACTTGGAGTACGCGTACAAAGTCTGGGCGCCGCCAAGTGCGCACCGCAGCTCGCGATCGAACCTCTCGCTGTGCCAGGTGATAACTGACACGCGGGCGATCTCTGGTTGCATTGTGTGTTGAGCGGTACGCTCTGTACGGTTTCGGGGCTCTTCGCAGCGAGACGAGAACCCCAAACCCCGGGTTTGCTGCTCCGAATGTGGTGTTCGCACCACATTCAGGACTCGCTCTGCGAGGCGCTCTCCGTCCACCAGCCATCTGGCTTTGCATTGGGCGAGACGAGGGAGAATCTGGCATATGCCTTTCTCATGGGAGCTTCCTCTATTCTAACACGCGCGTGATGAACCTTCCTTGCGAAGCGTGCAGGACCCCGCCTATCCTCGCTCAGGGAGGGAATACATTGAGTCAGCGGATACGGGTTGGGGTGCTCTTTGGCGGACGATCTGGCGAGCATGAGGTGTCACTTGCCTCGGCGGAATCGATTCTCCGGTATATCGACGGGACAAAGTATGAGGTGGTGCCCATCGGCATTACCCGCGAAGGGCGCTGGCTTGCGTCTGGGGATCCGCTTACGGCACTAAAAGCTGGCCTGACCTATGCCGAGATGAGTGGAAGAGCCGGCCCAAACGAGGTTCAGCCCGCCGCGCTGCTACCGGATCCCGTCACCGGCGGCCTGGTGACCTGGTCAGATGTAGGTGGGGCTTCCCAGCTTCGCGATCTGGCCACCGTTGATGTGGTATTTCCGGTCCTTCATGGGACCTTTGGCGAAGATGGAACAATCCAGGGACTTTTGGAGATTGCCGGGCTCCCCTACGTGGGTGCAGGAGTTCTGGGCTCCTCGCTGGGCATGGACAAGGGGAAGATGAAATGGCAGTTTCGTGCTCGCGGGCTGCCGGTGGCAGATTTCCTGGAGATTCGGCGATCAGCGTGGGAACGAGACCCGGAACCTGTGTTGGACCAGGTTGAGCACGCTCTAGGGCTCCCGGCTTTCATCAAACCCGCCCGGCTTGGCTCGAGTGTCGGCGTGAGCAAGGCCCGTACACGTACCGACCTGCGCCAGGCACTGGGCCTCGCCGCGGAATTTGATGACCGTCTGATTGCGGAAGAGGCCATCGATGCGCGCGAGCTAGAGTGCAGTGTGCTGGGAAATGATGAGCCGCGGGCTTCAGTGGTCGGGGAGATCATTCCCGCGCGTGACTTCTACGACTACGAGTCCAAGTATCTAGATGAAGGATCGCAGCTCATCAGTCCCGCCGAAATTGATGAGTTGACCTCGGACGAAATTCGCGCCATGGCGATTCGGTCGTTTGAAGCAGTGGATTGCAGCGGCATGGCACGTGTTGATTTCTTCCTGGAACGAGGCTCAAATCGAGTCTTGGTCAATGAAATTAATACCATTCCGGGATTTACGAACATCAGCATGTATCCCAAACTCTGGGAGGCCACGGGCCTGAGCTACGGCGACCTGATTGACCAGCTCATCCAGCTTGCTCTCGAACGGCACAAAGATCGCGCGCGGAACCGCGTGAATCGCTAGTCCCGATGGGCCAATGATGCTCGGTGGATGACCTGTGGAATCGGGCTTCTAGCTCGACGGCGGGTCGACTTCGCTGGCTAATGTGAAGTCGGGCTCCTGGGAATGATTCACAGGTCTCGGCGCACGGGTCATGCGGTGCGCAGTGAAGGAGCTGTCATGCTCCACTAGCGTCCAGGATGTCATCGGAAAAGATCCTTCGCTGCGCTCTCAATGGCAGCCGGTCGGTGAGGCAGGCGCTGGTTGGCGCAGAGGCTCCGCCTGTTGGACGAGACAGTACCCCTGTGCGCACACGCCTTGGAGGGTGCACCCGAAGCCTGTGCACGGAGCCGGACCCTTGGTGGGACAGGTGCCACTCCCCGTCCTCTGAATTGGGGCCAGCGCGACACTGGGCAGGCAGAGCAACGGTCCGACCGGCACGCACCAGCTCCGTCGCTCAGAACACGCCCCAAGATCTGGGATCACCCCATCCGCGCTATCCGCATCGGATTCCTCCGATGCAGCAGTCCTGGGCGCAGGCCGCCGCAACTGCACCATGATCCTGATGCCGTGCTCGCTACGCTGCGCCTGCCCGCCGAGCGATTGCCAGGTCCGGCCCCAGGCCACGCGCGTGGCCTGGGGCCGGAGAGCGATGATCAGGAACACGTTCGCACCAGGAATCGAAGTGAAGGCGCGCCTTGGCTTGAAAATAGAG
>JBJXFJ010000033.1:0-17522 GCA_046154735.1 Chloroflexota bacterium | reverse complement strand
CGGTGATCACCGGTTCAGAGGCCTTCTTTGTGCTCCCACTGGGACATGCCACAGGCGAGGTTATTCACCGGGAGCTAAAGCAGCTCCGTCCGCCCCTCGCGGCCCAGGTATTCAACGATGTCTTTGGACTCCGAGGCGCGACCGCGCCTCGCCACGAGAATCGCATCACCAGTGTCAATGATCACGAGGTCATCCACGCCGATGGTAGCAATGGTTCGACCGTGCGAGAACGCGAGCGTATTCTTAGAGTCTAGTAGGACGTGTGAACCCACGCTCACGTTGCCGTTGGCGTCCTTCGGGAGAATGTCATAAAGCTCAGACCAGCTCCCAATATCAGCCCAGCCAAACGTCGCCGGAATGACCGATACGCGCTTAGAGAGCTCCATGATTCCATTGTCGATGGTTTGTACCGGTACGGTCGGATACAGCTCGCGTATCGTGGCTAACTGACTGGGAGTGCCACTGGTCGCGTCAATCCGGGAGAGCACCTCGGCGATGCCGGGTTGTAGCTCACGAAACTCATTCAAGATCACACTGGTAAGCCAGACGAAGACGCCCGGATTCCAGTAATAGTTCCCTGCTGCAAGGTAGGCTTCAGCGGTTGCTAGAGTAGGCTTTTCCTTAAATTCCTCGACGCGATGGAGGTCGAATCCGTCAAGTTCAGCGAGCTTCTCCGCGGCCTGAATATACCCAAACTGACTTGAAGGGCTAGTGGGCCGGATACCCAGTGTGACCAGAGTCCGGCTCGCTTCAGCCGCCCGCAGCGCCGCCACCAATGTCTGAGCGAATTGCTCATCATCCTGAATATACGCATCGGAGTGAACGGAGGCCATAACTGCATCGGGATCTCGTTGCTGAATGATGGATGCACCCAGGGCCAACGCCCCGGCGGTTCCACGACGCGCTGGCTCAACAATAATGTTCTCCGGCGGAATCTCAGAGGCATGCTCTCGGAGCTCATCCGAATGGGAAGCTTCAGTGAGGATAAGCGTGCGCTCCGGTGGTACCGCCAACCGAGTCCGCTGAAGCGTATTCTGAAGGAGCGAGCGCTCGTTGGCGAGAGGGAGAAGCTGCTTTGGTCGAGCCGAGCGGCTCAGGGGCCAGAGTCTCGTTCCACTCCCGCCGGCCAGCACAGTGACATAGTCATGCTCAGAAGGATGTACGGTTACACGCATCATTACTCGTTGAGATTATATCCAGACACGACGCCGCGGGTCGCCGGCCGAAACCTACGCAGATATCTCACACAGACGTCGAAGAGGGCCACTCACCCGATGAATGGCCCTCGGATTCAGTTCATTTGAAGCCGACGCACGCTAGGGAAGATCGTCAAACGCCTTCATGATGGCGTCATAGTGCTCTTGATTTCGCGGGTCCATGGCTGGGTTCGCGTACTGGATAACGCCATCGCGGTCAATGACATAGGTCACGCGCTTCGCCATCCGGCGATCTGGGTCATGGACTCCATAGTCGGCAGCGGTGCTCTGCAGCCAGTCCGCCACGAGTGGGAACGGAACCCCGCCAAAGGTCTCTGCCCAAGCCTTGTGGCAGGGCACGTGATCCACACTGATCCCCAGGATCTCGCCACCGGCGGCGTGGACTTTATCGCTTACCGTCTTAAAGACGGTCACTTCATTCGTTCAACCAGGCGTGAAATCACGCGGATAGAAGAAAATGACAACTTTCTTGCCGCGCAGGCCACTCAGGGATACATCCTCACCGGTATGAGCCGGGAGCGTGAAATCCGGGGCCTGAGATCCAACTTCTAGAGCCATAACTTGTTGGGACCTCCTTGAATGTTCGTGACACATTGCGGTTCAGATGGGCTGCTCAGAAATTCACAGTATCACGGAGCTACTCTACCGTCTTGAGTCGTCAATCCTCAAGCAGTGCGCCTGGGCAAGTGCTATCTGAAACCTGTGCGCGCCAGGATTTCGGAGCGCCTATCTTCAAGCCGCTAGCTATGAGAGGGATCGTGCCTCCATTCGCGATGCTATCGAAGTGATGTCCCATGGCATTAGGTAGTGTCTCATCTCTAGTTCAGGCGTTGCCTGATGAACGCATCGCAAGCGTTGGTGGTCCATGGGTAAAGGTGGCGGTCAGCGCATTGCCGATTTCGATGCCGGAATGGCTGATCGCCTACGGCACCCCCGCACCCGCGCCGACAAAGGTCGGCCAGGCGCCGCAGCCATCTGTGACAGTGACCGGAATAGTGATTGCGCCGGGCTGATTGCGCCGAATAATGAGGGTGAGCTGGACGGTGCCGGCGGGTGGGGTATAAGTCTGGGTACCCTGGAGGCCGGACGGTCCCCCACTGATATCGATGACCGCGGTGGAGGAACCAACGGCGTTGGCCGAGGAATGAAGCTGAATCTGTTTAATCGCACCACATCCCGTTGCGGCGGACAATCTGGCTAGGATGGGTCCCGGCCCCGACATACCAGGAGCGGGCGTGGCCACATCCACGGCCACACCGACCGGCGCACGCGTGGGCGACAATGTTGGTGTACTTGTGGGTGTCAACGTTCGAGTGGCAGTAGGAGTGAACGTTCGCGTAGGAGTGGGTGTCAATGTTGGTGTGGCCGTGGCTGTCGGCGAAACGATTTTGACCACGTAGGCATCAGAGAAGCTCCCATTGAAGGTCTGGTCAATGCCGGGAACACCCATGAGATCATCGTTGTTAGGGTCGCCGTCGGGAAAGGAGGTCTGAGTAGAGTCCGTCCAGCCAGCGACGTAGGCAGCACCGTTAGCGTCTACAGCAAGGGCGAAGGCCAAGTCGTTGCCGCTGCCGCCCAGGTAAGTGGCATAGGCAAGGGAGGTTCCAGCCGACGTGAGCACGGTTACGAAGGCGTCAAATGCGCCATTGTGGACTTGGTCGAAGCCGGGGATCGGGCCAAATCCGTCCCCGTCGGGAAACGAAGACTGGGTGGATACAGTGCGACCAGCGACGTAGGCGGCCCCATTCGTATCTACAGCCAGGGCATAGGCAATGTCATCGCCGCTGCCACCCAAAAAGGTGGCATAGACCCAGGCGGTGCCAGCTGGGGTGAGTTTAGCCACAAAGGCATCGGCCCCACCGTTGTGGGACTGATCGAAGCCAGGGATCGGGCCGAAACCATCCCCATCGGGAAACGACGTCTGAGTCGAGTTAGTGGGGCCCGCGACGTAGGCTGCGCCATTTGTATCCACGACCAATGCGTAGGCAACGTCGTCGCCACTACCACCCAGGTAGGTGGCATAGGTCAGTCCCGTGCCCGCCGGGGTGAGCTTGGCCACGAAGGCATCGGTACCACCGTTGTGGGACTGGTCGAAGCCGGGGATTGGGCCGAAACCATCCCCATCGGGAAACGACGTCTGAATAGAAGCGGTAGAACCAGAGATGTAGGCGGCACCATTCGCATCCACAGCCAGGGCATGGGCAATGTCATCGCCGCTGCCGCCCACGTAGGTGGCATAGGCCAGTCCCGTGCCGGACGGTGTGAGCTTAGCCACGAAAGAATCGGTGCTACCGTTGTGGGTTTGGTCGAAGCCGAGTACGCCCATGAGATCATCGTTGTCGAGATCCCCATCAGGAAAAGAAGTCTGAGTTGATCTGGTGAGGCCTGCCACGTAGGCGGCGCCAGTGGTGTCCATCGACATGGCCGAGACCTGTTCATCGCCGCTGCCGCCGAGGTAAGTGGCATAGTCTAGAGCCGTGCCGGCTGGGGTAATCTTGGCAATGAAACCGTCGAATCCACCGTTGTGGGTCTGATCGAAACCAGGCGCCCCCATGAGATCGTCGTTGTTGGGATCCCCGTCAGGAAACGAAGTCTGCGTTGAGTCTGTGGCACCAGCGACGAAGGCAGCACCGGCAGCATCCACGCCCAGGGCATAAGCAACATCATCGCCGCTGCCGCCCAGAAACGTGACATAGGCCCAGGCGGCGCCGGTCGGGCTGAGCTTGGCCACAAAGGCATCGGTCCCACCGTTGTGGGACTGGTCGAAGCCGGTGATCGAGCCGAAGCCGTCCCCGTCGGGAAACGATGTTTCAAAGGACTCGGTGAAGCCTGCGACGAAGGCGTCGCCGTTCGTGTCCAAGGCCAGAGCCTGGGCAACGTCCCGTCCACTTCCGCCCATGAAGGTGGCGTAGGTGAGGTCCGGGTCGATAAGCAGCGGCAAACTCGGATCGTACAGGCCCAGGCCAAATCCCCAAACATGCCCATCCGAGTCATCGTCGTATGAGATCCAGGCGGCGGCAACCGAGTGACGGACACCGGCATGCTCCTGCCAGGCTCGCGGCGCGCTCTCCGAGAGCGTTCCGATAGGCGTGAGCAGGTGAAGTTCACCCGATTCGTCGACGGTCGCCTCTGCACCCTTCCAGTCAATCCGTATCTGACCAGGGTCCGCGCCGGCCGCGACCATGTACGAAGATTTCAACCCACGTGCTCCGCGCTCGTAAAGCACGTCGATCCCCGCCCAGGCATCTGGGTACACCACTTGGTAGTAGGCTGGCACGCCGATCTGCCGAAACCCGGATGGCCACCCAAGGTAGGTGACCACCGTCTCACTCGGTATCGTCCCAACCGGAGACTGCCGCTGAGCACCCACCAAATTCTGCTGCACGCTCCAACGGGAGACGACTCGGGGACTCATCGGCAGACGACCGAGCCTACCAGGATGGTCATCACCGTGGGCAGTGGCGAAGAGGGAGTAGTGGGGGCCGGTAGAGGTGAGGGGCCACCTGGAGATCACCAATCCGAAGGAGGAAATCCACACCGGCGCGCGCCTGGCCGAGGTTGGCCTCAAAGGGGAAGGCAACAGGGCCGCCCATGTGGTGAAAGCCGGGAGTCACGGTGATGCGCGGCGCGGGCGGTGTCTGGATGAGCGAGGGTGGAGCGCCCGACGCCGGGCCAGAAGTGGTGGGGACCGCGCAAGAAGCGAGCAGCATCGTCGCCAGAAACATCTGGGGCAACCAGGTCAGAAACGCCCGAAACGGGGCAGTACGATGGCCAGGTGTCCGGACTAGTGTGGTCATTATCAGCATCGATTCCACCGAAATTCCTCGCTTAAGACATCGTCTATCGCAAGTAGCCTTTATTCGTGTGCGACGTTTCAGGATCAGATTTGGGGCGGGGGTATGCGCCAAAACCGGGCCATCAGTGGCGCGGTGATCGGAGTCCGGCATGATCGATGGAGGTAGCCCATCTGCCTGCCCTCACTGAGCAACACGTCCACGGCGCTTTGTCCCTGGCCCGCGTACTGCGGGCGTACTTGACCAAGATCGAAAACGACAATTCGAGCTAAGCCATCACAGCTCGCGGGGCGGTTTCGCCTTGCGGCAATAGCAATATCTGTGCCACGACTAGCACCGCCCAAATCATAATAAACATGCTCCCATCATGGACGACCACAGCAGACGCAGTCCGAGGTGCTGGGTTCGTAGCTTGAATGGACGGCGGTCGACTCGGTGGGCAAGTGAGCATTCCTTGGGGACCCCAGCTAGAAGTGCCGATGCCGTACACCGTTAAGCGTTCGATCTGACTGGTGGTCGCTCGACCAGATCATCGCATCCCATGATTCCCACGTGGTCGGCCGGGTCCTCGTTCATGTCATCGCTGGCCCTTGGCGCACAGCCAGCGGATCCACCACCAACACTGATCGATCAGATGACCGAATCATCGGAACCCGGATTGCTCCAGGTCACCCAAAAGTAGCGCACCGGAGCGAGTGTCGATCCACCATCGTCCGGACGGCCACCATTTCATACTTCGACGGATTCGCCAGATGCTCGATACGGATAATCAGATGCTGGTGGAGATAGAAACGTGCGCAGAGCGTGCTCGCCATAAGTGAGAGAACGTCCGTGGAGCGACGTATGGAAGGCGAGCAGCAGCCGCCGCGCTTGCTGATCCATAGCTTTCCATCGAGAGCGTACACGCCGGCAGTCAAGCGGGCGATGGGCACAATCTTGGTCTAGAATCGGCATCTAGATGTATCGGCAACGTGGGGACAATTGATTCATGTTCCTGAATCGACCGGGGTCAAGTTGACAAAACTCACGTCAACGTGACTGAGGGCTATCGTTCCGAACGCGACTACCGTCTACAGCCCGCAAGCGGAGCAACCTTCTCAGGGACACACTGAGATCTTGTGCCGGTCTCCCCCCCACAGGCCCCCCACCATTTACAGGTGAGAAAGCACTCACCGGAAGGACGCGGGCGGTTACCCGGTCTTGACTCTGACACCGAGGTCCTTCCGCGCAATTGCAAACTGATTCACGCACGCGCCAATGAAATCACGGAAAAGCGGATGCGGTCGGTTCGGACGGGATTTGAACTCCGGATGGAACTGCGTCGCCACCATCCAGGGATGGTCCTTGATCTCCGCGATCTCAACCAGCTTTCGTTCTCGGTATTCACCACTGAAGACCATGCCGGCGCCCTCGAGTAGGCCTCGGAACTCATTGTTCAACTCAAATCGGTGCCGATGCCGCTCATCAACGATCTCTAGGCCATAAGCGTCAGCGGCGCGTGAACCTGGAAGAAGGTGGCAGGGATAGACCCCCAGGCGCATGGTACCGCCCATATTTGCAACGTCACGCTGCTCGGCCATCAAATCAATCACCGGATACGGGGTCACCTTGTCAAACTCAGTGCTATTCGGCAAATTTGATCCCACCGAGCTCCGCGCCAGCTCAATGACCATCACCTGCATTCCTAGACATAGGCCGAGGTATGGAACCTGGCATTCACGCGCGAATCCCGCGGCCTTGATCATTCCCTCCACACCGCGATAGCCAAAGCCCCCGGGAACTACAATGCCATCCAGTCCCTCAAGCAGACTCCCATCTGGAGCCTTGTCTACCATCTCAGAATCGATCCAGCGGAGATCGAGGCGGCAATCGTGAAACCAGGCCGCGTGATTCAGTGCCTCACGCACGCTAATGTACGCGTCCTCGAGATTGACATATTTCCCAACGACGCCGATACGCAGGGTCCGGCTCCCGCCCCGTGCCTTCGTAACCAGCTCTCGCCACTCCACCAGATCCGCGGGCTCCGATTCCAGCCCCAACCGCCGCACGACAAATCCATCAAGCCCCGCGCGATTCAGGACGAGCGGAACGGCGTAGATGGTATCCGCGGTTTCAAGTGGTACGACACCTTCCCGATCGACATCACAGAAAAGAGCTATCTTCTCCATGAGCTCGTCAGGCACCGGATAGTCGGAGCGCGCAACGATGACATCGGGCTGAATTCCAATGCTCCTGAGCTCCTTAACGCTGTGCTGGGTGGGCTTGGTCTTGAGCTCTCGGGTAGGACCGACGAACGGGAGGAGAGTCACGTGGACAAAGAGCGTTTGACTTGGTCCAAGCTCTCGGTGAATCTGCCGAATGGCCTCCAGAAATGGGAGACATTCGATATCCCCCACCGTACCGCCCACTTCGACAATCACCACCTGTGCACTCGAGACGGTTCCAACCTCTATGATGTGATCCTTGATCTCGTTGGTGATGTGCGGCACGACCTGGATCGTCCCGCCGAGATAGTCACCCTTCCGTTCTTTCGAGAGAACCCCCGTGTAGATCTGGCCGGTCGTGACGTTACTTGACTTACTCAAGCTCGCGTCAATAAACCGTTCATAGTGCCCAAGGTCCAAATCGGTCTCCGCACCATCATCGGTGACGAACACCTCGCCGTGCTGGTAGGGGCTCATGGTCCCAGGATCAACGTTGAGATAGGGATCAAGCTTGACCACCGAGACGGAAATTCCCCGACTCTTAAGAAGCCGGCCCAACGAGGCGACCGTGATGCCTTTGCCAACTGACGACACGACGCCGCCACTTACAAAAATATATTTGGTCACTCGTCCTCCAGCTCAGTCTGAGACAGTGCTCCAGGATCAATCCTGAAAACGAAAAGAAACCGGCGCTTCAAAATAGAGTGCCGGTTCCGATGCTTATGGGTAAGTGAACGAGTCGCTCCACCAGGGGGCGAGTCGAATGATGCCGCGGTGAGACCGAATGTGTGCTCAACAATGCTGGCGCGATCATACCAGACTCGCGGATTCTAGTCTGCGGTACGCTGGGCCTCGATCGTGGATATTTGCTCCTTCTCTATCCGGAAGCGGACTCGCGCCCGAAGCATTGACCTCTTGATTCACCCAGTTGCGCCGAATCTGGGTTATTTAGAAACTCCTCAGCGGCGCGGGCGAGTATCCGAGCGGTCGTTGGCACCGCAATCTCATCGAAATCAAAATGCGCATTATGGTGAGGTGCGTTCAAACCTCGCTCCGCATTGGCTCCGCCCACGAAGAAGTAGACGCCCGGCACTTCCTTGAGAAAGTACGACATGTCATCACCGCCCGTTGTGGGCAACGGAATAACCACGCGGTCCGCACCAAACTCATCTTCAGACACTCGCCTGATGAAGGCAGCCAAGGCCGGATCATTCACCACCGGCGGGCATGGCGAGATATAGCGAAACGCGTAGTCTGCTCCGGCCCCCCGCGTAATGCCCTGAACCAGCACCTCTATTCGCTGCTTCATACGTGCCTGCAGGGCCTCATCAAACGTTCTGACGGTACCAAGCAGTGTGACCTCTGGTGGAATGATGTTGAAGGCACTTCCGCCGTGCACGCTGCAAATGCTCACAACGGCAGAATCAAATGGCGAAGTTTCACGCGAGATGAGCGTCTGGAGGGCCTGAATGATCTGGGCTGAAACGACAATGGGGTCCACTGTCTGATGCGGCATTGCGCCATGGCCGCCCGGCGCCTTCACCGTAATCTCGAGCTCGTCTGCGGCCGCAAAGATTGGACCAGGTTTCACGCCAATAATGCCAGCGGGCAAATTGTTCCAGATGTGCACACCAAACATGGCATCCGGTCGCGGTGCGCTCAAAGCGCCGGCATCGATCATTGGTTTCGCGCCACCGGCTCGTTCCTCGGCGGGCTGAAAGATTAGCAGCACGTCACCATGAAGCGTGGCACGAACCGCGTGAAGTGCTTCCGCCGCGCCCAGTAGCCCCGCCACGTGGCCGTCATGCCCGCACGCGTGCATGACGCCTTCAGTTCTTGATGAATATTCCGCGGGATTGACTTCGGAGATTGGCAACGCGTCAATGTCGGCTCGCAGGCCCACGGTCCGCCCCGGGCGCCCTCCACGCAGCAGCGCCACCACGCCGGTTCCGCTCATGCCGGAGCGTACTTCACAGCCCAGCGAATTCAGACGGTCCGCTATGACCTGCGCCGTCCGAAACTCCTGGAAAGACAACTCAGGATGTGCGTGAAGATCTCGACGCAATTCGATGAGACGCCCACTGATATCCTCAACAACGTCCGTCACCGTGAGAGTCAATCTGTGCTCCTCTAAATCAACGATCGCGACTGGCAGCCATCAACAGTAATGCACGCCCCGGCAATCCAGGCGGCCCGCGGCGAGACCAGAAACGTCACAACGTCCGCAACCTCATCAGGGGCGCCAAATCGACCGAATGGCAGATCGTCATCGATCATCTTCTGGATCGCCACGGGATCAGCCTGCTGGCGACGCTCCCAGCTTCCACCGGGGAAAATAATTGACCCGGGAGCCACGCTGTTCACGCGAATGTTGTCCGGCGCAAGCTCGCGCGCCATAGACTTGGCCAGACTGATTTCCGCAGCCTTCGAGGCATTGTACGTGGCCCGTCCTCCAGACTCACGCCCGTAAATGGATGCAATCATGACAATTGCACCACCGCCCCGGCCCTTCATGATCGGGACTGCCAGGCGGCTCATGCGAATCGAGGGAAAGAGCGTGAGCTCAAGCGATTGCTGCCAGTCATCATCCGTTGAGCCGATAGCCGATGGTCCCTGCCCACCCCCAACGTTATTGACCAGGATGTCAACGCCACCGAAAGCCTCGTGTGCTCCACGAATGACGCTTTCACAACCGGCGGCCGTGGTCACGTCCGCCGCTACTCCTCGCGCGGTCAATCCCGCGGTAGACATCTCGGAGATCGTGCGCTGCAGGGTCTCATCGCCGCGCGCACAGATGAACACGCTGGCGCCTTCGCGCGCGAGGGCGAAGGCCGTGGCACGGCCCAGCCCGCGGCTCCCGCCAGTTACGATGGCAACATTTCCATGTAGTCTTAAATCCACACTTGCCTCTCAGTGTCTCGTTGCGAGCCAGCGCACGCGGAATCTAGTGTCACTTGGCATACGGAATGTGGCTTCCGCTTCGCGTCCTTCACGGGCATTGCCAATCCGAACGCGTGCGAATCTCGCATCCATAGCATAGAACCGCCACGGGGTAGTCGGCTACCACGCATCATTCCCATCGTTGTCCTGGTAGCGGTGAGAATCCCCGCTTTCGCGTGTCCCCTTGCCGATGCTGAGGACATCAAGGGATCGATGATCGGTGCCGCGCTCCAGTAAGGCGTCAGGACGGTGCGTTCAGAGCATGCTCCGGGCGCGGACAACGATCATTTGGGCTGCTATGATGGCCTGCATCTTTACTATTGGAGATCAGCATGATTCACGAGCTCCGCATTTACCATGTAACCCCTGGGTCCATGGGGCGCCTGCACCAGCGATTTTCCACAATGACCCTTGGGCACTTTGCGAGGCACGGTATCCGACCCGTTGCATTTTGGGATGTCACGATTGGTGATGGCGGAAACGCGAAGATGTTTTACATCCTGGAGTGGGAGAGCCTGGCTGAGCGCGAGCAAAAGTGGAACGCCTTCCAGGCAGACCCAGCCTGGCAGACTGACCGTGCGAACACGGAAAAAGATGGGCCCATCGTTGCCCGAGTGGAGAGTCTCATGCTCACACCCACGGCATATTCACCGCTGAAGCAGCTCCTGGGTTAAGCATGAATCACGGAATGCCGAGTCTGTCCTCGGCATTCCCTACGCTAACTTGCCGGCTTGAAGATCCGCACCCGTCGATACGGTTCACGCCCGGTGGACTCTGAGCCAAGACTGTATTGAACCGCTAATTCGTGTTGGAGACGGCGAATATAGCTATTCTGAGGTGAGAGCTCCACGGGCTCCGACGTTTCGAGCACCCGAGCAATTGCCTCCTCCGTCTCCTGCAGAGCGCGCGGAGCAGCCTGGTTTGGAGTCACATCCATCTGCAAGACCCGCCCCAGAGCCTCCTCAATCTGCCCCCCGCTATTACTGCGCAGCACGAAGATCGGGATGCCACGTCCTTCCGCATCACGGAGCGGCTGTGGTTTCCGTCGGTAGTACGGCTTCAAGGTCATTGCCACATCCGCCTCGTCCACCTCCTCAACCACCATGATTGGCAGAGCCAATGATCGCCCTAGCTGTTCAATTTTGGAGCGATTCACCCCAAAGGGGTAGATCTTCACCGTTTTGCCGGGTGCGGAGCGGATATCGCGCGGGGCCATAGGAATGCCAACTGGCACATGCCCCTCCGGCACAATCGGTGTGAGGTTGGATGTACGACGGAGCGGCGTACGCTCAACGATAACACTCCCCTCCTCGTCTCGAGATCGCACAGCCGCGGCCGGCGTATGGCCACGCAGCACGGTATCCACGACATCCGAGACACTCTCATGTACGCGCACCCTATCCCAGGCCTGAATCTCCACTACCACGTCAAACGTAGGCGGCGCCTTTCGCTCCAGAACGGATTTCTGGGTTCCACGCCGGCGGGCTTCCTCGTCGCTAAGTGTGACCGTCTGGATGCCACCAATGAGATCTGCCAGTGTTGGATTCATAATCAGATTTTCCAACGTGTTGCCGTGCGCCGTGGCAATGAGCTGCACCCCGCGCTCCGCGATCGTCCTAGAAGCAAGCGCCTCGAGCTCGGTTCCAATTTCATCGATCACAATGACCTCGGGCATGTGGTTCTCCACCGCTTCAATCATGACCGAGTGTTGTAGCGCGGGCGTCTTCACCTGCATTCGACGGGCGCGGCCGATTGCCGGATGGGGAATGTCTCCATCACCGCCGATCTCATTTGACGTATCAACGATGATCACGCGCTTTTTCATATCGTCTGCGAGCACACGCGCCGCTTCACGCAGCATGGTAGTCTTGCCCACTCCAGGTCGCCCCATCATGAGTACGCTCTGACCAGATTCAATGAGATCGCGGATAATTCCAATGGTGCCGAAGACTGCCCGACCTACGCGGCAAGTGAGGCCAACTACGTGTCCCGCGCGGTTGCGAATCGCCGAAATCCGGTGCAGAGTGCGCTCAATGCCCGCGCGGTTATCATCCCCAAACAACCCGATCCGATGGATTACGTACTCCAGGTCTTCTGTGACGATGGGATCGGAGGAAAGGATCACCTCGCGTTCGGGGAAGCGCCCTTCAGGCTCACGTCCGAGGTCCATCACAACCTCGAGTAACTCTTCGCGCCCGTCGATGACTTGAAGAGGTTGAGAAATGCGCGGGGGTAACACCAGCAACAGCGCTTCGAGATCATCCGTAACGACGCGCCCGCCTGAAGCATTGAAGATCTTGGATTCAGTCATCCGTTTTGCGTGAACCTCGTATCACCCACTCACGAGCTTGGCTGGGACGAGCGCGGGCTCCAGGCTGCGCGCGGCCAGCTGACGTACGTACAAGTCGGTATTCGCCACCTCCACGAACCCTACGCGCTCGAGACCGCTTGCAAGCGTGTCTTGATATGTTCGAGCACTGGCATATACCGGTGCCTTCTCCGAGGTCTGCGCGAGCGCAGACGCAATCATGCCATCCAGCAGCCGCTCATAGTCCGGGTGCAGGACAAACTCGAGAAACTGGCTTCGAGCTCCGTAGACGATTTCAAGCCATGCAACAACCACCTCCCCATACTGCCAGAGATACTGGTGACGATCTCCAAAAAGCGATGGCTTCCAAATGCGAGGCCCATGATGCAAGGATAACCACTCCTCTCGCGTCATTGCCTCAGCCGCGCGAACCTGCGCCGGGACAGCGGCGCAATACAACTGAAACAGGCTCTGCTCGTCCGCTCGTAACCGAGGACGTGCTGGAAATGGGTTGGGCAACTTAGAGTTGAATGGTGGCACCAGGCGATAGAGCCGTTCGCTCATGTACCGCTCATACCCCGCCTTCTGGGCGATCACTCGTCCCCGACTCTCAGCCGGACTCTGAATGAACACTCGCCGAGCTCCAGCACGAACCGCGAATCCGCCCAGTTGGTCGAGCAGGTCGGCACAGGTCTGATCATCGGCCCCGTACAGCCGCTCAATGTCCCAGACCACCCCTGAGCTCCTCGGGCGACCCACTACCAGCCCATCAAGCTGCTGGTCCCTCCATGCTCCCAGGACGCGCGCTCCGGCTGCCCGAGCGACCGAATGGGACAGGATTCTGGGAACAGGAAAACGCGCGCTCTCAGGCTGAATATTCGGCCAATGGTGAGCCGTAATCTGGGACGACTCAGCCTGATGCCGAAATCGCAAGATCCGTGCGAAATCCGTAGGGCGAATGGGGCGGATTGTCGCTGTCAACCGGCGCTCCGTGTCACTCAATAAATTCTACACGAAGCGTCAATTCGGAGTCCGCACCTATGAGCGCTCTTCCAGCGAGTTGCGGTGATTCCGGATGGTAATGGTCCCGGGAACAATCGTGAGTGAATTGGCGTCTAGCTATCGACAATCCGGATGGAGGTTTCCATTGCGCCACATCGCCTTCGTCTCAGCCGCGCTTCTTGGTGTCACGTTGACTGCCTGTTCCTCAGCAGCTCCCTTGTCCAGAGACCCTGGACGAGGCGGTGAGGCCAGTGCTCAGGACAAAAGTGTAGCGAGCGAGGCGCGCCTCGATGCGCCGCCAGTATCCAAGGCCAGCGCTACCGCCGCCCGACCAGCCCCGGCAGCCGCACCGGCGCAGGCTGGAGGCTCCATCGCCGCGGTCACGCTCCCAAATTTCGACCGCATGATCATTCGGACAGTGACACTCACCTTAGCAGTTGAACATGTTGCCCAAACCTACCAACAGGTTGAGATCATCGCGGAGAGCCTGGGCGGAAGCGTAACGAGCTCGACGGTAAAGGAGGAAGGTGACCGCACAAGCGCCTCAGTTGTGCTCAGAGTCCCCTCGGACCAACGTACCTACATTTCCGCTCTGGATCAGTTGCGAAAGCTGGCCATCAGCATTCCAGACGAGTCTCTCGCCAGTCAGGATGTGACCGAAGAATTCGTGGATCTCGAATCGGCCATGCGGGCACTTCAGGCTACCGAAACGCGCCTCCTGAGCCTCATGGAGCGTGCTCAGAAGGTCGATGAGGTCATTGCTGTTCAGCGCGAGCTGACCAATGTCCGAGGGCAGATTGAAAAGATTGAAGGGCGACGACGATTCCTCGAGCGACGGAGCGAATTTACGACGATCAATCTCACCCTGCGTGACGTCGCCGCCGCGCGTCAGAATCAGCAGCGCGAGTGGAGCCCGCGGTCAACGTTTGAGGAAGCTTTGGGCGCGCTGGGCCGATCGCTTCAGGGCGTTGCGCGCGCCGGAATCTGGGCCGCCGTGTGGCTCCCGGTCTATGGCATCCCGCTCGTCGGGGGTTGGTGGTCGCTTCGCCAAATCCGAAGGCGCCGACAGGTCGCGCGCATCTAATAGTTCAGAGGCGATCGGGATGCTGCAACTCAGTTTAGCTCGGATTTGCAGTCTCCGCTTCCAATTTGGACAGCCATGCACAGGACGGCCGGAGACTTCAGGGTCACCCCGAGCTCCGGATCTGGACGAATGTACGCTGAGCGCCATTCCTCGCCACTGAAATTCGAAGCAAGGTCATCTTCAGGGTCACTGGGGCCCGAATATCTCGGCCCCCAGTGATATAATTCCGTCACACTATGGCGAATCGTGACGACGCCCCGATCCAGGCCCGACGGATTCTCGTTCCTGTCAACGGCAATCCCACCGACCGCGATATGTTGGCATTTGCTTGCCAGATTGGCCGGGTCAAACATGGGGAGATCCACGCCATTTACATCATCGAAGTCAAGCGATCACTCCCCTTAGATGCTGATCTCCCCGAGGAGGCAGCGCGTGGTGAGGAAGTGCTCGATCGAGCTGAGGAGATCGCGGGAGAATTTGAGACTTCGATTCAGACCGAGCTTCTGCAAGCGCGAGACGTTGGTACGGCAATCGTTGACGAGGCCATCAATCGATCAGTTGATCTGATCCTTCTTGGAATCAATTACGAGAAGCGATTCGGCGAGTTTTCCATGGGCAAGACGGTTCCATACGTGTTGAAGAATGCACCCTGCCGAATCTGGATTTGCCGACAGGCCATCGCATGATTGTCTGGAGGAATTGAGTGCGCGTAATCATCATGGGTTGCGGTCGCGTGGGCGCCCGACTTGCCCAGCTTCTCGACGATAACGGACATGAAGTCACCGTGCTTGACGTGGAGGAGCGATCGTTGGATCGCCTACCCCAGGGCTTCAAGGGTACCGCGCTTGTTGGAAACGGTATCGATGTAGATGTGCTCCGAAAAGCCGGCATTGAACAAGCTGACGCTTTCGCGGCGGTAACGCAGGGCGATAACCGGAACATTATGGCGTCGCAGATTGCCAAGTACATCTTCCATGTATCACGCGTGGTGACGCGGATCTATGACCCTATACGAAGTGAGACGTATCAGACACTCGGGATAGATGCCGTGTCACCCACGGTAATCGGCGCGGCAAGTTTGTACGATCGTCTCGTTGCAGAAAAGGTCGAGGAGTAGCCGACATGTTTGCGATCGTCGGTGGTGGCGGAAAAGTTGGCTATTATCTTGCTAAAGAGCTGATTGAGCAAGGCCACGAGATTCTCATTATCGAGCAGGATTCCAAGCGAGCGGAAGTCATCAGCAATGAGCTCGGCAATGTGGTGATGCTGGGTGACGGCTGCGAGGCGCGCACGCTTGCCGATGCCGGGACCGAGCGGGCCGATATCATGCTCGCAATGACCGGCGATGACGAGGACAACCTCGTCATGTGCCAGGTTGCGAAAAAGCGGTTCAGCGTAGGGCGCACAGTTGCCCGCATCAACAACCCCAAGAATCAAGAGATTTTCCGTCTCCTGGGCATCGATGCCACGGTGAGTGCCACTGACGTCGTGCTTTCAGTCATTGAGCAAGAGATCCCGTCTGACAGTTTGATTCCCTTGCTCAAGCTCCGCTACGCGGATGTCGAGCTTGTTGAGGCGGATATCGCCATGGACTCACCCCTGGTTGGCAAAGAGCTGCGCTCACTTCAGCTCCCGAGCGAAAGTACGATCGCCATTGTGATTCGCCAGGGGCAGCCGATCTTCCCAACGGGATCCACGGTGCTCGAAGGCGATGATCGGGTTCTTGCCCTCACGCGATCCGCGCACGAAGAAGAGCTCCGCACCATGTTTTTCTCAGCGCGAGTCTGACCCACTGTCCATGATCAACTTGCTTTGAGCTTCTCGCTCTCCGGAATAAACTTCGTCCACTCTTCATAGCTCTCTAAGTACTGTCCAAACAGATAGTAGCTATTTGCCTTCGGTTCAAATGGATACTGATTGAGGGTGAGGCGAGATTCCTCAAGGAGCTTGCCGCCCTTCCTGTGGTTGCAGGAACGGCACGCGCTCACCAGGTTGTCCCAGGTGTGTGGGCCACCGCGATGCCGCGGAACAACATGATCAATCGTGAGATCGCGCGCTTTGATGCCACAATATTGGCAGGTGAATCGATCGCGAATGAAGACTTCGCGGCGAGTCAGCCGAACTTTCGGGCGCGGCCGCTTGATCAGGTACACCATCCGAATAACGGACGGCCGCTGGAAAACGCGATTAGGCGCACGCATCTCGCCGGCACCGTGCTCAACGATCTCGGCTTTGCCGCCATCTAAGAGCACTACCGCGCGACGTGTATTACACACGTTAAGTGGCTCATAGTTTTGATTGAGAACGAGTACCGCGCTCACGTTGCTCCCCACCACGTCGCGAACGGCTCGATTTTAGAATGTTGCTGTATTGTAACAAAGGGCCGCTACCGGCCAAGATGAATGTACTGAGGCCGAGAGCTGGGTCTATTTGAGCTGTAAATTCAGCCCAGAAACCACCAAATGGACCGCTTGCGCCTGACTTGCCCAGCGCTTATTCGTATCGCCCAGCACATCGGTAAAGCGACGGCCAAGCTCACTCAATGGCACGAGACTCAAGCCGACCTCACCAGTGACAGCCACCAGTGGAATTCCCGCGGGTCGGATGATGGACC
The DNA here is from genome assembly GCA_046154735.1 of Chloroflexota bacterium. Classification (GTDB taxonomy): domain Bacteria; phylum Chloroflexota; class UBA6077; order UBA6077; family JACCZL01; genus CAVXYC01. The sequence continues at coordinate 359 of JBJXFJ010000033.1, read as the reverse complement.
AGAGCGACTGCTCTTCACCTTCCAGTAGCTTGTTTGCTTCAGCGACTGTGGAAGTCTCTATCACGGCCGCGGACACGAGCCCCGCTAAATCGTCTAACAAAATGCCGTCGATCTGTCCGATCACCGGGGCGAGCAATCCGGTGATTTTCCCGAGACTTACCTCCACCGTTATCCAACAATCCGGGCGCCGCAGCTTATGTGCCTGAATCCGCGCCTGCATTTCAGCATCCACGGGCGCTCCTGTTGCCACGTAGGCAATCCGCTCTCCCAGATCATAGGCACATCGCTCGGCGAATTCGCTCTTGCCGCTGCGTATGCCTCCAGTCACAAGCGTAATATTGGGCATCGTCACTCAGGTC
>JBJXFJ010000023.1:0-8978 GCA_046154735.1 Chloroflexota bacterium | reverse complement strand
ATCTCATCAAAGCTATCCAGGAGCAGGACACAACGCCCCGAGGCAAGCAAGTAGCGGATGATCTCCGGGTTGCCATGCCAACCAATGGTTGCACCGAGATGCTCGCGCAGCACGGCGTCCAGAGTCTGCTCTGTCCGGACGTCACGTAAGTTGATCGCAATGGGAACGGGGATTGACTCGTCATCCTCCCGAAGTCGGGCCAGCTCATAGGCCAGTTTCCGGACGAACGCGCTCTTGCCGGTGCCATAGTCTCCCAGAACGATCCAGAGCTTGGACCCCTCGCCCTTCACCCACTTGATGGCATGCTCAATGAGCGGTCGCGGCTCGCCCTCTCCGCCTACCAGCAGCAATTGGTCAACGTAGGTCTGGGCAAGCTCGGATCCGGCGAATGCCGCCTGGAGCTTCCGCAGATACGGCCTGGGATCAAAGAGCTCGTCCTCCAGCGCCGCGCGGGTCAGCAGTCGCACACCGTGCTCCTCAGCCGCGGCCGTGGCCGCCGGGGTGAATGAGGGCGCAATGATCATTGACCGGATGAGGGACGCGCCCTCGTGGTGCGCCTGCGCCTGATTGGCGAGATGGGCAACCAGCTCCTGGGTCACGTCTCTCGATCGGTGCCGACAGACCACGAGATTGGTCACATCCTGGAACTCGACTCGTTTCCGGACGATGAGGTCAACGCCCTCAGGTGTCGATGAATCACGCGTCTGTACGCTGTAATCCAGGAGACCAAGCAATGTGGCGCACCGCTGCCGATAGACCTCGGAGGGGTGCGGCGTGAGACTCACTCCTCCCGGGCGCTGCTGAATGTCCAGCCGCAGGCGGTCACTTTCTTTCCCTGCCAGCAGGTCGTCCTCAGCCTCGCCGGTGAGCTGATCGATCTGATCAGCGATCTCGAGATAGCTCCTGGCAACGGGATGGGCTGGCTGCTGAACGACCAGCAGCTTCTCGCTGAAGAGGAGGGAGCTATCGAACGGGATGTCCACGAGCTTGGCAGTGGGCAGCGATGCGTTTGACCAGGTCTTCTTGCCCTCGATACGCGCCTGAGGATCATCAAACGGAATGGGCGAGGCCACCAGCAGCCGTCGCAGGAGCGGAAGCGGACCGCGCGCCTCGCTGGGACGCTCAGCAAAGCGATTGAGTGCCCGCCAGACGTAGGAGAGGCCATACGTATTCTGCACGCCGTAGTTTCCGACAAGGACGGTGACATGTGGCAGGGCCGCGGTGAGCATGCCGCCCACATCCGTGATGCCGGTGCGAGAGTCCAGTAGGATCGTCTCGAAGCCATTGAGCTCAAGGGCCGCGATGATCTGGCGGAAGACAGCCAGGCCCGGACCTTGATGGAGCTCAAAAAGCGCCGGCCACTGGACGGTGAACATGGATGCCCAGTTCACACGCTCATACGCTGAGCCATCGCTACTGATGGTGCCAATGGCCGGGAGAATGTGGAGGGCATCATTGATGGGTGTGGGCAGAACGAGCTCAAGCAGCTCGGCCATTGCCTCAGACGGCACCGGCAGCGTGCTGCCGGACTCCTGCCAGGCGGCGATCCAGTCGATGAAGCCACGAGCCGGCGGCCGCAACGGCCGCAGCTCCGGAATGTGGTGCAGACCGGGCGCCTCCAGGTCCAGATCCCAGAGCAGCGTCTTACCGCCCCGCGCGCCGCGCCGGGGATCGGCAAAGACTGCCGCCAAGTTCGCCGCCAGGATCGTGCGTCCCACCCCGCCCTTGAAGCTATACAGGGTAATCACGCGAGCGGGCATGCTTACGCGCGGTCCCTGGCCGCTATGCCGTAGTCAGAATGTTCATTGAAAAACGATTTGTAGTAGACGGGTGGTACCGGCGTCACACCGGGTTCTGCATCTGAGTGGGACCGCGGAGAGCTTGGATCGTCGCTCTCTCTCGGCAATTGCAGCCTGTTCTCACGTCCCCGTTTCACTATCTCAATGAGGTCATGGCCTTCCAGGAGATGCAGAATCTGGGAGAGACGCGATGGGGATACCGCGAGGCCCGGCACTCGTTCAGTCAGTTCCCGCTGGCTTGTGGGGCCATGCTCCTTGAGGTAGGTCAGAATAGGTGAAATGTGCTTCATGTTCTTGATTCGTTCAGGATTGAGCTCCGCTAGAGCGAGTCGACGCGCTTCGAGCACGTCATACCAGGCTTTCCAGCGAATGGCTGCTTGAGCTGGAAGCCAGGGGCGATCCACAAGCCAGCCGATGCCAGCCTCAAGTGCCGCCACCGTATCCGCGTCACGACGAGCAAGATACTGCGCCGTCCACTCGCCCAGAATGTAGTCCAGGCGGCGGATCGCGATCTCCGAAAGCGGCTGATTTTGGGCGACGTCATCCACAAGCTCGTCCAAAGAGAGCGTGTCCACCAGCCGCTCGGCACGATCACGGTCAAGTATTGAGGGCATACAGTATTCTCAACTATTGTCGGCTGAATGTCGAGAAAGTCGAATGTTTGTTTAGCATCATGTAGAGGTCAATTATGACACTTCGCCTAATGCAGCGTGATTGGGACGATGGGCCCTACTTGCGCAAGGTCCAGTACACCGTCTTCGCAATGGATAAATCCAGGATTTGACGCCGTTTCGCCATTCCCATTGTCCTGATTGGCAACAAGCGTGACGGCCTTGTTAACGACGACATGCAGGTTCTGCGCATGGCGCTTTTGGGCACTGATAGAGTGACCATCACCCATGCTGGGAACCAGCCACCAGTCCACGGCAAGCGAAACCGATGGCGGAATTGGGAGCATCAGATTCATAAAATCAAGGCAGATAAGAACCGTGAAGTTCCCAATGGGTGTCACGAGAATATGCAGGATGTTGCCAAGGCTGATGTCTTCAGACAGTCCCTGGCCGTATCGTCCGTAGGCTGACATCTTGCTGTGCGCGAAAATGGTTCGCCCGTTCGTGTCCAACAGTTCCGCGACGTTGAACGTCCCGTTGCCTCGGGTCTCATGGAATGAGCCCGGTACCGTCAGGATTGGACGGCCGGGAAAGTCGTGAGAAGGTCGAAGGATGTCTCTGAGTCGTTCGCGCTGAGCCGGGGTGATACTCAGCTCAGGAAACATCATGAGACCAACCGGTGTCTTGCTTGCTTCGGCGGTCACCTGGTCCAAGTACCTCGACACACCTTCCCACCGTGCTTCCTCGTCTGTCAAACCAGTTGCCACGAAGAGAGGTGAGTTACTGAGAATAAGCTGGGCCGCATCCGTAAAGTGGCCGACAAGGGCGTGCAGCGTGCCCACACCGGCAAGGCGGCGAAGCCGTTGATCCGTGGGGCCCTCCGTAACATAGGCGTGCACCCTGACTCCGGGTGTCCCGGCGGGACCCACAAGCTGACGCGGAACGATCCGATGGTATCGGCACCAGTGATGCCAGCTTGCTAGCTGGCCTTCGCTTCGGCCCTTCTGACTCCGTTTCAGGGTGACGGGCAGGAGCCAGAAGTCTTGTCCGTCCAGGGTGAAGAGATGCTCTTGCTGATCGGCGCTCAGCTCAGCTTCATACGAGTTGCGAAAGGAACGTCGGCGTGTTTCGGGGCCCAGACGTTCATCGATGGCCGTGACAAGCGCGAGCGGATCTCCGCGTACGTCATTGATCTCGAGGTCGAATCGATCCAACTGTCGCGAAAGGCGCTCCCGCATCTGCTGGTGTTGCGTTGGGTCTCTCGATGCGACGCGCTGCCAGGCATTGAAGTGTTGGTCATTATCTTGATCGTTTCGCTGCTGCGAGAGAAGCCACAAGCTGATCAACGCTTCCTGGAGCTTCTCTTCCCGAACAAGCTGAATGACGTGTTCCACGGTGTCGCAGTGTACCACTGGACTCGGGCAAATGCTGGCCGGAATCGCAGGGGCCCAAGCTGGGGCAACTGTTCAGATTGGGGGAGAACGGGCTGGAACGCATGGTGTAGCACGGGGCCTTGTGCCCTGTGCCTGGAACGCGGCAGCCTGATGTCGCGGTGCAACACCGAGTGCGTCGGGCGGGGAGCGCACCAGGCACAGGGCACAAGGCCCCGTTCTACGGCTCTCATCCGAAGATCGTCCATCGACTTCTGAACTCTTACAAGCTGGGTGGGGGCGCCCTATTGCCGCCGCGATCTGGATTGACGTGGCATGCTGCCAGCTCTCCGTCAATCCAGATCGCGGTGCACATCGCTATCGCTTCAGATACGCCCGCATGCGGCATTCCGTGCCGACTTTGGCGCACTCTTGCTCAAAGAGCTCCAGGATGCGTGGATCCTCATCCTGGTACTCCACCTGGATGCCGCCCTCCTTGGAGGACACGTCCGCACCCTCACGCATGGCCGTCCAGGACTCCAGAATGTTGTAGCGCCGGCTGCCAAACGGTCCAAACACAAGATAGCGCGCGGGCACTTTGGATGTATTGAAGTGCTGATGGTAGGTTGGCCCGTCTGGCGGGGCGTAGAGCGATCCGGGCTTCCAGTCCACGCGCACGGTGTTTAGCGGGTCATCCCCGTGCTTCCAGAGCAGCGAGTAACCATGACCGCTGACCAGAATGATGTTGGCCCCGGCGTTGTGGAAGTGGGCCTTCTTATAGAGGCCGGAGTCGAATTCGCTGATGTGCGAGTGCATAACACCATCGGCAAAGACGAAGTTGATATTGTTGCCGCCGGCGCCGCGCGCCTCCCAGGCGGGCAGCTCAAAGCTGCGCATGTCCGGCACGAAGTTCGTTTCCCACTGATGGCGACCCGGTTTGAGGGCGCGGAACTCGCCCTCGCCAGCGAAGTAGCGATCTTCGCCGTAGCGCTCCGGGAACTCGAACGGGTTCTCGAAGACGAAATCGACGTTGTGATACATGCCCACGACGATGGGAAGGGTGGTCACGGCGGCGAAACGGGCCGCCTCAGTGCCGGAGCCGTTGAAGTGTTGGTGCTTCGCATTCAGTGGGATGCCAAATGCCGAGCCCTCGCCCCATTCAAAGGTGTGCTTCTTCCCACTGGGTAGCTCAATGCTGGTTGCGCCGCGACCGCTCACCACGTAGATGAGCTTCTCGAACATGTGCTTCTCAACCTCGGTCTGCTGACCGGCGGGGATCTCATGCACGTAGGCATTGAGGTAGTCACTCCGGCCCGTTAGATGGACGTACGCGCCGTTTCCGCCCAGGCGCGGCCACGGTGCCAGCTCCAGGTCCGGACAGTGAACGCTGTACTCCTCATAAATCGGAATGCCCTCGGTTTCGATGAATTCACGATAGGGGCTACGCAGAAAATACTTCTTGACTGTTTCCGGGTCCGACGGCGGTGCGATCATCGGCATAGCGTGCGTTCCTCCTGAACTCTGGCCTGTCAGTGCCAACCGCGATCATAGCGCGATCATGACGCAACGGGAAGTCCTGGATTACCCTCACTCCCATTCGCGTCATCGCGCTAAGATCGGACGTCTCGCACCGCGGAGATTTGGAGTGCGCGTGGCTGTGACACCGCTGTCCGTTCCGAGGCCGCATCAGCAACGATCGTGGAAGCCCAAGCGGTGTTGCGGCCACGCGCACTCCAAAGCGCTGGCGCGCACTTCGGCACTCCCGCTAACAGTGGGGTCCGCCATTGCGGACTGGAGTAAACAACAGTAGTGATCTGTGGCCTCAATTAGTTCGAGGCGGCCATAATTCTTCTACTATGCCCACTACTCACTTCATCTCCTTGAACGGGTCGCGCCTCCAATCCCTGGACGAGGGCAGTGGTCAGCCGCTCCTGCTCCTCCACGGCGGCGGACCGGCAGCCAGCGGCGGGAGTCACTGGGTGCGGAATATTGAGCCGCTCTCGGCTGATTTTCGGGTCATCGCGTTAGATTTCCCCGGCTTTGGTCAGTCGGAGCGAGTGCCGTATGACGGACTTTCCGCCTCGGCGGTCAATGCCCGGGCGGCCGCGGGATTGCTGGAGGCTCTTGGGCTCACTCAGGCGGCGGTGGTGGGTTATTCAATGGGGGGCTCGGCGGGTTTCAAGATGGCTGCCGAGTATCCGGACCGCGTGAGCCACTTGATCGCCCTGGGCGGCGGTGGAGCCAGTTTGCCCTCGCCATTTGGTGTTCAACCCACCGAGGGTGCCCGTCTCCTGGCGAGGTTCACGGCCGATCCAACCCGGGCAAACTTTGACCTGGTCTGGAGCACATTCCTGTTTGACCCAACGTTGATGAGCCAGGCCTACCTGGACGAAATGTGGCAGGCACACCAGTCATCCACTCAGGCCCCAATCTCAGGTGGTCCAGCCGCGCCCGACAACCTCCTGCCTGACTTCCCGCGAATTCAGGCGCCAACACTGGTGGTGCGCGGACGTGATGATCGCTACGGGCCGGTAGATCAGGGCTTGTCCGCGCTCACGTTGCTCCCGAACGCCGAGCTCCACGTCTATTCCCGGTGCGGCCACTGGATCCAGTACGAGAAGAGCGAAGGGTTTCACACGCTGCTCCGAGCATTTATCAACCGCTAAGCTGAGCGGACGTCGCGCTGACGCCGCGCATGTGACGGCCAGGCGTCTCCACGAGCCCCCCGCACCAGCCCTTTTGTAGACGCTGCGCACAAACGCCCTCAACAGGTGTCTTTGTGCGCAGCGTACAAGAACAAGACGCTCTGATTTGTGCTCTGAAACCCAGGTCTCGCACTCGCATCAAGCCATATCCTGCCATCACCTTCTTCGGACTCCGCGTACAAGCGAGACGGACTGCAGCCGGATCGATCCGGACGCGGAGCCTGAAGCCGCAACTGAGAGGGAGATACGGGATGACTCGAAAAGCGTTTCGATTGAAGTACGCCGCGATCAGCGCGCTGGCCGTTGTGGCCACGGCGCTGGTGGCGTGCTCGCCGGCGGCCGCGCCCAGCCCCACGGCCAAACCCGCGGCCGCGCCGCCAACCGCTGCCGCCGCGAAGCCGGCTGAGGCGGCCAAGCCATCCGATGCCGCGAAGCCCGCGGAGAAAGCCGCCGCGCCGGCCGTGGCCGGCGATGACACCATTAAAGTCGGCATCCTGCACTCCCTGAGCGGCACCATGGCCATCAGTGAGACCTCGGTGCGTGATGCTACGCTCCTGGCGATTGATGAGATCAATGCCGCCGGTGGCGTGATGGGCAAGAAGCTTGTCCCGGTGATCGAGGACGGCGCCTCTGATTGGCCCACGTTTGCTGAGAAGGCCAAGAAGCTGATCACCAGTGACAAGGTGGCGGTGGTATTTGGCTGTTGGACGTCCGCCAGCCGCAAGGCCGTGCTGCCCGTCTTTGAACAGAACAAGGGTCTGCTCTTCTACCCCGTGCAATACGAGGGGCTGGAGATGTCGCCGAACATCTTCTACACGGGTGCTACCACGAATCAACAGATCGTTCCGGCGGTGGACTACCTCCTCCAGAACAATATGAAGAAGATGTACCTCCTGGGCTCAGACTACGTCTTCCCGCGAACCGCCAATGACATTATCAAGGCCCAGCTCAAGGCGGAGGGTGGCGAGCTGGCGGGTGAGGAATACACTCCGCTAGGACACACGGACTACGCAACAGTGATCAGCAAGATCAAGGCGGCTAGCCCGCAGGTGGTCTTCAGCACGCTGAACGGCGATAGCAACGTGGCGTTCTTCAAGCAGCTCAAGGATGCGGGTATCACCACCGCGCAGATGCAGACCATGTCTGTCTCCGTGGCGGAAGAGGAAGTGCGCGGTATCGGCGCGGACAACATGCTGGGTCACCTGACGGCTTGGAACTATTTCCAGACCACCAAGACCCCGGCCAACGAGAAGTTCGTGGCGGCTTATAAGGCCAAGTTTGGCGCCAACCGCGTCACCGACGATCCGATTGAGGCGGGCTACTTCGGCGTGTACCTCTGGGCCAAGTCCGTTGAGAAGGCCAAGTCCGTCGAAGTGGAGAGCGTGAAAGAAGCGGCCAAAAACCTTGAGTTCGAGGCGCCCGGCGGGACGATCAAGATTGACGACAAGAACCAGCACGTCTGGAAAACGGTCCGCATTGGCAAGGTGCGCGCGGATGGTCAATTTGACGAAGTCTGGGCCTCGAGCGGTCCGGTGAAGCCTGATCCGTACCTGGACGGCTACTCCTGGGCAGCCGACCTGAAGAAGGGGCGCTAGGCGCTGCGCGAGTGAAGAGTGAAGAGTGAAAAATGAAGACTGGGGGCAGGTGAACCTTGGCTCATCGGCCCCCATTCTTCACCCATCGCTCTCTTCACTCTTCACTGGCCGCCAGGCCTACCGGGGGATAGATGGAGATCGTTTTATCGCAGGCGTTTAATGGGCTAAGCGTGGCGTCCATTCTGCTGCTCGTGGCGCTTGGTCTGGCATTCTCATTCGGCCTCATGGGTGTCATCAATATGGCCCATGGGGAATTCATCATGATTGGGGCGTATGTACCCTTTGTACTGCAGAATGTGATGGGTGGCGCGGCCGGCGACTCCCTGGGGTTGAGCTTTCTGCTGGCGCTGCCGGTGGCTTTCGTGATCACGGCGGCATTAGGCATGGGTCTGGAGCAGACCCTGATTCGCTATCTCTACGGTCGGCCGCTGGATACGTTGCTGGCTACCTGGGGCGTGGGCCTCATGCTCCAACAAGCCGCGCGGAGCCTCTTCGGCGCACCCAATGTGCAGGTGGTGAGCCCACCCTGGCTGAGCGGCGGTCTGGAAGTGCTGCCGGGCGTGCTGTTCACGTACAAGCGGCTGTTCATTGTGCTCCTCGTGACCATATGTGTCATTGCCATTTACACCTATTTGCACCGCTCGTCCGCGGGGCGGCGGATGCGCGCGGTGATGCAGAATCGCGATATCGCGGCCTGCCTGGGGGTAACCACCCGCGCTGTTGATGCCAACACCTTTGGCCTGGGAGCTGGCCTTGCCGGCATCGCCGGTTGCGCTCTAACGCTGCTTGGACCCATTGGCCCTGCGCTGGGTACGTACTACATTGTGGACGCGTTCATGGTGGTGGTCCTGGGCGGGGTTGGTCAGCTTCCGGGCACCATCCTGGCGGCCCTCGCCAT
>JBJXFJ010000652.1:0-6039 GCA_046154735.1 Chloroflexota bacterium | reverse complement strand
GTCGATATGAACCCAATCCTGTTGAAGCCTGAGCACGGCGGCCAGAGTCAGGTAGTCGTATTGGGCCGGGCCACTAGCCGAGTCTCCGGTCGAGCTTATTTCGAGACCCGAGAGCAGCTCTGGCCGGTGGTCTGCCAGTCACTCGACCGACTTCGAAGCATGCACGATCTGGTCATCATTGAAGGCGCAGGGAGCCCGGTGGAGGTCAATCTGCGGCAGTGGGACATCGTCAACATGCGGGTCGCCCGGTACGCGGATGCACCGGTGCTAGTGGTGGCGGATATCGATCGCGGCGGTGCACTGGCAGCGCTCGTCGGGACCATGGAGCTCCTTGAGCCCGCGGAACGGGCTCTAGTGCGTGGACTTCTCATCAATCGCTTTCGCGGTGATTTGTCACTTTTTCAGCCCGCGTTGACTTTTCTTCTCGAGCGCACGGGTGTCCCCGTTCTCGGAGTTGTTCCGCACCTGGATCAACTCCGGCTTCCGTCAGAAGACAGCGCCTCACTGGAAACGTATCAAGCCACATCAGGCACCGTGGACGTTGCAGCGATACGCCTTCCCCAAATATCGAACTTTGATGATCTCGATCCCCTTCTCGAGATCGGGGCGCGTGTCCGATGGATCAAGGATTCGCTTGACCTTGGCAAGCCATCCATGGTGGTCATCCCAGGCTCCAAGTCCACTCGTGCCGATCTGGAGTTTCTCTGGAGCTCGGGGCTCGCAGCAGCCATTCGCGCGGCCGCGACGAGAGGAGCTCTAGTACTGGGCATCTGTGGCGGCTACCAGATGCTGGGATCTGAGTTAATCGACCCGGGAGGCATCGAGGGCGCCCCTGGCGAAACGCCCGGTCTCGGCCTACTCCAGTCAAGGACGACGTTTCTCCCGGAGAAAGTGACGCGTCAAGTCCATGGGCGTATCGTGGCCAGTGCAGGCCCGCTCTCAGGTATTCATGGGTCGGCCGTTGACGGATACGAGATCCATGACGGTGTCACAAGTGACACCAATTCACCTCTGTTGCGACTCGAAGATGGGGATGGGGGCCGCCTGGATGGCGCGCACAGCCATTCCGGACGCGTGATGGGTACATATCTACACGGCCTGCTGCACAACGCGACTGTGCTTGAAGCCCTGAGCCTTGCACTGTGCGTACCAATCAATCGAATCGCGCACGTCGATATCGTAGATCAAGAGTTAGATCGACTCGCGGACGTGCTTCAAGACCATTCCGAGATTCGACTCATCGATGCACTCGTTGGACTCACATGATCCCCGGCATGCTGTCTTCCGCGCCCGTGACATTGAGGTTCCTGAGCCGATTGCCCGTGCCCGGAGGTGCCCGGGTTGATGAGCCACGCGACATCCATGCGGCCTGGTTTCCTCCTGTCGGCTTTGTCATTGGCGCCCTGGTGGCAACACTCGATCTTTGCGCGGCCAGATTAGCCTGGGAAGTTCGGGACGTACTTGTCATTGTGACCGGGATCGCGCTCTCAGGCGCCCTGCATTTCGACGCGCTGATGGATGCCGCCGATGGGCTTTCAGTCGCTCGCGCGGAATCACAGAGCGTCACGCACGCCAGTGTTCACACCTCCGCCGGTATTGCATCAGGGTTACTGGCGGGCTGCGTTGCCTGGCTTGGGCTCAGCACGTTGCATGGAGATTTGCGCTGGTTATGGCTGATCTGCGCTCCCGTATTCGGCCGCTCCGCCATCGTGGTGGGCTACAGGGCGCTCCCTCCTGGACCAGATGTTGGAGCCGTCACCAGATCGCTCGCGAAGTCAGCTCACTCCTGGACAGCAGGATTGTCGCTCGTCATCTGCGCTGGGTTGATGTTCGCCCTTCTTGGAGGTGTCGCCGTGTTCGCATTCCTGGCCAGCGCCGCCGCGGCGCTTCTAGCCATTCGAATCTTCCAGGAGCATAAAGGAGGGGTCGGTGGTGACCATTTTGGAGCGCTCGGTGTCATTGGCGAGTGCAGTGTTTTGATTGTCGCGGCGTTCTACACGACAGCATTGCGAGCTTGACCTACGCCACCCCCTCAGATTCCGAGCAATGGACAGGAATCGCACCAATGGAGATGATGACTCAATGTGGTTCCGCGACCTCGTGCTGCCCATTGTGAGCACGTCCCTGCTCCTTATCCTCGCTCAGGTTACGGAGCTACCACTCGGGGTCAGAGCGAGCTCTCTGCTCAAGTTCGGTTTGCTTCTGGCAGGCTCGTGGACAGGCATCTTGCTCTGTGGTCACGTAGCAGACGCAATTGGCGCACCCGCGGATCATTCAGCCCGGGCACGTATCTTGGATGATCGTTACCTCGGCACGTTTGGAGCATGTGCGATCTCGTGCAGCATGCTGGTCATCCTGGCGGTCTCCCACTCCGGGATGCCACCACCAATGTTGCTCGCCATTTCGCCGATCGTCGCGGCACTCGTTGGCATCGCATCCGTCGGCATCTTCAGCGAGAGCTCGGTCCTTCGATTGGGCCTATCCGTAGGCATCGTCATCGGACTTGCGATCGCCTTCTGGCTCGTTGTCCCCGGTAGCCTACTTTCACTTCTAATTTCCATTGGACCGGCGCCCCTGGTCGCCTGGAAGCTCCGTCAAGACCGGCGGAACGGCCAACGAGTAGCACCGACGATGGTGGGGCTCGCAACATTTCTTTGCTCAATCATCGTGTTCAGCGTTTGAGCACATCATGCACGGAAGCCCTTCGTTGAACAGCCCGAACTTGAGCTCAATCTACCCACCGCCACCCGTTCTAAGCAATGACCTCGGTTCAGAACATCACATCTGGCACGATGCGATCGCCCCAATCCATCGTGCGAAGACGGTGTTCAGCGTTCTGGACGAAATGAACGAGCGGAGCCCGCTGTTTGTCTGCGTGGCGGCCCACACTGATACATCATCAATTCCTGGGATCTCTTCGGCTGGTGCATCACTCGAGCTCATACCGTTTACACCGGCTGCCGACCTCGAATCGCTTCGTTATGGTCACCCGACATCATTACGAACGGTACCCAGCAATCCGCTTGGTCCACCTGGGCCAGCGCTGATCACTCGTGCCGCGCTCGCACTCGCGAACATGCGCTGGCTTCCAGTCACCATAGGCCTTCGCGTTTCGCCCAGTATCGCAAGCCACGAGATCCAACACGGGCCCGGCGGTCGAATTGATGTCGCGCGCGGGGTGGAGGATGCGGAGGGGCTGTTTCGGTCGGGCCAGATGCTGGGTCACAGGCTCGCGACTCAGGAGCGCGCGTTGGTAATCGGTGAAACCGTACCAGGCGGAACAACGACCGCCATGGCCGTGCTCCGTGCGCTGGGGCATCCCTACCGGGTGAGCTCAAGCATGAATAGCGGCAGTGTCGAGTCGAAGGAACCGGTGATTGCACGGGCACTGGCACGAGCGAGACTCAGTGAGGGCAGCGGGATGTTTGAGATCCTGACCGAGCTGGGCGATCCAATGCAGCCGTTCGTCGCCGGCCTGCTTTTCGCCGCCGCGCCGCGAGCCCCCATTATTCTGGCCGGCGGCACCCAGATGGCCGCCGTGCTCGCAATTGTAAACCGGCTGGAGCAAGAACGAGCGCAGACATTGCCAAGAGATCAGATCGTCCTGGCCACCACACCCTGGGTGGCACGGGACCCCAACGCTGATCTGAAAACAATCCTCCAGGGATGCGGCAATTGGGCCGGCGCCGTGCCGCGCCTAGATTTCTCCGCGATGCGCTGTAGTCCACTCCGAGCCTATGAGCAGCTCCTTGTGAAGGAGGGTGTGGGCGCCGGCGGCGCGTGTCTGACCGCGTTGGCCCGCTGCCACGTGTCTATTACTCGATTACACGATGAGATCGACGCGCAATACCTGCACCTCCCGGGCGCGACAGATGCCTGACATCCCTCGAATTGTCATCGCCGGCACGTCCAGCGGTGTTGGAAAGACACTCATTACTACCGGGCTCAGTCGGGCGCTCCGAAATCGCGGTCTCCGGGTGGCAACGTTTAAGGCTGGGCCAGACTTTATCGACCCGTCATTCCTAGCTCTCGCTTCAGGTCGTCCCTGCCACAATCTTGATACGTGGATGCTCCCGCGCTCCGCCATCCTCCGGATCTTTCAGGAGGCGTCGAGTCAGGCGGACATTGCCATCGTGGAAGGCATGATGGGCTTGTTTGACGGGCGCGGCCCGGTGAGTGATGAAGGCAGCACTGCACAGCTTGCTCGGACCTTGCGTGCGCCAGTCATCCTGGTTGTGGACGCTGGGCGCGCATCTCGGAGCATCGCTGCAACGGTCAGCGGCTTCCAGACGTTTGATCGTCGCCTCACATTTGCCGGGGTGATTGCCAACCAGCTTGCCAGCGGACGACACGCGGGCTGGGTTCGCCAGGCACTCGAAGCGCTTGCAGGCACCACGGTATTCGGGGCTATAGAGCGACAGCCGTCACTCACCGTTCCAGGCCGACACCTTGGGCTTGTGCAGGCATCTGACCTATCTGGGGTGGAGGACACCATAACCCAGGCCGCTGAGGTCATGGCCGAGCACCTGGACATCGAGGCGATCATCGACGCGGCAAGTCTTGCCCCACCGCTGCGTCCAACAAGACCTCCGCTGACGCCAGCTCACAGTCAGCGACTCAAGATTGGCGTCGCCCGTGATGCAGCATTCAGCTTCTATTACGCAGCAAACCTTGAATTGCTTGAGCGCCACGGGGCCGACATCGTGTACTTCAGCCCTCTCGATGACGAAAGCATCCCAGCTGGACTGTCTGGCATCTATCTTGGCGGCGGTTACCCGGAAATTCACGCAGCCCGGCTCGCCGACAACACATCGATGAAAGAATCGATTCGACGTGTGAGTGCCAGCGGACTTCCGATCTATGCTGAATGTGGCGGTATGCTGTACTTAGCGCGAGGATTGACCGATGCGACTGGGACACGGCACCAGTTTGTGGGCCTCCTTGAAATCGAGGCTGAGATGGAGTCTCGGCGGGTCGCGCTCGGCTACGCTGAGGTGACCGCCCTGCAGGATTCGGCAATTCTGGCCCAGGGGACATCCGCTCGTGGGCATGAATTTCACTGGTCACGCATCCGCGAGGTCAAGACCACATACACGCCGGCGTATTGCGTGACAACGAGCGACGGGGCCCGAGATGATGGCTTTGTCATCGGCTCCATCGTTGCATCCTACGTGCACTTGCACTTTGCAAGTCAACCGCGGCTCGTGCCCAGGTGGTTGGCGGCATGTCGAGCATGGTCCAAAATGGCTATGATTCGGTCGATCCCCTAATCGATCTGGAGTCTCCGTGGCGGTTCGTCCCATCCTCGTCGCTGGTAATCCTGTTCTGCGTCAGAAAACCCGGCGCGTAAGCAAGATCGACAAGTCGATCCAGACGCTCATTGACGACATGATTGAAACGATGCGCGCGGCCCCTGGCGTAGGACTCGCCGCCACCCAGGTTGGCGTGCCGCTCAGGATCGCCGTCATTGAAGTGGACGATGTGGTCACCGTGCTCATCAATCCCGAGATCGTAAAGCTAGGTGAACCGGCTGAAAAGGATGAAGGTTGCCTCTCAGTGCCCGGGTATTGGGGCAAGATCACCCGCGCGGAAACCGCGGTGGTGAAGGCGCGCGACCGACATGGCAAAGAGATTCGAGTCAAGGGCGACGGCTTGCTCGCCCAGGCACTTCAACATGAGATTGATCACCTCGAGGGGACGCTGTACATCGATCGCATCGAGGATCAGAGCCTGATTCAGCGGGTAGACTCGCCAAGTGAGCGCCCCAGTCGCAAGCGTAACGAGTTGGAAGCATTGAGCCTGAAGGGAGAATAGGTCGGAGCGCCCCTCGACGCGGATGAGCCCGCTAATAGATCCGAATACTGTTCGCTGAGGAGCACCATCATGCACATGCTACGCATCTTCGGACTGATCGCCGTCTTTGGGGCGCTGAGCCTACTGGCATGTGCGCCCGCCCAGCCGGCGGCCATTCCAACCGAGCCGGCCAAACCCGCGGTGCCCAATCAAGTGCCGCCTACCGCGCAGCCACGTGCGCAGGTC
>JBJXFJ010000291.1:0-39504 GCA_046154735.1 Chloroflexota bacterium | reverse complement strand
ATGGCCACATATGGCACCACGCGATAGAACGATCCTTCGCCCACGAAGGCCGTACTCAGCACACCGGAGCCCTGCGTGAGCAAGACAAGCGCGGCGATGATCAGCGTGCTCAAGATGGTCACCGCGGCCACACCGGGGCCATTTTTCCCCACCAGCCGAGAGAACATTGCGGGCCAGGAATACTCGCGGTACGTCTCGGTGCGGATCTGAGCAAACGTTTTGGGCACGTTGATGCCCCATTCGTGAGGCGGAGCAAACTGGCATGCATAGAGACACGCGCGGCAATCAAAGCACAGGTTCGCTAGATGCAGCAGATCACCCTTCTCAAACTTCGTGCGCAGCTCCATCGCGGGAAACACGGCACAGAAGCCCTCGCAATACCGACAGGCATTGCAGATGGTCATCTCCTGCTCCGCTTTCTTGAGCAGCTCAATCGCGGGCATAGCGTGCCGCCTCTCGACCGGCAATGCGGCCAAATACTGATCCTATGGTAAGGCCGAAACCGGCCAGATAGCCGCGACCAAGAATATTTCCAGCCATCACCTCTCCTGCCGCGAACATGTTCTCCGCGGGGTGATCATCTTGCATCACCACGCGCGCCTGTTCATCCACCGTCACGCCGAGATAGGTGAACGTAATGCCAGGGCGGAGGGGATAAGCGAAGAACGGCGGCTCATCAACCCGCAAAGCCCAATGGCTCTTGGGCGGATCCAGTCCTTCCGTACGGCAATCATCGAGCACGCCGGCGTCAAACGTGCCCGGGAGAATCGCGGCGTTAAACTCATTCACGGTCTGGCGTAGTTTACCCGGATCGAGCTCCAGATTCCTGGCCATATCGTCCAGCGAGGCGGCCTCAATTGCTGGGAACACCGAGGGCATAAACCGCCCCATCGCCTTGGAATCCACGATTGAGTACGCGATCTGGTCTGGTTCTCGGGCAATCAGGCCGCCCCAGATGGCATAGCGCTTTGGCCAGAAATCTTCGCCCTCGTCATAAAACCGCTCAGCATTGCGATTCACCACTAGACCAAAGGGGACGCTATCCAGCCGGGTCACAATGCCACCGTCAAATTTTGGCGCACGCGCATCCACGGCCACCGCATGAAATTCGCGCTCGTTCCCGTGCGGCTTGGCCCCATGTTCCAGCAATGACGCCAGCATCTTGCCGTCGTTCGCCCGCGCGCCGCGAATGATGAAGTTATCGGCCGCGTCACCCCAGTAGCGTTTCAACCACTCAATATTGGCCTCAAAGCCACCGGACGCCACGACCACGGAGGCCGCCCGGATTTCAGCTTCTTCACCTCGATAGGTCACGTTGGCGCTCTCGAATCGACCATTCCGAACGTTCAGAAAGCGCGCCTCAGTGTCATACAGAATCCTGACATCAAGCTTCTGGGCCGTGGCGTAATAGGCATTCATCATTGCTTTGCCGCCGCCCAGGAAGAACGCATTCGTGCGGGCGAGTCCAAGGGTGGCTTTGAGTGGCGGCTGGAACATGACACCGTGCGCGGGCATCCAATCGCCGAGATCTTCAGATCCGCGCAGAACAATCCTCGCTAGATGCTCCGTGGTTTCCCCGTGCGTGACCCGAATCAGATCATCCCAGAACTCGTCCTCGAGGTACGGGCCGGTGACGTACTGCGTGGCGCCTAAGTGCATATAACGAATATCGCGGGTGTGCCGGCTGTTGCCACCGCGCGTGTGATCCGCGGCGCCTTCAATCAGGAGCACACTCGCTCCAGCCTCAGCCGCGCAGATGGCCGCGCACAGGGCAGCGTTGCCGCCACCGATGACCAGAACATCCGGGGGGTTATCGAAGAGCGTCACGGGTTGTCTGCATCTCCAAACTATTTACCGAGCCGCATCCCATCAGGGTGCGGTTCCTCAGGGAGCTCCCGATGCGGGCCAAGGCTCCTGGGGAGGAACCGCACCCTGACGGGATGCGGCTCGGGCTGTCTACGCCTTGACTGCCAGCAAGTCCCGCATTCTCGGGCCAACGCCGTTCTTGGCACATTCCCGCTCATAGAGATCAAGGATCCGTGGATCTTCGTCCTCGTACTCCATCTGGTGGCCACCATCCTTGACCGATTTGTCCATGGACTCGTATCCAGCCTTTTGCGAGTCGAACACCAGGTAACGCGCGCCACCGAACGCCAGCGCTAGGTATCGGGAAGACGTTGGGGCCGTGTTGAAGTGTTGATGGAACGTGGGGCCGTCTGGCGGAGCGTACAGTGTGCCGGGCTTCCAATCCACGCGCACCGTATTCAGCGGGTCCTCGCCCTCTTTCCAGAGGAGGCTATAGCCATGCCCAGTGACGCACCAGATGTGATACCCCGCGCCATGACGATGAGCTTTCTTATAGGTACCCACCTCAAATTCAGAGATGTGCGCGTGCATTGAGGAATCGGCCAGGCAGAACTGTACGTTTCGACTCCCACCTCCTGCGCCGCGCTCTTTCCACTCCGGAAGCTGGAAACTGGTGAGATCCGAAACAAAATTGGTCTCCCACTGATGTCGGCCCGGCTTCACCGCGCGAAACTCGCCTTCACCGGTGAAGTAACGAGCTTCCTTTGCACGCTCACTGAAATCGAAGTCGTTATCGAAAATGAACCGCGGGCTATGCATCAAGTTCAAGATGAGTGGCAGATTCGTGACCGCGGCAATCCGGGCGGGCTCAGACCCGGAGCCGTTGAAATGCTGATGGGGCGCGTTCATGGGAATGCCGAAGAGGCTGTTTGGCCCCCACTCAAAGGTGTGCTTCTGCCCGCCAGGCAGCTCCACGGTGGTTGCGCCGCGGCCTGAGACCACGTAGATGATCTCGTCGTGCATGTGCTTCTCAGGCTTTAGATGCCCGCCACTCGGGATCTCAGCGAGATAGCACGTGGCAAGGTCGCCGCGCCCGGCGAGGTGGATATACGCCCCGAGACCGCCCAGCCGCTCCCACGGCTCCAGTGGTTGAGTGTGGCAATCTACGGCGTAGGCTTCCACAATGGGCACGCCTTCTGATTTGATGAAATCGCCGTAGGAGTCGACCTGATAGAAGGGGTTAATTCCGGGCTGATCAGACAACGAGAAGTCTCCGTCCTAAGATTCAAAGTGCAAAATGCAAAGTGCAGAGTGCAAAATGACGGGCAAAAACCTTCGCCTTCAATTTTGCACTTTGCATTTTGAATTCGTCCAGTTACGCTCGCGCGAGAAACTCATGCATTTGCGGCTCTACACCGTTCTTTGCACATTCCTGACGGTAAAGGTCAAAAATCCTGGGATCCTCATCCTGGTATTCGACCTGATTGCCTCCGTCCTCCACGGACTTGTCCATGTTCTCGTAGTTGGCGCGCCGACTCTCGAAGACCATGTACCGCATCCCGCCGAAACCGAGCGCAAGGTAGCGAGACGAGGCATTGGCGGTATTGAAATGCTGATGGTAGGTGGGTCCATCCGGGGGAGCGTATAAGGTACCGGGCTTCCAGTCCACGCGCACCGTATCCACCGGATTCTCGCCCTCTCGCCAGAGGAGCGAATATCCCCCACCCGTGACACAGAAGATGTGGGCGCCGGCACCGTGGCGATGGGCCTTCTTGTAGCGACCGATGCCAAACTCAGAAATATGCGCGTGCATGGTGCTATCGGCCAAGCAGAACTGGATATTTCGACCACCCGCGCCACGAGCCTGCCACTCCGGAAGCTGGAAGCTGGTGAGATCAGGAACGAAATTCGTCTCCCACTGATGCCGTCCGGGCTTGACTGAGCGAAACTCGCCTTCGCCCGTGAAGTAGCGAGCTTCCTTGGCACGTTCGCTAAAGTCAAACCCATTGTCGTAAATGAACCGCTCACTGTGGAACAGGTTGATCAGAATGGGCAGATTTGTCACTGCGGCAATTCGCGCGGGTTCCGAACCGGATCCATTGAAGTGTTGGTGCGGCGCGTTCATCGGGATACCAAAAAGGCTCCCTGGCCCCCACTCAAAGGTATGCTTGAGCCCGCCGGGCATCTCCACAGTGGTGGCGCCACGGCCAGTAACCACATAGATGAGCTCATCATGCATGTGTTTTTCTGGATTGAGGTGGCCGCCTGTGGGAATTTCCACGAGGTAGGAGCTGAGCATATCACCTCGCCCAACGAGGTGAATGTAGGCACCCAAACCCCCGAGACGAGCCCACGGCTCCAGTGGCTGAGTGAGGCAGTCTACCGCGTAGGCCTCAATAATCGGTACGCCTTCAGATGTGACGAAGTCGCGGTATGAATCCACCTGATAGAAGGGGTTCACACCGGGCTGATCAGACATTGTCATTACATCCTCCTCACTCGCGCTCGAAGCAATCTTGCAGCCAGACGCCTAGCGGTCGCCAAGGATCCCATATCCTCACTGCGGAGGTGACGGGCATTTCCCCTCGCTTCGCAACTATGGCTGGATTTTAGCCTGGCCAGGCATCCCGAAACGCGGCCAGGCTGGCTAGATGATCGTCCACATTCAGCAGGCCAGTTCCAAGGGTGTTCACGGTGAGGTAGCCAGCGCCCGCGTCATACCAGGCCTGGCCCAGCTCAATGGCATCATCCAGCCCGCCCTGCAGAATCTTCACACTCGCATCGACTCCGAAAGACGATGACTCTCGCCCAGCTTCAGCCAGGAGATCTTCGATCCGATCCATAAATGCTGCAATGTCCGCCGCGACCATCTGCTGCGGCATGAACCCATCGGCGATGCGCGCGGCACGCTTGAGTACAACATCCGCTCGTCCTCCAATCCACACCGGAATATGCCCGCCGTTCGGACGCGGGGCAATCCCCGCCCGGTCAATGTGGTGATACTCACCGTGAAAGGTCACGTTCTCAGTGGACCACAGAGCGCGCAGGACCTGCACCTGCTCCTCGAACCGTCGACCGCGATCGCCAAACGACTCCCCAAGCGATTCCATCTCAATTGAGTTCCAGCCCACGCCCAGGCCCAAGCGCAGCCGTCCACCGGAGAGTACGGCGATCTCCGCCGCCTGCTTGGCCACCAGCCCGGCCTGCCGCTGCGGAAGTACCAGCACCCTGCTCACCAGCTCTAGACGCTCGGTACATGCGGCCAGGTACCCGAACAGCACGAAAATCTCGTGAAATTGGTCTTTCAGGGAGTAGGCACCTGACCACCCCGGCCGATCCGCGTCCACGCCCATCACGTGGTCATACACCGCCAGACAGTCATAGCCCATGGATTCCACCGTCTGGGCAAAGCGTCGAATCACCGCTGGATCATTGCCGATCTCAGTCTGAGGAAAAACGGCACCGAGCTTCATGTCACCCCCCGTCACAACAGGGCAACTATATCAAGGGCTAGCTGAACCCTTCGCACTCAGTCACGATTGAGCCATTCACGCGTGTCGCGGTTCAAAGTTCCCCGGCCCCCGGGGGGCAAAACCGGCCTGGCCCCACTGGGAGCGCTGCCATCCTTGGCGGCCCGGCCATTGAGGCCGCTCTCCGCACTCCCGGTGGCTGATTGCGATCGCGCGGTGCGGTCCACAGGGGCCGGGCCGCAAGGGATGGCGGCGCTCCCAGTGGAGCCGGGAAACTCTGAAGCGCACCCATTCACGCGTGTCGGAACGA
This sequence comes from Chloroflexota bacterium, assembly GCA_046154735.1. Taxonomy (GTDB): domain Bacteria; phylum Chloroflexota; class UBA6077; order UBA6077; family JACCZL01; genus CAVXYC01. Next base: position 33,918 of record JBJXFJ010000291.1, on the reverse strand, counting down.
GTCAATGAGCCTTCAGTTCGCTCTGACACCTGCGTCGCGCTGTTTGAGGCAAATTCTTCCAGGCATGTCGACAGACCTGGCACGACCACAGCAGGGGTGAGTAATGTTCAGCAAGCAATCGAACGCAGTTCATCACAAGCATTGGAGCCATGGGACTCATCTGGAGCCACCAGTCTGGGCCCAGGGAGACGCCGCCACGATCAGTCTGTGACACGTCTCTGATACCGCGAATACCCTTTGTCACGGCGAGCTTTGTCCGGATCGCGTTGGGTTTGATTCCGAGCTCGGGCGTCTAGGTTGACAGCCTTCGCCCAGCCCGGAAGTCGCTGGGCGGGTACACTTGTGATGAACACTGATTTTCCCTTCTGGAGAGCCGCATATGCCGAGCGAGGCAGCTTCCACGGTTGAGCCTTATCGCCTTCCACGTAACGTGGTGCCTCGGCACTACGACTTGACAGTCTCCGTTGATCTTCAGGCCGGCTCGTTCACCGGATCCGAGCGTGTGGAACTGGACGTGCAGCATGCGAGCACGGAGATCATCTTGAACTCCGCTGAACTGGCGATCGATAGCGCCTCAATTGTTGATTCCAAGGGCAACGAGCAAGAGGCGAGCATTGCTGTGGATGCCGAAAACCAGCGCATCAGCCTCACTCTGCCGCGAGCCATAACCTCGGGAGAGGCACAGCTTCAACTCAGCTTCTCGGGTGTCTTAGGCGACCGGCTCCACGGCTTCTACCGCAGCACCTACCATGATCCCGAAGGCAACGAGCAGGTCATTGCAACGACCCAGTTTGAGCCGACCGATGCGCGCCACGCGTTTCCCTGCTGGGACGAACCGGACATCAAGGCGACCTACCGGCTGGCGCTTGAGATTCCGGCCGATCTCACGGCCATCTCGAACACGGCGGTGGAGTCGGAGACCCATCTCGCCGGTGAGCGCAAGTTGGTTCAGTTCAAGACCACTATGAAGATGTCCACGTACCTCGTCGCGTACGTGGTAGGGCGCCTCACGGCAACCGAGCCAGTGATGGTGGGCAACGTTCCGCTGCGCGTGGTCTGCGTGCCGGGCAAGGAGCACCTCTCCCAGTTCGCACTCGACGTTGGCGCGTTCTCGCTGAACTTTTTTGCCAACTATTACGGAATTCCCTATCCCGGCGATAAGTGCGATCTCATTGCCATTCCTGACTTTGCCTCGGGCGCCATGGAGAACCTGGGCGCGATCACGTTCCGCGAGACGGCGCTTCTGGCCGATCCCAATGTCTCAGCACGGGGCGATCTGGAACGCGTAGCCGATGTGGTGGCCCATGAGCTGGCGCACATGTGGTTTGGTGATCTGGTCACCATGCGCTGGTGGAATGGCATCTGGCTCAACGAGGCCTTCGCTACCTTTATGGAGATGCTGGCCGTCGATGCGTTCAAGCCGGCCTGGCATCGCTGGACCAGCTTTGGCCTCAGCCGCTCAGCGGCCATGGCCACCGACAGCCTGGCATCAACTCGACCGATTGAGTATCCAGTTCGACTTCCGTCTGATGCGGAGGGGATGTTTGACATCCTCACCTATGAAAAGGGCGGCGCGGTGCTGCGGATGCTCGAGCAGTACATCAACCCACCGGTGTTTCAAAAGGGCGTTTCCCAGTATCTCGAGGAGCATGCGTATGCGAACACCGAGACCACTGATCTCTGGGATTCAATTGAGTCTGCATCAGGCCAGCCGGTCCGCAAGATGATGGATTCCTGGATCTTCCAGGGGGGCTATCCTCTCGTCATGGTGGAGCGGCAAGGTGATCAGCTTCAGGTCTCACAGCGACGCTTCCGTTACTTGCCCGAATCCACCAATTCGGCACGCTGGGATGTGCCTCTCATGGTGCGGTCTGGCGTTGAGGCTGATGGGCCATTACTGCGCGCACTCCTTACAGATGAGACCACGTCCATCCCGTTACCCAATCCTGAAGCGCCCATTGTGGTCAATGCAGGCGGACATGGCTTCTACCGAGTGCGCTATTCACGCGAGCTTCTGGACCGCTTGACTTCGCGGCTCCAGTCGCTTGACGCCATTGAACGCTTCAATATTGTTTCAGATACCTGGGCAAGCACGGTTGCGGGACTCGCTCCCGTGGCAGATGCACTCGCTCTCATCGGCAAGTTGAGCGATGAGCGTGACCGCAACGTCTGGCGCACCGTGCTCGACGTTCTGGGCTACCTCAGTCGAACGATCAACGTGGAACATCTGCCAGCGCTCCAAGGCCAGGTAGGCGAGCTTGTGCGACCCGCGCTACACGCCATCGGCTGGGACCCGCGCCCCGGGGAATCGGACGATGATAGTCAGCTTCGCGCCACCCTGGTGCGCGGGCTGGCCATCCTGGCTAATGATCTCGAGGCTCAATCCGAATCCAACACGCGCTTCCAAAAATTCCTGGCAGACCCACTCTCTGTAGACCCCAACCTGGTGCCTGCGCTCATTGGCGTCGCCGCGTTCACAGGTGATGCCCGTGAATATGATCGCTTCGTTGAGCGTTACAAGAATGCGAGGACTCCTCAGGAGGAACAGCGCTTGTTGTTCGCACGATCAGAGTTCCAAGAACCAGCATTACTCCAGCGGACCCTTGATGGTTGCCTCACTGACGCCGTTCGCACCCAGGACGCGCCGTATCTCATCTCGTCAGTCATGATGAACCGCGATGGGTCTGAGCTCGCCTGGACATTCGTCAAGACGCACTGGGAGGTTATCAATCAGCGTTATCCGGCGAACACGATTCCGCGCATGTGCGCGGCCATCACAGCCCTGGTTCGCCGTGATCACTACGAGGATGCTCAGGCCTTCTTTCAAACCCACCCGGTGCCGCAGGCTGGGAAGATGATCGATCAATATCTCGAGCGGCTGCTGGTGGCCGTGACATTCCGGGAACGCGAGGCAGCGGCTCTGGCCGAGGCATTTCCGTCGACTGGTGGAAATTGAGACCGGCGCGGCACTTTTCCGGAATGATTTCACAGTGGTAGCATCGACATCAGGAGTCCAATGATCAGTATTCAAGTCGAATTCGTCGAGGGAAAGACGTTCACATGCGCGTAGCAATGTTGAGCGTTCACACATCTCCACTTGCCCAGCTCGGTGGCTGGGAAACGGGCGGGATGAATGTTTACGTTCACGAGCTCTCGCGCACGCTCGGGAATCGAGGCATAGACGTCGATGTCTTCACTCGTCGACAGGACGCCTCCCTGGAAACGGTGACGCAAATAGGGCCGAACGCCCGACTCATCCAGCTTGACGCCGGCCCGCCGCGGCACTTTGATAAGTACGCGGTACTCGAGTATCTGCCAGACCTTGCCTGCAATCTGCAGCGGTTTCGAAACTTTTCCGGGGCGACCTATGATGTTATCCACGCGCATTACTGGCTCTCCGGACGTTTGGCACTCCCCTTCCGGGACCGTTGGCGCGCACCGCTGGTAAGCACGTTTCACACCCTGGGCCACATGAAAAATGACGTGGCCCAAGATGACGCCGAGCGCGAGGAGGCGACACGGATCGAAATTGAGCGGCGGGTGATGACCTGCTCCGACCGAGTGATCGCCTCCACCCCGGTTGATGAGGCTCAACTTGTGAAGCTCTATGGCGTGTCACCGCGCAAGATCTCCGTGGTTGCGCCTGGAGTTGACCTCGAACGATTCCGACCAATCCGCAAGCATGCCGCGAGGACGCGGCTGAACCTTGGCCCAGGACCAGTCATCCTCTTCGTCGGTCGGATTCAGCGGCTCAAGGGAATCGACATCCTACTCCAAGCAGTGAGCAAAATAGACGAGCTTTCGCCCGCGCTCCGCCCGCGTGTCGTCATCGTGGGGGGTTCACCCGAGGGCGAGCGAGTGGAAGCTGAGCAACGCGAAGTGGAGCGCCTGGTAAAGCTCGGGCGGGCACTTGGCATCGCAGATCGGGTGACGTTTGCCGGCAGTGTGCCACAGGACGAACTGCCGTACTTTTACGCCGCCGCGGATGTGACCATCATGCCTTCCACCTATGAATCGTTCGGGCTTGTTGCTCTGGAATCCATGGCTTGCGGCACACCCGTGGTGGCAACCCGGGTGGGTGGACTCTCCACGCTCGTTCGTGACGGTGAAACAGGCTACCTGGTGCCGTGGAGAGATCCATTACTCTTCGCGCAGCGGATTGCCGAGCTGCTCACCAACCCAGCCTCCCACCGGCAAATGCGCCAGCAAGCCCGCAGCCATGCCGCGGCGTATGGCTGGGACGCAGCCGCTCAGGCCACCGAGCGTGTCTATGCGCAGCTCGTGAACAGTCATGTGGCCCTGGAGCCAACGGCGTGCGTCTGATGGCTCCAGGAGCGGACCACTCCGCATGATTGAGCAGAGCGAGGTCGTTGCCATGCTCAACGATCTTGCTCCCACCTCCCTGGCTGAGTCCTGGGACAATGTGGGCTGGCAGGTCAGATGTGGCACCGCTCCCATCACAGGCATTCTGTGCAGCGTTGATGCAACCGAAGCTGTCATCGAGGAAGCCCGACAACGTGGGGCGAATCTCGTCATCGCTCACCACCCGCTGCTCTTCCGCCCTCTGCATGCGGTGGATACGTCCTCCCGTGTCGGAGGGGTACTAGCGAGTGCATTACGCGGGAACATCTCGATCATCTCGGCCCACACAAACTGGGATGCGGCCCCCGGTGGCATCAGTTGGGCACTCGCCAGACGCCTTGGGCTGACACCAGAGACCATACTCCAACCTTCGCCACTGCTCCCGCACGCGGGACTCGGCGTCATCGCTCATGCCGACACGCCCATTGATACCCACCAGCTCATTCGGCGCGCACGAGTGGACCTGGCCAGCAGCGTCGTCACACTTGTGGGCACCGCGGCCGAGCATACCTGCATCGCGCTGATGGGCGGCAGCGGCACCAGTGGAATCTCGGCTGCGGCTGAGAGTGGGGCTACCCTCTACATCACGGCCGATGTGAGATACCATGAGGCGCAGGAGGCCGAATCGCTTGGCCTTTCTCTAATTGTTATTGACCACGGGGCAAGCGAGCTCCCCGGGATGGCTGAGCTTGGGCAAGTCCTCGCGTCTCGACTCAGTGTGCCGGTTTCGTTGTCCCAGACGCGCACTTCACCTTGGCGGTATATAGCTCATGAGACCAATTGAACAGCTCATCCATCTCCAGCAGCTCGACTCCACGAACGATGGACTCGATCGACGCCTGAACGAGATTCGGGCTGAGCTTCTCGATCGGTCTGCAATCCAGCAGGTTGAAGCCCAGCTTGCGGAGGCCGAGACGGCAACAGCCACTGCTGAAGCCGACCAGCGCGATCTCGACCTTGAGACGGAGCAGTTTCGCACGAAGCTAAAGACTGAGGAAACCAAGCTTTACAGCGGCAAGGGCGGAAATCCCAAAGAGCTCACCGATCTGACGCATGAGGTTGCACAAACCAAGCGACTGGTTGCGCAACGCGAGGATCAGCTTCTCGAGCGAATCAGTAAGGTTGAGACTGCCAGAGCTCAACGCGACGAGGTTGCAGCCACGCTCGCTCGCCTCACAGAAGAGCGAGCTGCTCGCGAGATCGAAGTCAAGAACGAGGCCCGCGGACTTCTGCGTCAGCAAGCCCAGCTCAAGAAGGAAATTGAGTCTGCACGAGTCGGTATTGAGCCAGCACACCTGAAACAATACGACCGCTTGCGTATCTCGAGAGACGGCCTGGCCGTGGTGCAGATCCGTCAGCGTATCTGCCAGGGTTGCCGCGTGGCATTGACTACCCGCGAAGAGCAGCGACTTCGCTTTGACGATCTCGTTAACTGCTCAAGCTGCGGCCGCATCCTCCACGGCAACGCCTGAGCGCGGGAGCCTCCTTGTTAGACTCTCGAACAATGGCAGCGAGCCGGCAATAGCCGGCGGCCCAGGAGTCGCCGGCAAACGCTGGCCCGAGTAGCAGCACTTTCCGCGCACGGAGATGGTGCCGTGCTCGTGTCCACAGGAATCGAGCCCATACCGACGCGTGAGCTCGTTCGCCGACGCTCCGGCTACGCCACGTTTCCCCGTGGCGCTTGCGACGTCACAGTCACGCAACAGTGAGCGCTCCGATCCTCCTGCCTCCTCTCGACGAGATTCGGCACGCTTCCAATTCAACAGCAAGACATAAGTCGCGAACGCACTGTTGCGACGTGCTCAGTGCTGCCCAAAGTGGGGCGGATAGAGAGACACTTGCTATTGAGAGTGGCTAGGACACGCCGTAAAATGCCAGTGTCCGTGGGGGAAAGTGGATAACTCTGGGGATAAGTGGGCAATCTGGGGATAACGCAGGCGGTTTTGGCAGCACATTGTTTATCGGCACATTTGAGCATTCCATTGATGACAAGGGACGACTCGCCATCCCAGCTCGCTTCCGTAGTGAGCTTGCGGATGCGATGTATGTCACCCGTGGTATCGATCGATGTTTGATGGTGCTCACGACCGAACACTGGCAACGCCTGGTCGATGGCATGAGCTCACTCCCCATGCTCCAGAACGAGGCGCGCCGGCTCCAGCGCCACTTCTTCTCGGGCGCTGCATCCCTGCAGCCCGATCGACTCGGCCGCGTCCTCATTCCGCAGTTCTTACGGGACTACGCGCAACTCTCGAACGACGTGGTCATCGTGGGAGTCATGAATCGAATCGAAATCTGGGACCGACAGAGCTGGACGACCGAACGCGACGAGGTCGAATCACTCTCCCAGGAGCTGGCCGAGCACCTCTCGAGCAACAATCTTTTATGACAAGTCCGCCAGCCCATACCCCGGTGCTGCTCGCCGAGAGCCTCCGCTTCCTTGACCCTCGGCCGGGCGGTCGATTTATCGACTGCACGGTGGGACTCGGAGGACATGCCGAAGCGCTGCTTACCGCGGTAGGGCCGAGCGGCCGACTGCTAGCCCTGGATGCCGATCCTGACGCGCTCGAACGCGCACGGCAGCGCTTGAGTGGCTTTGATGACCGCGTAGCGCTGGCGCACTCCAACTTTGAGCATCTGCTCAACATCGCGGAGGTTCAGGAATTCCAAGATGTGGATGGAGTGCTCCTGGACCTTGGTGTTTCCTCACTGCAGTTCGGTCCTAGTGGACGCGGATTCACGATTCGCGAGTCTGAGCCGCTCGACATGCGTATGGATCCCACTCGCGGCCCCACCGCGGCGGAGCTGCTGGCTTCGCTCCCCGAGCATGAGCTGGCCGACATCATTTTCCAGTATGGCGAGGATCGCGCATCCCGTCGCATTGCCCGCTCCATCGTCTATCACCGCGACCGACGGCCGATTACGACGACGGATGACCTCGTGGGCGCGGTGATATCTGCCGTGGGCGGCCAGCGTGGGCGCATTCACCCAGCCACTCGAACGTTTCAGGCACTCCGCATCGCCGTAAATCGAGAGCTTGACGTACTCTCCGCGGCGCTGGAGCAAGCCACGATGCTTCTCCGTCCAGGCGGAAGACTCGTGGTTATCTCGTTCCACTCGCTTGAAGATCGCATCGTCAAACGCTTCCTTCTCGAGAGCGCAGCCGACGACGCCGCTCGACCACTCGACATTTTGACCCGTAAGCCGATCACACCGTCCGAAGCAGAGATCTCAGTGAACCCGCGTTCCCGGAGCGCCAAGTTACGGGCGGGACAACGGGTGATGGAGCGTGACCAGCCTCGCCATAAGGAGCAAGTACCGTGGCCGTAGTAATCGTTACCTCGCCGATCCCACGACGCTGGGCACCGATTGCGCTGCCGGTGCTCCACCTTCCAGCAGGAATCGTTCAGCTTGCTCCGTTTGTGCTGGCGCTGCTCCTTTACCCGGCATTCTTTCTCAGCGTGACGAGCGAAGCCGTCACCACGGGCTCATCCGTTGAAAAGCTCCGGTTGGAACGAGATAACTGGCGTCATCAAAACCGCCAGCTCGAGTTCGAGCTTTCAAAGCTCCAATCCCTTGCCTGGGTTGAAAATGAAGCGGTGAAGCGCCTCGGAATGCGTCCGTCACGCCCTGCGATCTATATGAGCATGGACCGACCTCCGCCTGCCTCGGACCGTTTATTGCCCAGGTCACTTGCTCGTCATGAATCGACCCAGCGCAATCCGCTTCTCGTTACCGAGACCGGTGTTGAGATCAGCACTGTGCCGTCCATTCCCGGCCAGCGGCCCTAGAGTCTCAATGAGCGCCCAACTCCGCATCACCTGGATGGGAATTCTTTTTCTCGGAATAGGCCTGCTTATCATTGTGCGACTGGTCTTTTTTCAAGTCGTCCAACATTCCGAGCTCAAGGCCAAAGCTGCGGCCTCACACCGACATCAGGTGACGGTTCCGCCAAGACGCGGGGACATTCTGGACCGTAATGGCCAGCCGCTCGCTATCACGGTCATGTACGGACTCGTGGAGATCATCGGCCCTCAGGTCAAGAACCACGAGCTCGCAGCATCACAACTTGCACCTCTCATCGGAATGCGTCCGGAAGAAATTCTGGCGCGCATCGACCCTCGAAATCCTGCCCCCGTGCTTATCAAGTCGGGTTTGCCGGCCGCGGTTGTGGCCAATATACAGGGTGCGGAGATTTCAGGGGTTACCACACGATCCGACCATTCTCGGCACTATCCGGAAGGTTCGCTGGCATCACGGGTCATTGGACTTGTCGGAACGGAGTTTCACGGCCTAGGCGGAATTGAGCATTATTACGACGACGAACTCGCGGGAATCGCGGGGCTGCTCGATACGGAGCTTGATAGCGCGCAGCAGGAGATCATTCTCGGCCGCAAAATCCGCGTTCCCGCCCAGGATGGCGCGGACATCGTACTCACGATTGACCGGTACACCCAGCGCACGGCTGAGCGACTCCTCGCGGATGCTGTGGCCAGCAACAAGTCCACCGGTGGCTCCATCATTATCATGGAGCCATCCACCGGAGGTGTTCTGGCCAGCGCCACCTTGCCGACATATGACCTGAACGACGAAAGACGATTTCGCCCCGAGACGACAGCCCTGTTTAAGTCCTCCGAGGTGGCGGATCAGTACGAACCAGGCTCGGTGCTCAAAGTGCTCACAATGGCCGCGGGACTGGAGGATGGTGTGGTCAATCCCCAGTCCACCGTGAATGACACGGGCTTGGTAACTCTGAACGGCGTGGCTGTACGAAACTGGAACTTGGTCGGCAACGGCATCATCAATATGACTGAAGTTCTCATTCACTCATCAAACATTGGGGCCCAGTACGTGGCGAGCCGATTGGGTCCTGACCGCTTTTATGACTATTTCACTCGATTCGGCTTTGGCAAGCTTACCGGCGTTGATCTACCGGGCGAGATTCCGGGCATGGTGCGTACGAACCGTACCTCGGATTGGAACAAGCTTGACCTCATCACCAATTCATTTGGCCAGGGCATAGCGGTCACATCAATGCAGGTGGTCACGGCGATGTCGGCCATTGCCAATGATGGGCTGCGCATGCGGCCCCGACTGGTGCGTGAGATTCGCACACCAAATGGCGTGCAAACGATCCCGCCGGAGCCCGTTGAACAGGTCATTTCGCCACGCACCGCGCAGACGCTGCGTGGCATGATGGTGCACGTCCTGGAGCAAAAGGCGCTTGAGCAGTGGCGCCTCCCCGGCTATCACGCGGCGGGCAAAACGGGGACCGCAGACTACGCAACTATTGCGGGATATAAGACTGGCAAGACATTTGCTTCGGTTGTAGCCCTCGCCCCGGCGGAGGCTCCACGATTCGCCATACTCATTCGACTCGATGCCCCGGAGGCCATTTACGGGGGCCGCGTGGCTGTGCCGGTGCTTGCGGAGCTGCTTCCCGCACTCTATACCTACTATCGCGTGCCGCCATCTGAAGCCATACCGGGGGGACAGTGACCGATAGCACCGCCCCGCGCCTGTCGGACATCATCGCAGGCACTCAGGCCGAGACGCTGGGATCCCTTCGGCTCAGCGAGCCGATTACGTCCGTCACCACGGACTCTCGACTCATTGAGCGAGGCAGCCTGTTTATTGCGCTCGTAGGCGCGAAGCACGATGGACATGACTTTGTCACCCAGGCATTTGCCAGTGGCGCTCTCGCCGTCATCGTTTCGCGCATCCCTGAGGACTGTACCTGGGGTGAGGACGGTCCGCCGCTTCTGATTGTGCCGGACACCCTGAAGGCGCTTCAGGACCTGGCTCAGTGGTGGCGTGGGCAGCACCGCGCGGACGTTATTGGTGTGACCGGCAGCGTTGGCAAAACCACCACCAAGGAAGTTACCGCGGCAGTGCTTGGGCAGCGCGGCCCGGTGCTCTTCACGGAGGGCAATCTCAATACCGAGATCGGCCTGCCACTCACCCTCCTGCGACTTCGACCAACGCACAAAGCCGTGGTCCTGGAGATGGGCATGTACGCGTTAGGCGATATACGGCTGCTTGCCCAGATTGCCGAGCCACGTCTGGGAATTGTGACCAATGTGCAGTCCAGCCACCTCGAGCGGCTAGGCACCTTGGAGCGAATTGCCGATGCAAAGGCCGAACTGCCGGAGAGCCTACCTCCATCCGGCACAGCGATTCTCAACGCGGATGACGCGCGAGTGCGCGCCATGGCTGAGCGAACTAGGGCGCGAACAGTGCTGTATGGCTTGAGCGCCGACGCGCACGTGCGTGCGACCAATCCGCTGTCCCATGGCCTGCGGGGCGTGGAGTTTCGCCTACATATTGGCGCTCACTCCGCCCAGGTGCATCTGCCACTCCTCGGGCTGCACAGCATTCACGCGGCGCTCGCCGCGGCGGCCGCGGCAACGGAGCTTGGCTTTAGTCTCGATGAAGCGGCCGAGGCACTGTATAAGCTTTCACCGTCACTCCGCATCCTTATCGCTCGCGGTCTCAACGGTTCGCGCATCATTGATGACACCTATAACGCCAATCCAGAATCCGTGCTGGCCGGTCTCAACCTCCTTGCAGATCTGGACGGGCGCAAGATCGCGGTCCTCGGTGACATGCTTGAGCTTGGATCTGACGAAGAGCCCGGACACCGTAAAGTCGGCAGCCGGGCCGCACGCGTCACCGGCCTACTTGTGACGGTGGGTGATCGCATGGCCTTGGCTGCCGATGAGGCGCGAGCGAGTGGTATGAAGCCGGAGCAGGTGATCCAATGCGCCACCAATACTCAAGCCATTGAGGCCCTGCGCCGATCGCTCCGCCCAGGCGATAACGTGCTGATCAAGGGATCTCGCGGGATGCAGATGGAAGAGATCGTCAGCGCTGTGAGACTGGAAGGCTGATGGCGCTTGCCCTGGCACTCGGCGTTGTGACCTGCATACTCACTCTGATCGCGGGCTACCCGTTCGTATACTGGCTCCGGAGAATGGGTGTGGGCAAGCAGATCCGGAGCGATGGTCCAGCCACACACACGGAGAAAGTGGGCACGCCCACCATGGGCGGCCTGCTATTCTGCGTGACCGCCGTAATCGTTACCGGGATTACCACTGTCATCGAGTACCAGTCTTCGGGCCGATCCATCTTACTCCCGGTCGGTGTACTCTTCGCCTGCGCCGTGCTGGGCGCAATTGACGACCGACTCACGCTCATCGGTAAGAAAGGTGAGGGTATCACCGCCCGATTCAAGATGGCCTGGCTCATCGCCATTGCAAGTGTCGCAGCACTGGCCCTCTGGCATCCGGCACTGCTGGACTGGAACACCATCTTCGTGCCGACGGTGCCGGAGCTCGTGCCCCTCCCGGCATACATCTTCCTGCCGCTGGCCGTCCTGGCAATTGTTGGCACTGCGAATGCCGTGAATCTGACAGACGGCCTGGATAGTCTCGCTGGCTGGACCGCGTTTGTCGCATTTGTCGCGTATGGCGTCATCGCACATCTTCAGCGGCAGGATTTTCTGGTCACATTCTGCTTCATTGTCGCGGGGGGAATTGCCGGATTTCTCTGGTTTAATGCCCACCCCGCTGAAGTCTTCATGGGCGATACGGGCTCGCTTTCCCTGGGCGCCACGCTTGCCATTGTGGCGCTCATGACAGGACACATCTTGCTCTTACCACTCATCGGTTTCGTCTTCGTGGCTGAGGCTGTCTCGGTGATAGCTCAGGTTGGTTATTTCAAGCTTACCGGCGGTCGGCGGCTCTTTCGGATGGCGCCGCTTCACCATCACTTTGAGCTCATTGGCTGGTCTGAAACCCACGTAACACAACGATTCTGGCTGGTCAGCGTTCTCGCGGCTATGGTCGGCGTTGCTCTCGCACTCGTCTAGCGCTCTGGCTCACTTCACCAAAGGTCAAGGATGACATACGGATCGAAAACTCAATTGAATACGCGCCCCGAGCTCGCTGGCCAGCGCGCCGTAATCGTAGGATTAGGGCGCGAAGGACGCGACCTCGCACGCTTCCTGGCCAGGTCGGGGGCGCTCGTTCACGTGACGGACTCACGGCCTGAGGAGGCGCTTGCAGTTGATCTCACTGCCCTTGCAGAGCTGCCACTCGGTTACACACTGGGTGGCCATGCAGTACATGATTTGGACACTGCCGATGTTGTCTACGTGAGTCCGGGTGTGCCGCCGGAGATCCCCTTTCTGCTCGAAGCACGGCAACGAGGAATCCGAATTTCCAGCGCCACGGAGCTGTTCTTCCACTACTGTCCCGGAACCATCCTTGGCATCACCGGCAGCAGCGGAAAAAGCACAACAACGGCCATGACCGGCAAGGTGCTGCAAGCCGCCGGAAGGGACGCGGTTATCGGAGGCAACATCGGCGTGCCCATGCTCGGTCTGCTCGATCGCATCTCGGAACAGACTCTGGTAGTGATGGAGCTGAGCTCATTCCAGCTCGAGTCCTTGATGATGAGCCCGCCAATTGCCACGGTGACCAACATCACGCCCAACCACCTTGACCGACACGTGACCATGGATGCCTATATTCGGGCGAAATCCCAGATTCTCGATCACCAGTCTCCCGGTAACTGGGCAATTGTCAACCGAGACGATCCGGAGAGTCAGCGACTGAAAGTCCACGGCCACAAGCTGCAGTTCAGCCAGCGCGAGCCAGTGTTGGGCGCTTTTCAAGCGGGCTCGGAGCTACACATCAACCTTGGCAACGGCACCCACACCGTGTGCAGCCGTCACGCTATCCAACTGCGTGGCGAGCACAACGTGGCCAATGCACTGGCGGTGATTGCGACAGCCGCCGCCGCGGGTATCGATTCAGATGCTATTCGGCACGGCATTGAAGCATTCCGAGCCTTGCCCCATCGCCTGGAGCCTGTTGGCGAAATCGCCGGCGTCACCTATTTCAATGATTCCATTGCCACATCGCCGGAGCGGAGCATCGCCGCTCTGGAATCCTTCGGCGAGCCAATGGTGCTGCTGGCCGGAGGTCGTGATAAATATCTCCCCATGGATCACTGGGCCGCCGTCATTCAGCGGAGGGCTCATCACCTCGTAGTCTTTGGTGAGGCCGCACCGCTGATCAGGCAGGCGGCTATCAGCGCAGGGATTCCTGCCTCACGCATCTCAGAAGCGATGGCACTGGAAGACGCTGTTGACGCGGCCGTCCGGGTAGCTCATCCTGGGGATGTCGTGCTGCTCTCACCTGGGTGCACCAGCTACGACGCGTTCTTCGACTTTGAAGAGCGCGGAGAACGATTTCGCCAACTTGTGACACAGCATGCGGGGGACAAGACCTGAGATGTTCGTTCGAACCACGACCGCGCCGGAACATCGCGACTGGTGGATCATCGGCAGCGTAATAGCGCTCCTGGCCATCGGACTCCAAATGGTCTATTCATCCAGTGTCGTCGTTGCGCATAGCGAGTTCGGAGACGATACCTACTTTGTAATTCGTCACGTCTGTTGGCTCGCGCTGGGCTTCGTGCTGACATACATCACGAGTCGCATTGATTATCACGTCTGGCAAAAAGTCTCAGTCCTGCTCATGGCCTTTTGCCTCATTGCGCTCGTAGTCGTGCTGATACCGACCTTTGGGTCCACGGCATACGGCGCTCAGCGCTGGCTCAAACTGGGACCCATCCCGCTCGGACAGCCCAGCGAGCTCGCCAAGATTGTGCTCGTGCTCTATATGGCCGATTGGCTATCTCGCAAAGGGGACCAGATTCGCCACTTTACGTATGGCTCCCTGCCATTTGCCATCATTGTGGGCCTGGTAGCAGGACTTGTCATGCTCCAGCCGGATCTTGGCACAACCCTGGTCGTCATTGCGACGGCCGTCACAATCTTTTTCATCGCGGGAGCCAACCTGATCCACCTCGCCCTTATGGCGATACCGACAGCCGCGATCATTGGCGTGCTGGTGGCCAAAGTCGAGTGGCGAGCTGACCGCGTGGCAGCCTTCTTGAACCCTGAGGCTGACCCGCTCGGCAAAGGCTGGCACACGATGCAGACATTGATCGCCCTCGGATCTGGCGGGGTGCAAGGTCTCGGTTTGGGTGAGAGTCGCCAGAAGCACTACTACGTCCCCAACGCGCATACCGATACGATATTTGCGATCATTGGTGAGGAGCTTGGCCTCATCGGCACGCTTGTGGTTGTCGGGCTCTTCGGAATACTTGCCTGGCGTGGCCTTGTGATTGCCTCGCGCTCATCGGACATGTTTGGCCGGCTCCTAGCCGTTGGCATGGTGAGTAAGATCATCTGGCAAGCGCTGCTAAACATCGCGGTTATCACAAACACCGTTCCCTACACGGGTGTTCCCTTGCCGCTGATCAGCTATGGAGGTTCGTCATTGGTCGTTACGATGATTTCAATTGGCGTGCTCTATAGCGTGATTCGTTTTCGAAACGTGACGCCAGATGCCAGCGTCGATGTACGCCCCACGACCGCGGCCATGGCCCCCAGACCGGCCCCCAACCGAATCAGCGCGGGTGCACGGATGCGGCAGTATCGAGCACGATTTCAACATGCACAATGACTCCGTTGGGCGGGCGGTACTCGAGGCCAAATCCGTCCACTTCATTGGCATAGCCGGCACCGGGATGCAGGCACTAGCGGAGGTCCTCCTCGCTCGCGGAACTCCGGTGAGCGGTTCGGATACTCGCGCCGCGCCCGTGCTAGACCGGCTGAGCTCAGCCGGTGCTCGCATTTCGATTGGCCAGGCATGCGCCCAGCTTGGCGAGGCTGACGCGGTGGTAATCTCTGCTGCTATACCGGATGACAACCCGGAGCTTCAGGAGGCACGAGCTCGTCACCTACCTGTAGCGACACATGCCCAGGTTCTGGGGGCCCTGTCTCAGGATTTCACCACCATTGCCATTTCAGGAACTCACGGAAAAAGTACAACAACCGCGCTGTGCGCCCACATTCTTCTGACAAGCGGTCTGGACCCCATCGTTCTGGGCGGCGCTTACGCGGAGAACTTCGGAGGCAGCGGTCGCGCCGGACGTGGCCCGCACCTGGTCGTTGAGGCTGATGAATTTGCCCGCCGATTTCTCGAGCTCACACCCACGGTGGCGGTCATTACCAATATTGAACCTGATCATCTGGACTACTACGAGAGCTTTGCGGCCATTGAGTCGACCTTTGCAGACTTTGTCAAGCGCCTGCGGCCGGACGGGTGGCTGCTCGCCTGCGCCGATGGACCGATGGGCCAAGCCGTAACCCAACACCAGCGGTTGATCCGCTACGGGGAGACTCCGGGCGCGGATTGGCGGATTTCTGACTACGCCGCTGATCCACATGGAACCAGCTTCACTCTGCACCCGCCCAGCGCTCAGGCAGTGCAGGTTACCAGTCCGCTCCGAGGCCGCCACAATGCGCTCAACACCACTGCCGCTATCGGGGCGGCCACATTAGTCGGCGTGTCACTCTCTGATGCCACGGCGTCGGTAGGCTCCTTTCTGGGCACGCAGCGCCGCTTTCAGACCGTGCTGCGGACACAGTCACTCTGGATCATCGATGACTATGCACACCACCCCACGGAGATTCGAGCGACCCTCAGGGCCGCTCGAGAGAGTCACGCTGGCCGAATCATAGCGGTCTTTCAGCCACACACCAGCCATCGGACCCGAGCATTGTTTGATGACTTTGCGACCGCATTCCCAGATGCCGATGAGGTCCTGTTGCTTCCGATCTATCACCCCGCGGGGCGCGAGCCCGAGAACGTCACGGTCTCAAGTGTCGATCTCGCCAGTGCAATCCGGCAGTCACGATCGCGGAGCGTGAAATCCATGGATGAAGCGGTGGAAGTGCTGAGGACACGGGTCCAATCGGGTGATCTGGTGCTGCTCATGGGAGCCGGTGACGTTACCGAGCTCGGCCCTCGCCTGGCTGGCGCCCTGGGAACGCTGTCATGATCGTGTCACATAGCCCAGAGCAGGGCGTCAGTCTGGCCCCACACACGTCCCTGAAGGTGGGAGGGCCAGCAGACTGGTATAGCGAGCCGCCAGATCTGGACACGTTGCGCTCAGATCTGGCATTTGCAGAGGCTCACCAGCTTCCCATACTGCTCGTGGGCGGCGGATCAAACCTGCTCGTCGCTGACGCGGGCATCGAAGGGATCGTCATCCGACCGCTGCTCCAAGGACACACCCTGGACATTGATGGAAGCGTGGCGCACGTTCGAGCGTACGCCGGGACAAGTCTCGGAGGACTGTCTCGCTCGCTAGCCAAGCAGGGTTGGAGCGGGCTCGAGTGGGCGGCCACGGTCCCGGGGTGTGTTGGAGGGGCAGTCGTCAACAACGCGGGCGCGTTTGGCTCATCCATCGCCGAGTCGCTCGTCTCCGCCACCCTGCTGAGAAGCGTACGTCAACTTCAATCGTATTCCGGGCAGGATCTCGGCTACGCCTACCGGACCAGTGTGCTGAAGCGCGGTGAAATCCAAGGAGCGGTCGTCATTGATGCGACATTTCGACTGAGCCGGGTGGATCCCGCCATTGCCCGCGCGAAGATTCAGGGCTTTCAAGCGCAGCGTTCCGCCTCCCAGCCGCGCCTCCTCAGCGCTGGAAGTGTGTTCGCCAATCCCCCAGGAGGCTACTCTGGACGACTTCTGGAGGCCACCGGCGCGAAGGGGCTGCGGCAGGGGCAGGCCGAGATCTCCACCCAGCATGCGAACTTCATTGTGAATCATGGGGGAGCCCTCGCCGATCACATTTTTCAACTCGTAGCGGACGCACAGGAGCGCGTTTGGCGCCAATTTGGCATATGGCTCCACCCGGAGATTGAACTGGTCGGCCGGTGGACAGACGATCAACGGAACCGACTCAGCAAGCCATCGGGGAAACCATGATCAGCCGACAAACGAGCAGTCGCGCCGTGGTCACAATCCCCGTAAGCCCCAGGCACTCCATATCAGCACAGTCAGACAATCGGACATCCAGCGGTTATGCAACTGCAAAACGTCACCAGGCGGGACTGCTCATCGGTCGAGCTCTCGCCCTGCTCGGATTGATGGCGTCTTCCGGGCTGTTGTATCATGTCGCATTCTCACCGCGATTCCATTTGCGTAACGTACAGACATCGGGCAACACTCTCCTTTCAGCCAGCGTGGTCGAAGCGGCAGTCGCGGAGACAAATTCCGAGGCCTTCTGGCTTCGATCGAGTGCATTACGTAGTCGGCTCTTGGAAATTCCCGCCGTCGCGGAAGCAGAAATTCGAGTGATCCTACCGGATCGTGTGGAGGTTCGGGTTCGCGAGCGAGCACCTTACGGGGTACTCCAAACCGGCGCATTGGCACAGCTCATGGATGCTGACGGAGTTATCATCGGCACAGTAAGCCAGGCGCCTCCATTGTTGACGATCCGTAACCTTGATACGGCCGTTGAGCCACCTGCACGCATTGAACCAGAGGCGTTTGGGGCAATCAAGGTACTGAGTAAGCATCTCGGCGCAACGGCGTTCGAACCAACTTCGTTTGCGTATTCCCAGCAGTCGGGTCTCGAATTTGAGACCCGTGAGGGGATAACCGTGCGCCTTGGGAATGGCAAGGATTTGGAATGGAAACTGGGCGCTCTCGATAAAATGCGCCAATATCTGGTTGACAATCGGTTGAGAGCTCAGCTTATCGATGTTCGTTTTCGCGATCGCCCCTATTTTCGTTAGCTTGGATCCGATACTGAACCATGGCAAGTGAACGAATTGTTGTCGGAATAGATGTAGGGACGACAAAGGTCTGCACCTTGATCTCGTCAGTATCGGACGACGACCAGCTTGAGATCATCGGCGCAGGGGTGACCCCGTCGCGCGGACTACGCAAGGGCGTCGTCGTGAACGTCGACGAGGCCATGGAGGCAATTGAAGCATCGATCGGCAAAGCCGAGCAGCAATCCGGCTTCAAGATTGTCTCAGCGTATGTGGGGATATCGGGCGCCCATACCCAGTCTACAAATGGCGAAGGCGTGGTTGCGGTCCGCCGACCAGATCATCAGATCAGCGATGACGATGTCGCCCGTGTACTCGAGGCAGCGCGCGGCATGCCGGTCCCGCCTGAGCGTGAAATCATTCACATTATTCCACGCCACTACACTGTGGATGGTCAGGAGGGCATCACCAACCCCGTGTCCATGGTGGGCCACCGGCTCGAGGTTGAGACCACCATTGTGACGGGCATGATCAATGCCATTCACAATCTGACCCGCTGCATTGAGCGCCTGGATATTGGTATCGATGAACTGGTCCTCCAGAGTCTGGCCGCCGGTGAGGCGGTGCTCACTCCGGCGGAAAAGGATCTTGGGGTGGTCCTCATTGACCTGGGCGGCGGCACCAGTGATCTCGCCATTTATCAGGATGGCGCGGTCGCGTATACTACATCGCTCCCTATCGGCGGCAGTCATATCAGTAATGACATCGCGGTGGGGTTACGAACTCCGCTCTTGGCAGCCGAGGAGATCAAAATTCGTCACGGTCACGCGGTCATTGATTCGGTTGAGGAGGGCAAGACAATTGACGTTGCTGCTTTTGATACCGGTGACGGACGACCCGTCTCACGGCGACTGCTGAATTCGATCATCGCTGATCGCCTTATGGAAACATTTGAATTACTGCACGAGCAGATTCGACGTGCCGGCTATGCAGAACCATTGCCTGCTGGTATCGTATTAGCGGGTGGCACGGCCCAGATGCCGGGCATCCGTCGAATCGCGGCGGAGGTATTTCAATGTCCAGTACGGGTGGGCACGCCCTCCGGGATGTTCGGTTTAGTCGACTCTGTAGCGACTCCAGCTTTTGCAACAAGCATGGGTCTCCTAAAATGGGGACTCACGCAGATGGATGAACATGGTTACAACGGCTCCAATGGACTCGGAAACACCTTGGGACGGGTCGTACAATGGCTGAGGGGCTTTTTCCCGTAGGGCAGCACGGCATGGATTCAGGATTGAGCTTCGAACATCTCCTGGAGGCCAGAGTGGAAGGACAACTTGACGGCAGCGCCAGGATCGTCGTGATCGGCGTTGGCGGCGGCGGGAGCAACGCCGTCAATCGCATGATTCAGGCAGGCGTACGTGGCGTTGAGTTCGTCACGGTGAATACTGACGCGCAAGCGCTCGCGCGATCGGAAGCACCGGTCCGCCTTCGAATTGGTGAGAAACTGACTCGCGGTCTGGGCGCGGGCGGGCAACCCTCCATGGGCGCGCGCGCCGCTGAGGAAAGCGCCGAGATGGTACAAGAGGTTTGCCGCGGCGCGGACATGGTCTTCATCGCCGCGGGCATGGGTGGCGGCACGGGAACCGGAGCATCTCCGGTGATCGCCAGCCTGGCACAGGAGTGTGGAGCTCTTGTTGTCGGCGTCGTCACCAAGCCATTCACATTCGAGGGCGCGCGGCGACGTAATTCCGCGGATGACGGTATCCAAAAACTGAAGACTCGGGTAAATACGCTGATCACCATTCCCAATGATCGTCTGCTGCAAATTATTGACAAGAAGACCTCCCTGGAACAGGCTTTCGCTGTTGTTGATGACGTCCTCCGTCAGGGTATCCAGGGTATTTCTGAGCTCATCACTGAGCCGGGTCTTGTGAATCTCGACTTCGCGGATGTGAAGACAATCATGTCTGAGGCGGGGTCCGCGTTGATGGCGATTGGCCACGGGGCTGGCGAGACGCGGGCCGCTGATGCAGCCCGCATGGCTATTGCTAGCCCTCTGCTCGATGTGTCGATGGAAGGCGCACGTGGCGTGCTGTTTAACATCACCGGTGGTCAAGACCTTACCTTAAGTGAGATCCAGGATGCCGCTGACATCATCGGGAAAGCCGCGGATCCCGAGGCAAATATCATCTTTGGCGCGGTCATCGATCAGTCTCTCGGAAACGAAGTAAAGATCACGGTCATCGCCACTGGCTTTGACACTGACATGCCCGCACGTCCGACGGAAAGTCACCGAGAACGCCCGCGGGACCGGGAAGCAGATCAGGATCGCGGCCGATCGCGCCCTCAGAGTCTCCTCAGCGATTCACTTGCAACGGACAGGGATCCGGCTGAATTTGCACAGCTACTGGACTCGGAGGATGATCTTGATCTGCCACCGTGGGTCCGCCGAAACCGACAGCGATAGTGAATGGCGGCTTCGTCTCAGCCTGACCTCCCGCTCTATCAATTCCGCTCGTTCCGTGAGATCAGCGGAATTGTGCATGGGGTAACCCTGCGGCATGGTGGAGTGAGTCGTGGCAGCTACGGATCACTCAACCTCAGTCTTTCGGTTGATGATGATGAGGCCGCGGTTCATGAGAACAAGGCCCGTGTTGCCGCGGCATTCAGATCGACACCGGAGGCATTGATCACCTCGCGCCAGGTGCATGGAAATACCGTTGTCGCGGTCTCAACTGATGCCTGGCCCGCCAATGATCCGCCCAGAGCTGATGCACTGATTACCAATCGCCCAGGCACCCTGCTACTCCAGCGCTTTGCGGATTGTGTGCCAATCCTTCTTGCCGACCGTGCAGAGCGTGCTATTGGCCTGGCACACGCCGGATGGCGTGGCACAGTTCAGAATGTGGCGGGCGCAACCGTTGCGGCGCTTGAGGCGTCCTATGAGACGCGGGCCACGGAATTGGCGGCTGCCATCGGGCCGTCCATCGGCCCGTGCTGCTTCGAGGTTGACAATAATGTGGCGGAGCAATTCCGGGACGTGCCCGGAGTCATCACCCAGGGATCCCGAAAACTTCATGTCAATCTCTGGGAGGCGAATCGAGTCGCACTCGTCTCCGCCGGGCTTCCACCCGAGGCAATTGAGGTTGCGGAAATCTGCACTCGCTGCCACTCGAACGATTACTTCTCACACCGAGCACTTGGGTATCCTGCCGGACGATTCGGTGCAGTGATTGGTTTGGCCTCATGAGCGATATTGCCGAGAATCTCCAGCGTGTTCGGGCGGCCATTGCTGAAGCCGCCTTGGCCGCCGGCCGTCTGCCCGAAGCAATCACCCTCGTTGGCGCGACGAAAACTGTTGCTGCTGAACGCGTGGCCGAAGCCATTGAACTAGGATTGACCGATCTGGGCGAGAATTTCGTGCAGGAGGCTGAGGCGAAGCTGCCACTCATTCGCGCTCTAAGCCGGACTCCCGCAACGTGGCACATGATTGGGCATCTTCAGACCAACAAAGTTCCGGCCGCGTTAGACTGCTTTGATATCATCGAGACAGTTGACTCGGTTCGGCTTGCATCCACATTGAGCCGACGCTCCGGGAGTCAGCCAGTCAACGTGCTCCTCGAAATCTACCTGGGGAGCGACGACGAGCGTCCCGGCCTCCGCGCGGCGGAGCTTATGGATGCATTTCAGTTGATAACGGAGCTACCAAACCTGCAAGTGCGAGGCTTGATGACTGTGGCACCCCTGGGGCTTGATGAGGATGCAACACGAACAGTGTTCCGAAAGGTGCGCGAGCTACGAGACGAGCTTCGCGAAGCGAATCCGAGTCAGGAGCTTGGGATGCTTTCAATGGGTATGACCGACGATTTCCCGCTGGCAATTCACGAGGGCGCGACGGCCGTGCGGGTTGGCCGCGCCATTTTTGGAGCACGACCATCCTAGCCAATTTCCTGATCTCATTCATAGACATCCTCTTTGTCGCGCTCAACCTAGCCATACTTGGGCGCATCATCATGAGCTGGGTTGCTCCCACGAGCGAGGGGCCGGTGGCACGAATTCTCTTTGATGTGACCGAGCCGATTCTTGGACCATTCCGTCGAGTCATTCCCCGTATTGGCATGCTGGATATCTCGCCCATGGTGGCCATTATGGTCATGCAGCTCGTGGAGCAAGCGCTTCGCGGAATCCTGAGGTCATTCGTCTTCTAAGCCGTACGCCCGGAGAAGCCGCTACCGCGGTGGCTTGCTTTTCCTATCATCCATCAATCGCTCAAAAATCGTTCGATTAACCACCATCACCTGGTGTAGCGCCTCAAGTCCTTGATCACCATTGCGGAATAGATGGCGCATCGGCTCATATCGCGGCGCGGTCATCACCTTTGCAGAGGTGCGCAGCCGATCCCAATACTCATTCACCTTGCGAAAACCAAGTCGCTCGTAGAGATGCATGGCGCGGCCGTTGAATATGGCCACCGCCAGATACATGCGGTCAAACTCGATCGCACAAAAGAAATGCTCCATGAACGTGGTGAGTGCATCCGTCCCATATCCATGATTCAAAAACTCCGGACGCAGATCGATGCCCAGCGTGGCTGACCCTTCCGGACGGTGCCGGTGGCGGAGAAAAATGCGACCAATGAGGGTTCCGTCGAGATCGTCCACCGCGAAGGGGAGCTGAGCCTGACGGCCCACCAGATCGTCGAACCAGGCGTCCCGCATTCCGGCCGACATGGATGGTGGATTGTACGAATCAAAGAGCGGGTCAGAGTGCCTGGGCCACTCCTGCCACCGATCCACGTCAGCACGTGTAAAACGTCGAATCCGCGTCTTATTTCCAGTGGCCAGATACTCAGTCTGGATGACCACGGTGAAGCCTCTCCAGAATCCCTAAATCTGTGCACTCGATTTCGATGAGCTTGTCCCTGCTGGTCGCTCCGCGCACAATCCGGACCGCTGACCGACGTAAGCCCAACGCATCACTGATCATTCGCTCAATTCCGTCATTGGCTCGCCCGTCAATCGCGGGGGCTCGGAGCCAGATCTCAACGCTCCCTCCATTCGCGGCTCGGATCTCCTCGTGCCGTGCGCGCGGATGAGCGCGCACACTCAAGCGCACCATCATCGCATGTCACCCGTGAACATCACGCGGCTCGGTCTGACTCTGACAACGCCTAGATTCTCAGTGCCCTCGGTGATAGCGCGGGACAATCCTGCCGCAGTGTCGAGCAAGGGATGCGTAGGAACGCCATGGTATACTTCGGCCCCCGCCAGAGTGCCGGGAATCTCTTTTCTGGAGACCATCGTTGTTCCGCTCTCCGCGAGGCACGCAAGATATCCTGCCCGAAGATAGCCATTACTGGCGCTTCGTAGAGGAGCAGGCGCGTCGTCACGCTGTCCGTTGTGGCTATGGCGAAATTCGCACGCCGACGATTGAAGATACCTCCCTATTCCTTCGAGGCGTAGGCGAAGGCACAGATATCGTCGACAAGGAAATTTACTCATTCAAGGACAAGGGCGACAACGATCTCGCGCTCCGCGCTGAAGGCACCGCGCCCGTGATGCGCGCATATCTCCAGCATAACCTGCAGCAACGCCCCGCTCCAGTGCGGTTATATTCCTTGATCAATGCATTCCGGTACGACCGCCCGCAGGCCGGTCGCTATAGAGAATTTCACCAATTCAATTGCGAGGCCATCGGAGACACCGACCCGCTTGCGGACGCGGAGATCATTCTCCTGCTCTGGGACTTCCTCATTGGTGTGGGCTTGCGAGACCTCACTGTGCAACTCAATAGCATTGGGGACAGCACCTGCCGACCGGCCTATAGGCAGGCCCTCATGGAGTATTTCTCCAGCCGCGCTTCACAGCTCTGTAATGACTGTCAGCGACGCTTGACCACAAATCCACTGCGCGTGCTGGATTGCAAGGTTCCAGGCTGCCAATCGGTCACCGCCGATGCCCCCAGGACAATCGATTATCTCAGCCCGGAATGCCAGGAGCACTTTGATCGGGTCCAGGACTACTTGCGTCTCCGTGACGTGCCGTTCCAGATCAATCCAAAACTTGTGCGTGGCCTTGATTACTATACGCACACCGTGTTTGAAGTCTGGCCAGCCACGGTGGGCGCGCAATCGGCACTAGGCGGCGGTGGACGCTACGACGGACTGGCGGAGCAGATTGGCGGTTCAGCTACGCCCGGTGTAGGGTTTGCCACCGGACTTGAGCGGGTTATTCTGAATCTCAAGGAGCAGGGGATCGAGCCGCCCCAGCAACCTCAAATCGTTGTCTACTTCGTGGTGATGGACGAGGCTGGTCGACAGCAAGCACTGCGACTTGCCACCGAGCTTCGGGCCCGTGATATCCCCTGTACCATTGGCTCGCGGGGACGGAGTGTGCGGGCGCAGATGCGGCAAGCCAACACCCTAGGCGCGCGTTATGCGGGCATCCTTGGCGCAGACGAGCTCGCAGCGGGCGAAATGACGCTGCGAGATCTGGCCCAGCAGGCAGAGCATCGCTTGCCGTACGATGAGGCAATCGCGACCCTGGCACCGCGTAGCGAGGAGGCCTGAGCCCATGGCTGAATCGGTTTCTCGTGACGCGGTGCTCAGTCGCCTGGCGGATCTCCAGGATCATTACAATGAGCTCATTTCCGAGCTGAGCTCGCCAGAGCTCGCTGCGGACCCACCGGCAATGCAGCGCCTCCTTCGTGAACAGTCCGAGCTCTCGGGAACCATGGCACAATATCAGCGCTATCTCGGCCTTGAGCGCGAGATCACTGAGGCTCAATCCCTACTTGATGACGGCGCAGACGCGGAAATGCGCACGTTTGTCCGTGAGGAGCTTACGCGACTTGAATCTGAGCGAGCGCCACTCTTTGAGCAGCTCGCCGATTTCTTCCGTCCACGTGACCCGAATGACGCGCGTAACGTGATCCTGGAGATCCGCGCCGGTACGGGCGGGGAGGAAGCATCACTCTTCGCCGGTGATCTACTCCGCATGTACTTGCGTTATGCGGAGCTAAAGAACTGGCAGACTGAAGTGATGAACACGAGCGAGACCGATCTGGGCGGAATCAAAGACGTGACCGTGGAGATCCGTGGCCTGGGCGCGTTCTCGCGTCTGAAATACGAGAGCGGTGTACACCGTGTGCAGCGCGTGCCGACCACTGAAGCCAGTGGTCGGATCCACACATCCACCGCTACAGTCGCGGTGCTCCCAGAGGTAGACGAGGTTGACGTGCAGATCAGGGATGAGGATCTCAAGATCGATGTTTACCGTGCAGGCGGCCACGGTGGACAAAGTGTGAATACCACCGACTCAGCGGTGAGAATCACCCACCTGCCTACCGGCGAGGTGGTCATCTGCCAAGACGAGCGTTCACAGCTCAAGAACAAGCTCAAGGCGATGACCGTACTCCGAGCCCGTTTGTATGAGCACGAGATGCGTCGGCAGCATGAGAGCACGGATCAGATGCGGCGCTCCATGGTGGGCTCAGGCGAGCGCGCTGAGAAAATCCGAACCTACAATTTTCCTCAAAACCGAATCACTGATCATCGCATTGGTCTCACATTGCACAATCTGTCTGAGGCGCTTGAGGGAAGCATTGAGCCCATGGTGGACGCCCTTTCTGTCGCTGCCGAGCGCGAGGCAACTGCCGTCTAGCATGCAGTGGAATTGAGTGAATGAGCTCCAGCGATGAGGATGCCGGGGGATAGTCGTCGCTTGCGTTCAGATGTACTGTCGAGCTCCTCATCGGTGAACGAGCTGAGTCAGCCGCCCAATCGGCACTTCCACAACTGTGCAACCTTGTCTTCACCGATTCATCTGATCCTGCTATGAGCCCCGTCAGCATCGCCCAGACCATACGGAGAAGTGTGCTGTGCCTTCAGAAAGCGCACATACCTGAGGCCAGCCTGGAGGCGCGATTGCTTCTGGAGCATGCACTTGAGCGGCCGCGCGCCTGGGCGCTTGCCCACCCGGCTACCATCTTGGCTGAGGCAGACGAGGCAAGGCTGGACGTTCTGGTGGCTCGCCGCACACGAGGGGAGCCAATGGCCTACATCCTCGGCCAGCGCGAGTTCTTTGGGATTTCTTATTATGTCGACTCACGAGTACTCATCCCGCGCCCCGAGACCGAAGTGTTGGTTGAGCGCGTTCTCGACCTAGCACGTCATCACACGACGCCGTTGCGCATTGTGGACGTCGGGACCGGCTCCGGAGCCATTGCACTCACACTTGCTCACCACCTCCCTCTTGCCCAGGTCATAGCAGTTGATTGTTCACGTGACGCCTTGAATGTGGCCATTTCAAACGCGCACCAGTTGGGTCTTGAAGATCGAGTCTCCTTTGTGCAGGGCGACCTGCTCACGTGGCTCTCGGGATCCGCGAACATTATTGTTGCCAATCTGCCCTACATTCCAACCGACCGCATGGACAGCCTTCCGCAAGACGTCCGCGAGCACGAGCCGCACGGTGCGCTGGATGGTGGACCAGGTGGACTCACTCTCAATCTGCGCTTGATTCAGCAAGCCTCGTCCCGACTTATGCCTGGTGACCATCTCCTAGCTGAATGCGAGCCCGATCAGATCTCGCGACTGGCGGAGGCGGCGCGCTCGGTGATGCCCGGATCAGCCATCGAGTCGATTTCCGATGGATACAATCACGCTCGATTCATCCATATCAAGGTGCCAACATGATTGACACGAGTCTCACCTCGCAACCCAAGCGCGTCATCTGGCCGGACAACCCTGGAATACAGCGCGAGATCATTCAAGAATCCGTCGAGATTCTGCGTGCGGGCGGGCTCATCGTCATCCCCACGGACACGGTTTATGGAATCGCCGCGGATCCGCTCAACGAGGAGGCAATTGAGCGTATTTTCCTCGTGAAACAGCGACCGGCTGAGAAGAGAATTGCCCTGCTGATCGCAGATCCTTCGGATCTGGATCAACTCTCCAGCCCTGTTCCTGCGGGCGCCCTCAGCCTCGCTCAGGCGGCCTGGCCTGGCGCCCTCACGATCGTGCTGAGCTCAGCACGATCTGAACTGGGCCCAACCGTGGCCCTGCGGGTACCGAACCACATTCTCCCGCGGCTCATCTGCCAGGAGCTCGGCTCGCCACTGGCCACGACGAGTGCAAACATCTCGTCCGCGCCGAGTCCGACCACGCCAATGGAGGTGACCAGCCAGCTCCCAAAGGGCTACGGACTCTTGATCGACGACGGAAAAACCGCCGGAGGCGTGGACTCAACGGTGATCGACTTCACGCTAACCCCGCCACGGCTCCTCCGCCGAGGCGGTCTGGAGCGTTCGATCATTGCCACTGCGCTTGGTGAAGACGCGACGGCGCGTCTTCTGCAGAGTGGATGACCATCTCAGGTCGCTGACTGGTTCCAAAGAAGCACAATTTTCATCACTCAAGTGGATACGGTGGGGGCCACTACTGCTCTGTCAAACAAGGTCTGTGGGGCTCTTCCTCTACTGGTGGTGTCGGGCATCTTGCCCAACAGTGACGAACCGACGGTGCACCGACGAGCAGAAACGCCCCAGACTGTCGGGCACTTTGCCCGACACCACCGATGACCTCCACCCGACAATCCATGATTGACAGGGCACTACGCGACCGCCGCCTCGATTGACGCATCCAACAGCGCAACCGCTTCATCAGCTTCGGCCTCCGTGAGCACCAATGGCGGCATCATTCGGATGGCGTTGGGCAACGGGCTGTTCAAAATGAACCCGCGAGCAAGCGCGGCCGTGAGAATGTCCGCAGCGATATCCTGCTCAAACTCCACCGCCAGCAGAAAGCCCCGTCCGCGCACATCGGTGATGAACGGGTACTTGGACCGCAGGCCGGACAGAGCCGATTTCAGATGCTCGCTCACCGATGCAACGTGAGCGGAGAGGTCTTGCTCAACAACGTAGCGGAAGACGGCCGCGGCCACAGCACAGACGAGGGCATTCCCGCCATAGGTTGAGCCGTGATCACCAAACTCAAGTACGCTGAACTCCTCCTTGGCCAGAAACGCGCCCACGGGGACGCCGCCGCCGAGTCCCTTGGCTAGTGTCATGACATCTGGTTCAATGCCAAACTGAGTGTGCCCCCAGAGAGTCCCGAGTCGTCCTACCCCTGTTTGTACCTCATCAGCGATGAACAGAATTTTCTTGGCCGTGCAGAGCTCACGCACCTGACGCAGGTATGTGGGGTCTGCCTCAATGACTCCCCCTTCACCCTGAACCACCTCGAGCATCACCGCCGCGGTTGTGTTATCACACGCCTGCTCGAGCGCATCAATGTCATTGAAGGGGATATTCTGGAACCCCTCGGGGAGCGGCGTGAAGTCCTTCTGATACGCGGGCTTACCGGTTGCAGCCACCATGGAGAGGGTGCGACCGTGGAACGAGTGATCCATGGACACAACTTTGTAAGCGCCGTTGAGGACTTTCTTACCGTATTTTCTGGCAAGCTTCACGGCACCCTCATTCGCCTCGGCGCCACTGTTACCAATAAACACACGATCCATAGGGGAATGCTTCACCAGCAGATCGGCCAGCTCTAGCTGCGGCACCGTATACACCTGATTCGAGGCCAGCAGCAGTGTCTTTGCTTGCTTCGTCAGGGCCTCAATCATCAGCGGATGGCAATGTCCCAGCGTATTCACCGCCCAACCGCCGATGAAGTCCAGATAGCGCTTCCCGTCTGTATCCCAGACCCAAACGCCTTCACCTCGCTCGATGACAATGGGCATGCGCTTTGCAACTCGGAAATACCGTTCTGCCTCGAGTTGAATCCAATCGGTCATCGCTTAGATCTCCCGTGCTTGAGATGAAGACGCGCCGGGCGCGTCTGAAGAAAACATCGTGCCCACGGCTTCGTTGGTGAGCAGCGCCCGGAGCAGCGCGTTTGGCACGCGGCCGTCAATGATGTGCGTGTGAGTTACCGTGTCCAGCGCTCGCACGCATGCTTCAACTTTAGGAATCATGCCGCCGTGAATCTCACCGGAGCCAATGAGATCCCACACTTGATCCGATGTCAGAGTGGGAATCAGAGCACCCGCGCGATCCAGAACCCCGGGGACGTCGGTGAAGAACACGAGTTTCTCAGCATGTAGGGCGTGGGCGATATCGCCGGCAACCGTATCTGCATTGATATTCAATGGTCGGCCGTGTTCATTGCGACCAACGGGCGCCACAACAGCCATGTACCCCGCATCCTGAAGCGTCCGTAATGGACGCAAGTCTACTCGAACCACATCACCCACAAGGCCAAGCTTCGAATCGCGCACAGTAGCCTGAATGAACGCACCGTCCAGGCCGGAGAGGCCAACAGTTGGCACACCCCGGGCTGAGAACTCGCCGACCAGGTCCGAGTTCACCAAGCCGATCAGCACGGCACGAACGACATCAAGCGTCTGCTCATCCGTGTAGCGGCGCCCGTCCACGAAGCGGGTCTCATAGCCAAGACGGCTCTGCCAGTCCGAAATCATCGGGCCGCCGCCATGCACCACGACTGGACGCACGCCAATGCGATGCAGCCAGACAATATCATCCAAAATCCACGGCTCAATGCCAACGCTGCCGCCCACCTTGAGCACGACGGTCTTCCCGACCAAATGGGCCATCCGTGGCAATGAATCACGAACGGCTGCAAAGCCTGTTTCCTCGCCCGCGTGGGTCATCAATTACGCCCTCCTAGGTTGTGTACAGGCTGTTTTCCTGCACATACCCTTCCGTGAGATCGCATCCCCAGGCTGTGGCTTCACTCTCGCCCATATGGAGGTCAACTTGAATGACAATCTCAGAACCCTGGAGCACGGCACGTGCCGCCTCCTTGTCCAGGCCCTGGGCACTCCCGCCCCGGCAGACCGGGGCGTCGCCTATGCTTACGTCCACCTTTGTGGGATCCACCGTCACAGATGTGTTCCCCATTGCCGCCAGTATGCGTCCCCAGTTCGGGTCGGCTCCATAGAGTGCCGTTTTTACCAGATTTGAGGCCACCACCGCGCGAGCGCCCAGTCTGGCCTCCATGGGAGACCGAGCACCCCGCACGCGAACCTCAAAGAACTTGGTCATGCCTTCCCCATCGCGCACGATGCTGGTGGCAAGATAGGTGCAGACGTGCCGCAATCCCATTGCGAAGAGGAAAGCGTCATCACCTTTGACCAGCGGCTCGTTGCCAGCGAGACCGTTCGCCAGGAGCATCACAGAGTCATTGGTGCTGGTATCACGATCGATCGAGATCATATTAAACGTATCGTTCACAATGTCCAGCAGCACCTCGTGGGCGAAATCCGGCTGCAGCACCGCGTTCGTGGTGAGGAAGCACAACATGGTGGCCATATTGGGATGAATCATCCCTGCGCCCTTAGTAGCTCCCGCCAGGATCACTGGGCCAGAGGATAACGGAATCTCCACCGCGATCTCCTTGGGCCGCGTGTCCGTGGTCATCATTGCTCGAGCCACGGCGTGACCCGCGGCATCGCTGAGCTGAATCGACTCAATGCCGGAACGGATCTTGTCCATATCCATTGGTACGCCGATCACGCCGGTGGACGCTACGAGAAACGCTTCCGGCCTATCGCCAATCTTCGTAGCGGCCCGCTCGGTCATTTCCAAAGCGTCGCGCAGCCCCTGCTCCCCGGTACAAGCATTGGCATTGCCGGCGTTGAACACGATGCCACGCCCGGTCATGCGTGCAACATGCTCTCGACTCACACCGACCGGTGCTGCCGCGAATCGATTCTGCGTGAACGTGGCTGCCACCACGCACGGAACATCGGACACGATCATCCCAACGTCCAGCTTGTCGGGACCAGGAGTCTTGATTCCGGCATAGACCGCGCCAGCCTTGAATCCGGGAGTGGACGTGAGACTCCCATCCGCAAGCACACGAATCTCATTTGTTGTCATCGGTGGCACCTTCATTCAAATAGGCAGCTAGGCGGCACGGTGAGCCAAGGCACGCACATCGCGGGATTGACAAACGCCGCGTGGTTGATTCCTGAGGTTACGGCTTATGGGTAGACCGCGAGAGACTGCAAGCCCGCGTCCTCGGGAAATCCAAGCATGAGATTCATATTCTGAACCGCCTGGCCCGCGGCACCCTTCACTAGATTATCCAGGCAGGCGATCACCAGCACGCGGCCGGTTCGCTCATCCACGCGAGGATGAATGATGCAATGATTACTGCCCAAGGTCTGTTTTGTCTGTGGCGACGCTCCAACGATGCGCGTGAATGGCGCTTCCGCGTAGAACGCCTTATAGAGTCGAGTCAATTCATCCTGAGATATCCCATCCATCAGACGTGCATAGCACGTGTTCAGAATGCCTCGAGTCATGGGAATGAGATGGGGAACAAATGTGATGTCTAGCGGCGTGGTACCGACTTTGCCATCGCGGAGCAGACCGAGCTCCTGCTCCATCTCGGGCAGGTGCCGGTGTCCTTTCAAACCATACGCTGAGGTGTTCTCATTGATCTCGGAGAAGTTGTACTCAACCTGCGCTGAACGTCCCGCACCCGAGATGCCGGTCTTGCCGTCAACGATGACGTGTGGCTCGATCAAGTGGGCAATTGGAGCAAGTGCCAGAATAGCCGCGGTGGAGAAGCAACCCGGATTAGCCACGAGTCGCGCCTGACGGATCTGTTCTGCGTGGAGCTCCGGTAAGCCGAACGCGGCTTCCGGAATAAGCTGAGGCGCGGGATGTTCACCATACCAGTGCTCATAAAGCGGAACATTCTGCAATCGGAAATCCGCGGAAATGTCCACCGCTTTAGGTACGCGATCCAGCAGCGCGGGCATGATCTCAGCCGTGGCATGGTGCGGGAGTGCCGCAATCACGAAATCAACTTCACCTATCTCTGGAAGAATCTCCTTTTCCAAGGAGGCCAGGTGAGGAAAGACGGACTCTAGCGGCTGGCCAGCCGCGCTTCGGCCGGTCACACAGGTCAACTCAACATGCGGATGATTAGCCAGAATGCGCGCTGTTTCCGCGCCGGCATACCCCGTCACGTTGACAATCCCAACGCGCGTCAATGACATAGTGCTCTCCCGGGAACCGCTGGATTATAGCAAAGGCATTCCCGAGACCCATCGCGCCGCATGGTATACTCCGAGTCAACAATGAATAGATACTCTCCGCGCGATATCCTCGTACTTGCAGGGGTCGCGCTTCTCTTTCTCTGGTATACGGGTCTTGGGCGTCAGGCGTTTTCCAACCCAGTCAGCTTGCTTGCTGTTCTGGCAGCGCTGGTCATTGCCATCACGGTCCATGAGGCGAATCATGCATGGGTGGCGACGCTCCTTGGTGATCCCACGCCGCGAATGATGGGGCGCGTAAGCCTGAATCCGCTGCGTCACCTTGATCCAGTGGGCACCATGATGATCTTTGTGGCCCATTTTGGCTGGGGCAAGCCCGTCATGTTCAACCCTTGGAACCTCAAGATCAATCCACATATCGGTTCAGCCATGGTTGCCTTCGCGGGACCAGTGGCCAACATTGCCGCGGCCATCGTTTTCCTTCTCCCATTGCGCTTTCAGACGTCCGTTGACCCGCAGCTCGGTGAGTTTCTTCGCCAGATCGTGAGCCTCAACATCGGGCTAGCAGCATTTAATCTCATTCCTATTCCGCCGCTTGATGGGTTTAGCGTTGTCACAGGCGTTCTTCCCCGGCCGATTGCTGAGATTTTTGAGCCGCTTCGCCAATATGGCTTCATCATCTTGCTTGGCCTACTCTTCATACCCCTGGTAGGCGGGCCTGACATCCTCGGAGCAATGCTTCGGCCAATCATTGGAGCGATCAGCGCCTTCGTGCGCGGTGTCGCGCTAGGGGTGTAATCCGGTGGCGGCGGGATCATTTCAGCGCATCGCAATCATCGGCACTGGACTGATTGGAGCGTCACTTGGAATGGCCATTCGGGAGGCTCTGCCCGGAGCACGCCTCACCGGATTTGAGCTCGGAGCGGATGCTCAGAAAAGCGCCCTACGACTCAAGGCCGTTGACTCCTTTGCTCCAAGTGTCGCGCACGCGGTGCGCGATGCCGATCTCGTGATCGTGGCCACGCCCGTGCGCACAATCGAGCTAATATTTCGCGAGATGCGGAATGACCTGGCACCGGGGGTGCTGGTCACGGATACCGCCAGCACGAAGGCGCAGGTCTTACGGTGGGCCGCTGAAATCCTGCCAGCATCAACGTCATTCGTTGGCGGCCACCCCATGACCGGGCGACTCACCAGTGGCAGTGGCGACCCGGTGGGCACGTTGTTTCAGCAGACCGTGTTCTGCGTGGTTCCGTCAGCCAGTGCACTCAGCCCTCTCGTCCAGCAGTTTGTGAGCCTCACGGAGGCCATTGGCGCAGTCCCGTACTTCGTTGATCCCGATGAACATGATGGACTTGTTGCGGGCATCAGCCACCTCCCCTACCTTGTCTCCTCAGCGCTGATGCGGTGCGTGGCCGAAGATCAGGGTTGGCGCGAGATGCGCACTCTCGCCGCAGGGGGTTTCGCTGCCGCCACGCAACTCGCCGCGGGGAACCCTGGCATGTACACCGATATCTGTCTGACAAACCGGGAACCAGTCCTCCGCCAGCTTGATCGCTATATCGAGCAACTTCATCGGCTACGCGGCATGATTGAACAGAACGATGAGGCGATGCTGAATGAGTTCACTGCCGCGTCCCAGGCGCGGCAAGACTGGCTTACCACCCAGAGTGAATCCACCGACGGCACGCCACTGACGGCAGACCTCCGCGGCCCCTCAATTTTCTCAGCGGGCAAACTCGGCGAACTGATTCGCGGAAAACGTACCGAACGCTAGTCCAGCTCACTCACCGGAGCTATTCCTCACCACCGGCCGTTGTCATCCACATGGCTGATTGCGATCACCATCGGTTCCGAGCCGCGACCGTCAGCGAGCGG
>JBJXFJ010000650.1:0-8098 GCA_046154735.1 Chloroflexota bacterium | reverse complement strand
TACCTGGAAGCCAAAAGTTCTGGAGATTTCAATGGCAAGCCTTCAAGCGACAAGCCTCTCTGGTGAAGTGATTGGTCTTGATGACGCGGTCATCGGTGGGCTCCGAGAGCGACTGGCCGGTGCACTGCTGTCAGGGCCGGACGCCGGCTACGATTCAGCGCGCCGTGTCTGGAACGGTAACATCGACCGCCGGCCGGCACTGATCGCTCGCTGCACCGGGACCGCTGATGTACAGGCCGCCGTGACATTCGCCGCGGACAATAATCTGCGCCTTGCCGTGCGTGGCGGGGGGCACAACGCTGCTGGCCACGGCACGTGTGACGGTGGCCTGGTCATTGACCTGAGTCCCATGAAGGGAGTGCACGTGGATGCGCGGCGGCGCACCGGACGTGCCCAGGGCGGCGTGTTGTGGTCCGAGTTTGATCGGGAAACGCAAGCCTTTGGCTTGGCTACCCCAGGCGGAACGGTCTCAAATACCGGCGTCGCCGGCCTCACGCTGGGTGGGGGGCTCGGGACTCTTTCCGGGCTGTACGGTCTGAGCTGTGACAATCTCCTGTCTGCCGATATCGTGACTGCCGATAGGCAAGTCCGCACCGCCAGCGCCAGCGAGAATCCCGATCTCTACTGGGCGCTCCGGGGCGGCGGCGGGAACTTTGGCGTCGTCACGTCGTTTGAGTTTCAGCTTCATGAGGTGGGGCCCACGGTGTTGGGCGGGTTGGTGCTGCATCCGCGCGCGGCGGCAAAGGACGTCTGGAAATTCTGCGCTGAGTTTGGGAGTAATCTGCCCGACAGTACCTACGTGCTGGCGGCGCTGCTCAATTCACCCGATGGAGACCCCCTCACCGGCATCTTTCTGTCCCACACGGGTCCACTTGACGAGGGCGAGCGGCTACTTGCTCCGATCCGTGAGTTTGGTTCAGCTATTGCCGATCTGGTGCAGCCAATGCCCTACACGGTTCGCCAGAAGGTGCTGGACGATCCGATGGCGATCCACGGCCTTCAGCGCTATTGGAAGTCAGGTTTCGCGCGCCAGGTGAGTGATGAGATGATTGACCTGCTCATTGAGGGCGCAAATAGTGCTTCATCACCGATGTCCGCAATTATCGCCTACCCAATACATGGCGCCACCACGCGCGTGGCCCCAGATGCCACGGCGTACGCGCTCCGGGAGCAACTCTGGGATGTGAACGTTGTCTCCCAGTGGGTAGAGGGAGACGCTGCGCCGCACGTGAGCTGGACCCGGAACATCTGGGGACAGGTGGAGCCGCTCACCACGGGAACGGCCTATACCAATCACATGGGTGGCGATGATTGGTCACCACGGATCCGCGCATCCTACGGCTCAAACTACGACCGCCTCGTGGGGCTCAAGCGTCAGTACGATCCCCAGAACCTGTTCCGGATCAATCCGAACATCGATCCCACGTAGACAAGGCCCCAGGAAGGACGACGATACGGGCAGGGAATCGGATGGAGCCATCGCCCCATCGCCCGAGCCTGGGATCCAAAGCTCGAGTGTTGATGATACGGTGCTCGTGAAAACCTCGTGAGCGTGGCAAGCAATGCACTTGTCTCAAAAGGGCTAGAGCCCTGTCAATCATGAATTGCTGGGTGGAGGATGTCGGTGGTGTCGGGCATCTTGCCCGGCAGTGAAAAACTTACCGCGCGGCGTTGAGCCGGAACGCACCATACTGTCGGTCAAGATGCCCGACAACACCGGTGGCGCGAGAACCCCGCAGAACAAGTTGGACGGAGAGCTAGCGCTGAATGTTTCGGGACGATCGGTGATGCCGGCCAATACGGTTTAGTGAGGGCTTAAGGGTGAAGAGTTAAGAGTGAGGAGGGGCGGGGGCAGGGTGCAAATCACACTCGTCCGCACTGGCTCGTTTCACTCATGACCTTGAACTCTTCACTCCTCACTCAACCGTATTGGGTAATGCCGGCCATGGATTGACCCGCCGATGAACGGAGCCGATGATGACCGCAAGCGACCATACCCTTGATGATGCCCCTGTCTACACCGGAACACAGCCAACCGGCGTGATCAAGACCCGGTCATCCCATCCGGGCTCGATCGCGCCTTTCGGGCTCCTCACGCCGCAGGACCAGTTCGGTGACGTTGAACGCGGTAACCCATTGCCGTACACGCTTCCGTTGGAGCGCCGCCGCGAGCTTGGCCTGGAGCGTGAAACATGGCAGCTCGAGATCGTTGCTGATCCGGAGAGTAACACCGTGCTCCAACAGCCGCTTTCGCAGGCACTTGGCACGGCCGTTGATTTCCAGACATTGCTCAAGCTTGGGCAGGTTCACGGAGTGCAGTTCCTCAAGGGTATCTCTTGCAACAACATCGGTGAGCCGCTTGGTATGGGCCTGTGGGAGGGCGTACCTCTACGGGTGCTGGTATGGATGACCCGCCCGGTTGAGAACCTGCGCCGAGTCTTTTACTTCGGCTATCACAATGATGATCCCACCCAAATGTTCCGTAGCTCACTGCCAATCGGCCGTGTTCTGGAGGAGCCGCCCGGCGAGCTTCCCGTGATTCTTTGCTACATGCTCAATGGCGAATTCCTGACCGGCAAGCGTGGTGGACCGGTCCGCATGGTCGTGCCTGAGGCGTACGGATTCAAATCAGTCAAATGGCTGGAGCGCGTGGTGCTGACCAATCACTATGCCGCCAATGACACCTACGAGCGTGGAAATAACGATCTCGATAGCCACATGAAGACCTTCGCTCGGTTCGGCCAGGTGCCGCCGACCGTGCGGGCGGGCGAAGAATTTCGAATCTCCGGTGTAGCGCAGGTTGGAGTGTCTGGTCTCTCCCGTGTCCAGTACGCACTCATACCGCACGAGGAACCGGTCGATGACCCCGCGTTTTCACAGGCGGGCTGGCACGATGCCGAAATTCTGCCGCCGCCGGAGCACTGGGGCGGCGGCCTGCCGTCTGGACGACTTTCGGGCAGTCCTCTTCTGTTTGATCCCGCCACGGGCAAGCCGCTCCATTGGCCGCTGCGCTACACCGTGGTTCACTGGGTAGCCAATCTCATCATGGGTGCTCCGGGGATTTACAGGGTGGTCTGTCGTTCCATCGATCTCAACGGGATTGCCCAGCCCATGCCCCGGCCTTTCCCCAAGAGCGGACGAGCCGCAATCCAGGAGAAATCGCTCACCGTTGCCGGGTGATGCGGTTGTCAGCGATGCATCCTGATTGGAGCGTGAGTGCTGACGCTGACGGCCCACGGCTTCCCGGTCCTCCGTCCATGGTCCTCCGTCCGCTATAGTCGAAGCCATGCAGATTGGAATTACCGGACTTGCCGGGGCGGGCAAGACTACTGTGTTCAATGTTCTGGCGCGGAGCCACGCCCAGGTTGGCTCCTTTAGCGCCCAGCCGCATCTTGCCGTTGTGAAAGTACCCGACCCACGGCTTGAGGCCATGCGAGACATGTTCAAACCGGAGAAGTTCACGCCGGCTGAGGTCACCTATGTGGACGTGGCCGGCGTGGTTCCTGGGGGCGATCGGGATCGCTCCGCGCAGATCTTCGCTCACCTCCGCGAGGCGGATGTGCTCTTGCAGGTGGTCAAAGCGTTTGATGACGGCACCGGTGTGAATCCAGAGCGCGATATTGCCGATCTTGAGCTGGAGTTCATCCTGGCGGACCTGGATATTGCTGATCGGCGCTATGAACGGCTGGAGAAGGAGGTGCGGCTGGGCAAGGGCACCCCGGCTGAGCGCCAGGCGCAGCAGCGTGAGTTGGAGGCGCTGACGAAAATCCGTGATGCAATGCAGAACGAGCGCCCCGCGCGCACCATTGAGCTGGATGCGGATGAGCGCAAGGCCGTGCGGGGGTACGGGTTTCTCTCGGCCAAGCCGCTACTTATACTGCTGAACGTGGCTGAGCCTGATGCCGCGTCTGACGAATTGGTGGCGAAGGTGGCATCGGGGCTGAAGTGGCCGTCCACGCAGGCGCTGGCGCTGGCCGGCCGTCTGGAGATGGAGCTTATGGAGCTAGAGCCGGAGGACGCGGCGGAGTTCATGAAGGAGCTGGGCATCGCGGAGAGCGGGCTCGGCCGAGTGATCCAATCAACCTACGGCATCGCGGATCAGATTTCGTTCTTTACTGTCGGTGAAGATGAGTGTCGAGCCTGGACGATCAACTCAAATTTGACCGCTCCACAGGCCGCCGGTGCCATTCATACGGATCTTGCCCGGGGATTCATCCGAGCAGAAGTGATCAACTGGCAGGAGCTGCTGAACGCCGGCAGCTATGCCGAGGCCCGGAAGCGCGGTCAGCTTCGGAGCGAAGGAAAAACCTATATCGTGCAGGATGGCGACATCCTGCACGTGCTCTTCAACGTTTAGTCTTTCAAATCGAGCGCCGCGTCTTTACGAGGCCGCGTTATACGGGTCCCAGGATGGCGACATCCTCGGGCAGTTTCGCGGGTCCACATTGAGGAGTCGGTGAAACGTTGCGCGGTGCGCGTCAAACCAGCCCGCGGAGTCGTTCGCGGTGGTTTCTTTAAACGCGCGCCCCTCCGCGTTCGGTTGAAACACCAGCATCGCTTTGGGCCCTTCGCTCCGAATGATCCAGGTCACAGAACCAGCCGGGTTCCGGCGCGGCTGTGTTGCCGTTGGCGCGAGCACGTAGGTGGGCGCCCGACTACACCATTCCACCTCGGGCAGATACCAACGCGCCACATCTTGCCACTGATTGGTCTGGAGCGGTCCCGCCAGCACCCCCTCATGATGCAGCGCCGCAAGCGCCTTCCAACCTTCCTGGTGGGGAAAGCCAAAAATTCCACCGCCACGGAGTGGACCGGTGGTGGGGCGATAAAGCTCGGAAAAGGGAAGAGGGAGCGCATCCTGCACGCGGGGCAGAAACGTGTACGCGGGATACACGGCGATGAGCAGAATGATGAGGGTGCCGGTCACCGAGGCAATCCACGTGAGCACCTGTTGCCTGGGCCGCGGCAACGCGGCGCAGGCACCGCCCACAAGCAGTGTGAGGGCCGGGAAGATCTCATACCAGTGGGTTCCCGGTCGCACTATCAGGAAGAGATAGGCGCCCAGTGGCAGCAGTACGCTCAGCGAAATGATGCGCCAGGCGCGGTCCAGATGAGCGGGCGCCGCGAGCGTGCTTGCCAGAAACCCTATCCAGACCAGGAGAGCGAGCCACGTTGGCTGGCCACGCGTGGACACCAGCACACCGCTCGCACAAACGAGCGCAATTGCGGCCACCCATCGTGCCGCGCGTCTGTCAGGCGCCTGCACCATGAACCAGATCACCGCCACACAGCCGCCAATCAGACTCACGGCCAGGTAAGGGAGCGACGCGTACATACTGCTGACGCCCACAAAAAGATCCAGGTTATTGAACGGTTGACCTCGGCCGATGCGCTCTAGACCGTACTCCAGCCATTCACGGGCGACCTGTGGCGCGGCCAGGACGATCAGCGTGGCAATGACAGCGAAAACGGTAAGTGCTGCGATCATGGTCTTAAGTAGGAATACGCGGCGCCGAGGGCCCAGCTCAGCGTGCACCCGGGTCAACATCATCAGGACCGCCGGCAGACCCAGAATCGGTGCGTTGAATCCGCACACACCGGCGGCGCTGAGAAAGATGAACGCCAGGAGCCAGTGCGAGCGTGAGCGCGTCACGTCCCTTGCTCCCGCGGCCGCGCACACGAGCGCCGTGCTCGTGAGCAAAATGACCAGGCTGTGATACTGAACGATGCGCCCCAGGGCCACCCCGTAACCGTTGATTGCCCAGAGGGCTCCTGCAATAAGCCCGGCTTGTGGATTGAACAGGGATCGGCCCGCGGCATAGATCGCCAGAATGCCAAGCACGCTGGTGAGAGCAAAGGGGAACCGCGCGTCCGCCTCGGCTACCCGATCCACGACGCCGCCCCAGAACATGGCCAGCAACAACTCGCCCGGACCCTTGTGATGGACGAGCGGGGCGGCGTCCACACCTAGAAACATCGCCGTGGCGCGATTCATCACGCGCGCCTCATCGCCCTGAAGCTCGCTGTAGCCGAGCATGAGGAGGCGCAGCGGCCCACCAAGAGCCAGAAGACACACCATGTGAACCAGGGTTTGGCGTGATAGCGACCAGGGGGTCCCATGCTGCTGTAAGGAGGCCAGGCCAAACATCACGATGGCCGCGGCGATGGCACTGATAAGCCAGTTGACATCCACGGGACCGGGTATGAGGTGAACCAGACCCGCCGCAATCAGCACAATCACCAGCGTCAGGCAGGACGCGCGTAATGCGACATCCAGGCTGTCACCCAGTGGGCTTCGCTGGATAGCCCGTTCAGCGAGGACCCCTGCTGAACCAAGCGCTCCAATCAGCAGCGTCATGCGTAGCTCCGCCGTGCCTAGCCCCATGGCCAACGCGCCACAGCAGGCCAGCCCTGCAAGTGCCACGGTTATCCCTACAAGATACGAGTGCTGGCTGGTCAGCTTCTGTGAAATGGGAGCCCCCTGTTTCGAACACCCCGGAACGCGAGTGCCTACTGCTAGCTTACCCCGGCTCCCTGGTGCATCTCCGGATGACACGGAGCGCTGAAGGGTGTCAGGTGGATGCTCAGGGCAGGTTGACCCCGCTTGGCTCAGGCGCGTATCGAGACGAGGTGGACTCTTCGTCCATCTGGCTGGATGCTGATCGAGAGGTGCCCGCGATGTTAGCGCTTGGACGCGGGTGAGCTGGCCGGGGCGCCGCCGCCCACGGTGAAGCTCCAGGAGAAGCCGCCCACGCGGCCCTGATCATCGCGCACCTGAATGCGCGCCTGGTGTTGCCCGGGAGGGAGATTCATGGAGGTACTGTACGTTGGATTTCGCGCATCGCCCGAGGCGCTGGGACGAGTGGCTTGACCATTCACAAGGAGCGTGACCTCACTCACATCACTCGTGGCGCTAATCCGGGCGGAGACTGTGATGGGGCCCGCCGGCAGGTTTGCGTTGGCCGGAGGCTGGATAGTGCTGATGATGGGGCCTCGACCAGTGGCCGTTGGCGATGGCGCGGGCAACACAGTGGGGGAGGCCACTGGTGCCACGGTGAAGATGACCGGAGCGGGAGAGGGCACGCTCAGTGGGGAAGCGGATACCAGTGCCTCACTGTTTGCGCTGGCGATTGATCCGGGACGTGCGCCATCCAGTGGGCGGTCGGCCGGCCGCGTGCACCCAGCCGCGGTCATCGCAAAGATCACGCAAGCAACAATGACCACCAGTGGCCCCCGTTGGCTTGAGTGAGTGTGAAAGTGGTTGTCCACGCCTGTATCAATGTGCAGGATAGTGCGGCTCAAGCTGAAGGATAGCTGGCTGGATGGGGGGTAGGGCAATAAGCGATGGCCCGCGCAGCGCTACAATAATGACGCAATCTAGACGAGAGGCGTTCCAATGCAACTCACCGGCATGGACCACATTGTCCTCAGCGTGCGCGACGTGGAGCGCACGCTCGAATTCTACACAGGTATCCTCGGGCTGCAGCCCGAACGAGTTGACACCTGGCGGGCCGGGAAACACGGCTTCCCCTCGGTTCGGATCAATGACACAACGATTATTGACTTGATGCTGAGTCCGGAGGCCGAGTCAAGCACCAGGACGGCGCCCAATTTGAACCACTTCTGCATGTTTACTGATGGCCCGCTTGAGCCGTGCATTGAGGAGCTCGAAGGAAACGGCATAGCCATTGAAAATGGACCCCGCATGCGCTGGGGCGCGCGCGGTAATGCCCTCTCCGTTTATTTCCGAGATCCGGATAACAACCAGATCGAGATCCGCAGCTACGTATCGGCCGAGCCCACGAAGTAGTGATGAGTGTAGTGATGGGTGATGGGTAATGAGTGACTTGCTGGCACTCATCACTCATCACTCATCACTCATCACTGAGTACTCGGTATTGTGAAAGGACAGAGAACCCATGAAGCATATTCGTCCGTCTAACGTGCCTAAGGAAGACGCCGCCTCACCGCTCTTCATCGGCGATGTCACGCGGCAGAATCTGGTCACCGCGGAGATGAGCCAGGATTTTAATGTCGCAATCGTGAATTTTGATCACGGTGCGCGCAACAAGTTCCACCGCCACAGTAATGACCAGCT
>JBJXFJ010000648.1:0-4872 GCA_046154735.1 Chloroflexota bacterium | reverse complement strand
CTCTCCCCCCGGGAGAGGGGACAAGACAGGGCAGCCAGACACTACAGGTTGAACTGCGGCGCCAGGTAATTCTTGTCTTTCTTGTAAATCTGCAACCGGCCCCGTTGGCAATCGGCCACCAGAACGGTTTCACGCTCGAAGTCATACGCCACAGCCGTGGGATAGCAAAAACGCCACTCACGTTCCAGGCTCTTCACCCGGCGGCGCATCTTCACCATGTCAGGGTTGGCATCCAGAGACTGCTGGCCCCACTTGGACATGACCTGGGCATCCCCCACCAGGGACGTGATCAGATCACCCTCGGGGGTGTAAATACGGAGTTTGTGGTTGGCCCAATCACACACATAAATATCCCCCTCCGCATCCGTCGTCATGTGGGTGGGATGATTGAGTGCGCGCGCCCCTTCCCCGGCGATCTCCATCAAAAAACCGCCGCTGGTCGTTAGCTTCTGGACCCGATTGTTCTTCCAGTCCGCCACAAAGACGTCATTATTGGCGTCAATGTGAATACCCCACGGCATGTTGAACTCTACGGGCCCGGTGCCGAGTTTGCCACAGCCACCCAGGTAGCGTCCATCACTGGTAAACACCTGGAGACGATGGTTGCGGCTATCCACGACATAGAGATTGTTGTCTGTATCAAACGCCAGACCGGCTGGCCCGTCGAGCTGCCCCTGGCCAGAACCAGCGGAGCCCCAGGCGCTCAAGAAATTGCCGTCCGGATCAAAGACAGAAATCCGATTGAGCCAGTCATCGGAAACATACACATTGCCCTGTTTGTCCAGGGCCACCGAGTTGGGCCACAAGGCCCGTCCCGGATCCGTGCCATAGCGGCAGAATTCCGCCTGGACTTTTTCATCGCCCGGATCCCCGACAAACACCTTGGAAACGCGCGAGCCGAAGTTGTTTTCATTGCCCCGGCTGACTACGTACATCACGCCCTGGGGAGCCGCAGCGATTGAACAGGGTTGGTTGAAGCCATCGCCCGCGGCGGCGCCGCGGCCTACCGAATGACTCCAATCGTAGACACGCCCTTCTGCTACTGTCGTCAGCATTTTTAACTACCTCATGCTTATGGCTACCGTTGCCTGAGAGCGCCTACTCCCCTGCTTGTCGGCGGCGCACCGGACCGCATGCGCCACCGATTCTCTTCAGGCACTACGCAGAATACGTCAGCGCTGCACGGTGCCTAATTACGGATGTAGGAGAATTTATCAAACGACCCGTTGACGAGCGGCTTCGCATCCAGCTTCAGCCAATCTTCCAGGATCGTGGTATAGAAGCCACGGAAGTCATGGTTGGGCACCAGGTCACCCTGCGACAGGTCAGCCGCCTTCAGGGACGGATAATCACTGTACTGCCCACCCTTTACGGCATCACCAATGGCAAACGCCACGCCACCGGC
This sequence comes from Chloroflexota bacterium, assembly GCA_046154735.1. Classification (GTDB taxonomy): domain Bacteria; phylum Chloroflexota; class UBA6077; order UBA6077; family JACCZL01; genus CAVXYC01. Next base: position 3,467 of record JBJXFJ010000648.1, on the reverse strand, counting down.
GCCGTGGTCAGTCCCGGAACCATTGTCATGCACGCGACGGCCAAACTCGGTGAACATCACCAGCACCACGTTGTCAGCCGCATTGTGCTCGCGTAGATCGGCAAAGAAGGCGGACACGCCGTTCGCCACTTCTTGCCACAGTTTGGCATGCTCACCCAGCTGGCTGGCATGCGTATCGAAACTGCCGTGATCCAGATAGAACACGCGGGTGCCCAGATCGGCCAGGTGCACCTGCGCCACGCCCTTCAGTTTCTGCGCCACTTTGGACCCCGGATAGGCCACCGAGGAGCTGTACTTCTGGGGGGCAACTTTCAGAATGTCGGCGCCGGCCAGGGAGTCAATGCCGGTGGCGCCGAGGTAATCCATCACCGCGCCCGTGCCCATCATCGGGGCATAGGCATTCTTGAAGCGCTCCAACACTTTTAAGCGCTGCTCACCCTGGATACCTGGCAGCATGCCGTAGGTTTCCAGCGAGCCGCTGACGCACGCCACCGGCACGCCCGGCAACGACATGGCGCGGAACATGCTCGGGCCAAAGCTCACGCCCGTGACCACGTTCTCTTTGTTGGGATCGAATTCACGGATGGCGCGGCCCAGCCAGCCTTCCGTCCCGACAATGTTTGGCTCTCAGGTGTGCCAAATGTCCATGGAGCGGAAGTGCGAGCGCGGCGAATCGGCATAACCGACGCCGTGCACGACGGCCATGGTCCCTTCATCGTAGAACTTCTTCAGCGGCGCCATGCTGGGGTTGAAACCCACTTTGTCATCCAACGCCACCACTTTGTCTTCGGCAATGTTCACCGTCGTGCGGTTTTCCCAGTACAGCGAATTGGCGTACGGGATCACCGTGTTCATGTAATCATTGCCACCGCTCAACTGCAACACGACTAATACGGGATCTTTTGCCATGATCTACGCTCCTCTCTGGTCTGAGCCGGTTAATTAAATTGGTATTCGCGTGTGGCCACGATCAGTTGCAGCAACTGCGCCACACGCTGCTCGGCATCCACCGTGTTATCCCACCGCAGATCACCACCCTCACAGGCATGCGTCAGGAGTTCTGCACGGGTGCCGGCGCCCACTTCCAGCGGCCCCATGAGGTCAAGCGCGGTGTCGACCAACTGCTCAGGCTGGAGAGTCCCCTGAGCTTTGACACGATTGATCATAAACCGCACGCCGGGTTTGCTGGTGTCCCCAACCATCTGCGCGGTGAAGTTGATCCGGCTCATGAGCGAACCACTGTTGATCCACTCTTTCCCGGTATGCCAGCCTTCCACACTCGGCGGATTGAGCAGGTCTTGGCCCATGTAGGTGGGCTGCATGGCAATTTCTTCCCCGTACTGCGGGAACGGCGTTTCCGCGCCACCGACCATGCGCAGCGTGCTGACCACCAGCTCCGCCGGGCTCTTGATCTTGTTGAAACGCGCATTCTTGAAGGCGTCAGAGGTGAACAGGGTCCGCAGGACGGCGCGCATATCAAAGCTCGATGTTCTGAAGGACTTCATCAGAGCGGCCAGGAGCTGTGGATCCTGGGGAGGCTCGATCTTCCAGCTGGGCACCTGGGGTTCGTCAGCCACGAAGAAGCTGGACAGGTGGCGGCAGATGAACGCCGCACAGGCCGGCTGCTGCACCACGATGTCGATGATGTCTTCACCATTGAAGTTGCCCTTGTGGCCCAAGAACTCCTTCTCGGTCTCATCGTGGTCTTCCGCATTGTACTCAAATTCCCACGGGAAACGGCCATACGGCAAGCGCGGGATCTTCGCCGCAATGCCCCAGCCGGTGAAGGCCCGCGAGGCTTCGCGCACGTCTTTTTCCGTGTAGTTGCCCTGGCCCATGCTGAAGAGTTCGAGCAGCTCACGGCCCCAGTTCTCATTCACGGCGCGTTTGTGATTTTCCTGGTTGTCCAACCAGTAAATCATCGCCGGGTTCTGAGACAGCGCCACGAGCAGCTCGCGATAGTTGCCCATGCCTTTCTCACGGAACATCTCGATCTGTTCGAGCAGCTGATCGTAGTTATCGACTTTGGAGTTGCCCGTGGCAAACACATGGTGCCAGAACAACGTCATCTTTTCTTGCAGGTGGCGCTTGGTGTTGACCAGATGGAACATCCAGTTGATGTTGCCCATCGGCGGCTGGCCACCCGGCAGCAACGCCGCCGGCTGGTAGCGCAACAGCACGTTCTGGTCTGCCGGCTCGGACTCTTCGGGGTGCAACAGCTCTTCGACTGTGGCGTTATAGCCCCTGGCCGCCCGCATTTCCAACTCATCACGGGATACGCCAAAACCTACCCGGCGCATCAGGTGAGCCATCAGTCCGATATCATGACTATCTGCCATTGGCTCTCTCTCCTTAACGATGTAAAAAGCCACGCGTAAGCACGTAGCGTTGTCTCAGGGTCAACCTCCAGGAGTCAGGCCTGTCCATCATGCCCATGCCCGGCACCAACCGACCTCGCCTTGCCACCACCCTCAGCAGGGGCTGCCTGACACGCTTGACAGATCACCTCGTACTCCAGCCGTACGCCCGTGACCATCAAGCCATTCGACAAGCGCCCAGGTGGGACAGGAAGCTGAAGCTGATCACGATCGACATCAAAAATCGCCCCGCACAGCCGACACACCGCATGGTCATGGTCCGGAGGCGTCCCATCGACACGGAGACGATCTCCTGGGCCACTTACACGGCGGCACAGACCGTTACGAATGAAGGCATCCAATGTTTGATAGACCGTAGACAGCGACAGGGAAGGATGTTCTTGCCGGAGCATCTCGTAGAGTTGCTCCGCCGTGGGGTGGTCGTGGTCCTGTTCGAGGGCGGCAAGGATCACCATGCGCGGACCAGTTGCTTTCAGCCCTGCTCGATGCAGTTGCGCCACTCTGTGGGACATAGGTCAGCACTCCTCCTGAATCAGAATCATTCCGAATTCGGAATGATTGTGTAATCATAATAATGAGCGAGAACCCTGTCAAGAGGAGATCTGCCCCCGGTCACCGGTTCTTCGACGTTGCATCATACACCATGCGTGCCTATGATGCTGCCGATGCTGGTACGGTGTGGGTCGTGGTCCGTCGTCCGTGGCTGGTCAGGAGTGTGCACGTCATGCCCAATGCAGTTCCACAGGGAAATGTGACCGCCCTGGTGGCCCATCTACAAGCGCCAGCGGCGCTGGGACGCGGCCGTGACCATCTGGCAGCGTCTCGCGGCCCACCAGCACGCGCCAGCCATGGAGGCACTGGCGAAATTTTACGAGCATGTCCTGCACGAGTATGCCACCGCTCTCTCCTGGACGCGTCAACTCCAGACCCTCGAACCACGGCAACCTGCCCACCATCAGCGAGCGCAACGTCTGACGCTGAAAACCTTCTAAGAAGATGATGCCTAGCGAGGAACCTGTGTGCACCCTGGGCTTTGCCGTCCAGGCGCTCTATGACCTCGATAGGTGTACACGTTTCTTCCCAGTTAGA
>JBJXFJ010000647.1:0-7198 GCA_046154735.1 Chloroflexota bacterium | reverse complement strand
CGCGTGGGCGACCTCGTCACCGCTGGCGAGGCGCTTCTGGAAGTTCAATCTGACAAGGCGAACGTCGAGGTGGAGTCCACCGCATCGGGCAAGCTCGCTCAGGTGTTGGCCGAGGAAGGGGCTCTCCTTCACTCGGGTGCCCCCCTGGCAGTAATCACGGATCCAGGCGAGGCGCTGGACGCCGCATTGCTCGAGCAAGCGTTGCAAAAGGCGAGCGAGAGCAACGGATAGCCGGTGACTGATCTCCCGATATTCGGCCCTGATCCAACAACAGAAGCCATGCCCACCTCGGATGGATTACGCATCTTTGGCTGGATGACCCTCTCGCGCGAGCTGGATGTGGCGCTGTGCGCGGCCAACCCGCGGTGGTTCCCCAGCGTAGGCGAGGAAGCCACCATGGTAGGGAGCTTCTACGACCTCCGCCCCGATGACGCATTGGCCGCCCATTACCGCGATCCGTTTGTCATTTACCTCATGCGCGGCGCGGAGCTGGGGCGATTAGCTGCTCAAGTACTGGGCAAGGTAGGTGGATACAATAAAGGGCGCTCAGTGCCGTTCACCGGGCCCGTTGAGCTGAATATTGTCCCCTGGGTAGCCGGGGATTTGGGCACCAGCCTGGGTGTGGCCACCGGCGCGGCACTGGCGTTCCAGCAGGAAGGCTCAGACCGCGTGTGTATCTGCACGTTCGGTGATGGAACCAGCAATCGGGGTGATGCGCATGAGGCGCTCAACCTCGCTGCCTGCTGGAAGCTGCCCATTGTCTATATCTGCCAGCACAACGGTTGGGCCATTTCTCAGGCGGCCAAGGATTACCTTCCGGCCCCCGTGGCCTCGCGTGGCGCGGGCTACGGAATCCCGGGTGTGACCGTGGACGGCAACGATGTGGAGGCCATGCGGGCAGTCGTAGCGTCGGCTGTGAATCGCGCCCGCCGAGGCGAGGGCCCCAGTCTCATTGAGGCGCGTGCCTGGCGCGCAAAGGGACACTGGGCCGCCGACCCGGAAGATTATCGTGCCGCGCATGTCGATGTATCAGCCCCGGATCCCATTGAGCTATTCTCTGCTCGGTTGATCGAGCGCGGAGAAGCCACTGCGTTTGACCTCAAGCGCCTTCAGGACGCCGCTCGCCTCACCGTGACAGCCACCCTGGAACAGCTTGGACTGGCCACGGACGTAGGCGAGAATGAACTGGGGACAGACGAGGTCTACGTATGAGTGACGCCGCTGCAAGTCAGCAAGGGACACGAAGCCGGCGCCTCACCCACATGGAGGCAGTGATTGAGGCGATCGCCATGGCCATGCAGGCTGATCCACGGGTCTTCTATATCGGCCAGGATGTGGGTGTTATGGGTGGGGCCATGCAGGGCACCCAGGGGCTCATTGAACAGTTCGGCCCAGAGCGGATTCGTGAGGCACCCATTTCCGAGTCCGCCATGGTTGGCGCGGCACTTGGCGCTGCACTCTTTGGGCAACGGCCCATTGTGGAGATCAGCTTCGGTGAATTCCTGCCGGCCGCCATGAATCAGCTCATTAACCAGGCGCCAAACCTGCATTACATGACGGGCGGCGTCGCACGCGTTCCTGTGGTGGTGCGTACGCGGGTAGGTGACGGGCCATATGGCGGTCATCCCCAGGATTACTCCGCCTGGTTCGCACACGTCCCAGGGTGGAAGGTCGTCATGCCGGCCACGCCCGCCGATGCCAAGGGCATGATGACCGCCGCCATCCGTGACGACAATCCAGTCCTCTTCTTCGAGGGGATGAGTCTCTCGCACGGGGCGCGGACCGATGTGCCGGATGATGCCTACGAAACGCCCATTGGCCCCGCGCGCATTGCCCGACCAGGGCGGGATATCACGGTCGTCGCCGTGGGCAGCTCGCTGCCGCTGGCGCTGCGGGCAGCCCGTGAACTGACTGGGGAAGGGATCGAGCTGGAAATCATCGACCTTCGGTCACTGCGCCCGCTAGATAGCACTACCATCGTGGAGTCGGTTCGGCGCACTCGGCACCTCATCACCGTGCATGAGGCCTGGGTTGCGGGGGGAATTGGCGCGGAAGTGGTGGCCACGGTTGTGGAGCAAGCTCCAGAGGCGCTGGCCGCACCGGTGATTCGCATCGGCGCGGCGCCGGTGCCGGTGCCCAGTGGCAAGGTCCGCCCGCACGCGTTACCGAATGCTGGACGAATCGTGGATGCAGCGCGCCGCATGCTGGCGGCTTCCAACCTGTGACAGAAGTCCCAGCCGAAGTGGTGAATGGCGTGCGCGTGGCTCGGCGCATTCCACTCCGTGGCATTCAGCGGATCGTAGCGAATCGCACCCTCGCCGGAGTGCATTCCACCGCCCACGTCACGGCCATGGCTGAGGTGGACGCGACCGAGCTGCTGGCAATAACACGCTCAGCTCGAGCTCGCATCCCAGGGCTCACCCTGACCCACCTTCTACTCAAAGCCACCGCGCTGTGCCTGCGCGCCCATCCTCGTCTGAACGCCACAATCGAAGATCAGACGATTCTCGAATACGCGGACGTCAATCTTGTGGTCGCGTTATCGCTCCCGTCCGATGATCTGCTGGGCGTGGTGATTACGATGGCTGACGCGCGGCCATTGGACGAGCTGGTTGCCGATCTTCAGGCGCTCCAGCTCCGGGCACAGCAGGGTAGCCTCACCCTGGCTGATGTGCAGGGTGGCACCTTTACCCTCAGCAACTACGGCATGCTGCGCACGGTTGTCTGGGCCACGCCCATCCTTACGCCGGGTCAAGCCGGCATCCTCGGCGTGGGCCGAGCCACACCTCGGGTCGTCATCGATTCCAGTATGGAGAATGGCTGGTCGATTCGGCCGGTGCTACCCATCTCACTCACCTACGATCACCGCATTGTCAATGGCGTACCTGCGGGTCGATTCATCGATGATCTTGCCGACATGCTCCAGCATCCGGAGCAGCTCCTAAGCCTGCCCACGGAGAAATAGCCCGCCTTATTTCGCGGCGAGACAGGAGCAGGTCCGTGTCTTGATGACTCGGGTTGCCGGGGGAGTACGTGTGGCCGCGACACCCAGTCGTGGATGCTGAAAGAAACAAGAGCTTTGAAGACCACGACACTGACCGTCAGCATACGTGCGCGCGAACACGCGAACCGACATTTTTGGAGAACCTTGAAGCACAAACTGTATTCGCATTTCAGTAGTGATTCCGCCTCAAGGAAAAACACGGCCTCTGGGCGCGTAGGCTGCACAGCCTCACGTGTCTCGAGGAAATCTGTGGGGTTCGGAATGTGCGCCGAACGAGGTAGAATTTCATCCCGCACCTCTACAGTACGACTGAAGGTGGTCTGCGAGGTTCTTGTAGGTTGCACACGAACCGGTAGTCAGGTGAGCGGGAAGAGCCGGGGAGGGAATGAACGCTGGCCGTATCGTATTGCACAGGATACACTGTGTCATGATCGAAATCCGTCAGACCGAGGTATATGCCCTCTGGTTTGACAACTTACGTGATCGGCAAGCGCGAGCGCGCATCGATGTTCGCATCCGTCGTCTGTCACTTGGCAACCCAGGCGACGTGAGACCGATAGGAGAAGGTGTCTCGGAGCTACGTATCGACTATGGTCCCGGATATCGAGTGTATTTCGTGCAACGAGGGCAGACCCTGGTGGTCCTGCTTGCTGGAGGCGACAAGCGCACCCAGCGACGGGACATCGAAACGGCGCTTGAAGTGGCGCGAGGAATATAGGAGATAGTCATGACGAAGCCCCGAACCCGCCCGTGGGATGCGGCGAATCATCTGGAGACGGTGGAAGACATGGCCGCCTACCTTGAAGCCGCCCTCGAAGATGGCGACCCGACACTCATCACTGCCGCACTCGGGGACATCGCCCGAGCCCGTGGCATGGCGACAATTGCGCGCGAGACCGGCCTCGGACGCGAAAGCCTCTATAAGGCGCTCTCCACGGAGGGAAATCCTGAGTTTGCCACCGTACTGAAGGTGGTGCGCGCGGTAGGGCTCAAACTGCATGCCCAGAGCGCTTAAGCGCTCGGCCAGCGCCGCTCAGAGGACCTGATGCGGACATCCTAAGTGGTCCAGAGATCGATTCCCCACGCGGAAAACGCCAGCAGAGGAACCGCATCCGTCTGGATTCGTCACCGGCAGCTGTGCTCTCGTCCGGTCTCCCTGACATTCAGTAGCAGGCCAAGCACTTGATTCGCACCAGCGCGGCCTGAATCGCACTGGCGACACCCAGGACACCCTCACCGACGTTGTCTTTGCGCGAACCTAACGACCCTTTCATCCCGAGGCACGAAGTATCGTCCAGACATCGGCTTGCCAGCACTGAGTCGCGTAGCGCTGCCTCGATTTCAGATTCCTCGTCGTCTGGCAACATCGGCGCCCAACGCCAACTGGCCCACGGGCCCGGAAGCGGCGCCACGCTATACTCAGCGCGATGCAAATCATGTGGATGAGGCCAGACGCGAGATGACGTCCCGGGAGCTGAACGCGCAGATGGTCAGCGCGCTCCGTCGGTCAGTGCTATTTGTCGGATTGCCGCCGGAGGCGCTGGAGGACGTGAGCTCCAGGTTTCACCCCGTTCCGGTGTACGCGGGCACGGTCTGCTGTCGCGAAGGTCAGCCTGGGCACGAGATGTACGTTGTCCAGAGCGGGCGATTCGCAGTGGACGGTCACCTTGGTGAACAGCCAGTGCGCTTTGCCGAGCTAGGGCCCAGTGACCTCTTTGGTGAAATGGCCGTGCTCACCGGCCAACCGCGGAGCGCTACGGTCACCGCCGAGACCGATGGCTGCATCCTGGCCCTCCGCCAGGATGATTTCCAGCAACTCGCCCAGCGTTACCCCAGCCTGAGCATGGCGGTTGGAAACCTGATCGCGGAGCGTACAACGGGCGCCGGTAAAAGCCATCTCCGCAATGAGAAAACCGAGATCTTCTCGCTCCGCGATGTCAAGGACACAGTAGTCATTGGTCGCGCCGATACCTGCGACATTGTGCTCGAGCATCCAACCGTCTCGCGAACCCACGCCATCATCCGTTGCCATGATGACGCCTGTCAGATCAGCGATCTCAACAGCTCAAACGGCACGTTTGTGAATGGCGTGCGCATTGATAACTCAGTGCTACGGGATGGCGATACGATCTGGATCGGTGGCGTCCAGATCTATTTCGACCGCTCATCACTCACGCGGTTCTCGCGCGGCGGCGGCGTGAAGGTGGAAGCCTCCGATCTCACAAAAGTGGTAGGCAAGGGCATCACGATCTTGAGCGGCGTTTCACTTGCGATCAGCGCGGGCGAGCTGGTGTGCATTGTGGGTGGCAGCGGGGCGGGCAAGACCACCCTGCTGGATACGCTCAATGGGTTTCGCCCGTCCACAAGCGGCCGCGTGATGTACAACGATATCGATTGCTATCAGCATTTTGATCTCTTCCGCCAGGGACTCGGTTATGTGCCACAGGATGACATTGTTCACCCCGAGCTCACGGTCCATCAGACACTCTACTTCGCGGCTCGCCTTCGCCTACCCGGGGACACCGGGAGCAATGAGATAGAGACTCTGATCAACGAGGTGCTGGAGAGCCTCGAGCTCACGCAGCGACGTGACGTCGTCGTACAACGGCTCTCCGGCGGACAACGCAAGCGCGTCAGCATCGGCGTTGAGCTGCTCACTAAGCCAGACATCTTTTTCCTGGACGAGCCCACATCAGGGCTGGACCCAGGCCTTGATGGCCGCATGATGGAGCTGCTCCGCAAGCTGGCCGATGAGGGGCGCACCGTCATTCTCACCACGCATGCCACACGCAACATCATGATGGCCGACAAAGTTGTCTTCATGGCTCGCGGCGGTCACCTCGCCTATTTCGGCACACCGGCGGAGGCGCTCAGCTATTTCGGAGTGGATGACTTCACCGAGATCTATAAGTTACTGGACCCTGAGGGAAGCCCGCAGAGCTGGGATCAACACTTTCGCCAAAGTGAGGTGTACGACCGCAATATCCGCCAGCGGCTTGAGACCTCGGCCCAGACGAACATTGCTGAGGCATCATCCAGCTCCGCGGGAGTAACACCCCGCCGTGGAGCGAACTGGTTCCAGCAGGTCATCTGGCTGACCATGCGCTATCTACGGATACTTATCCGTGACCCCATCTCCTTGGGTGTCCTGATGGCCGCCTCACCCCTGATTGCTTCAGTGATGACTCAGACGTTTGGGCCTGACACGTTTGCGCTCACCTTTGAAGCCGGCGGCAGCGCCACCGAGGCGGTGGCGCTGCTCTTCTTCATGGCCACATCAAGCCTGTTTCTGGGCGGATTTGTTGCATCTCGATCAATCGCGGAAGAACGTGCTGTCTACATGCGTGAGCGGCTCGTGAATCTGGGACTCATTCCCTATGTGCTCTCAAAGGTCTGTGTGCTTGGCCTTTTTTCCGTGATCCAGTCTGTGTCTATGACCGCCATCGTGAGCTGGGGCGTCACCTTTCCAGACGGCCGGGAAACACTGGTTACCATCTGTGGCATCTTGATCCTGACGAATCTCGTTGCCGTTGGCATGGGGCTACTGATCTCTGCACTTGCCTCTAACGGCTTGCAAGCAACGCTCATTCTGGTGGTGCTGCTCATTCCCCAGCTCCTTTTGGGTGGAGCCGTTGTCCCGCTCAGTCGGATCGAGGAGCCAGCAAAGTCGATGTCAAATGGCATGATCAATCGCTGGGCGGTGTCTCTGCTCGGCCACGTCACCGATGTCAACGAGCGGTTGAACGCCCAACTTCCCAAGAATGACTTTACGGCACAGTTTGACATCCAGCCAGAGCGCTATTGGCTCATTCTGGGAGGGCTGTTCGTGTCCTTCGTCATCGGATCAATGCTGGTGCTCAAATCAAAAGACGTGCGCTAGTTCAAACGCGTTCATCCGGCGAACGGCGGCGAGAATCTCTAGCCGCGCCGACCGACATCAACTCATGGTGAATGAAGGCTCAGCGGCTCTTTTTGGCGATGGGACGGTCGGCACACCCAGCAAATGAAGGGGTAGTCCGAATTATTCACCGGTCGTGAGCCACAATTGCTCTCGTGCCTTGCCGGGTGGTCCGTGGTGGTTCCTGCATTCGGATGCACTGGACCAGAACGCGCCTGTCGACGGCGGTTCCCGGTAGCGCGGCGGTCTTGTGCCCCGCGCCCGAGGAATCACCGGAACCGTGTATCCGCCAGGTG
>JBJXFJ010000637.1:0-11069 GCA_046154735.1 Chloroflexota bacterium | reverse complement strand
TGTGGATGTATCTCAGCTCAGTTCCGGGGGATAAGGAAAACGGCGCTCCCGCACGCCGCGCTCCAAATGCCAGGGGCGCGCGATATGGGTGGAACCGGGAGGGGAGCGGCGCTTACCGCTCCCCTCCCGGGTTAGAAGGCGCTATCCAGCGTTAACGTGGCTCGTACGCCCGCGCGGACGCGCTCTCCGATAAAGGCACCTGTTGCGTTGGTATGTGAACCGAGGCGAATTTCCCCGCTCGAGGCAAGGATATTTGCCTTGACCACGCTGTGAGCGCCGATGTCGACCGCACGGGATGAGTGGCGGCGGCCGCGGTCTTCATCGTCCTCTCGCTCGTCATCGTCGTCACCGGCGCGTTGAGATCCGAAGCGATGGTCGTCGCCACGGCCGTGATTGCGATTATCCACTCCGGCAACGCGAATGACGATGTCACGAGCGCTCAGAGTGGGTGCTGATGGCGCGGGGCCAACGGTGACCCGCGCCGCGGTATCCAGCTCTTCCATCACAGTGACCTGGCTGGGACCCGTGAAGAGGAGCTTTGCGCCGGGTTGGAGATTAATGGATTTCACGCAGTAGGCACCGCCCTGGAGTGTGAGGGTGCCGCCGGCACGCACCTCGATCTCCTTGTAGACGCCGGGAGTAATGCTGAGACTCTGCAAGCCGCCGACGGTGATGTTCGCGTTGCCCAGGGTGCACGGGGTGATGGACGGGATTGTGAGTAAGGGGAGAGTGATCGGTGAGGTGCTTGTGCCGGTCACTGCACCTTGTCCGAGCTTTTCATTGAACACCACATTGGCGGCTTGCGACTGGGGACGGAGGAGCAGTGTGTCACCAACGAGCGATGACCCAGCCGGCATCTGAGCTCCAGGTCCCAGAATGACTTCCGGGCACTGATCCGATGGACCCGAGCAGGGCAGCGACTGGTTGGTGCCAACATTCCCCGAGACGACCTGCCCGCGAGCGAACAGTTGGGTCTTCTCTGCACCCAGAGCCACGAACCCTCTCAGTGCGAAGCTACCACCAACCGGCGTCGCTGTTGCGGTGCTAGTGGGTGTTGACGTCACCGTGGGGGTATGGGTGGGGGTTGACGTCATCGTGGGAGTGCTTGTGGGACTGGGCGTCTCGGTCGGAATATTGGTTGGGGTGCTTGTCGGAGTCGCAGTCTCGGTCGGGGTACTCGTTGGCGTTGGTGTCTCCGTTGGCGTGCTCGTGGGCGTGAGCGTGGGTGTTGCCGTGGCAGGCGGATTCAAGGTGAATCTGGCAACCGATGGGTCGTGGTCGCTCACCTGATCGGCGAACTCCGCGTTCACGTGGACCACATCATACTGAGGGTTCGTGGTGTTGAACAGGTTGGCGCTGACCAGGATGTGGTCAAGCACCTGACTATTGCCCTCGAACACGTAGCTGTAGCGTTCACTCGGAGCAAGCAGATCGTAGAGATTGGTCAGCTCCACGCTGCCATTTCCATTTGCTGTGCCCGTGCGCAGAATGTTCAGCGTGTTTGAGAAATCAAAGTCATTGATATCGCCGGCCACGATCACGTTTGCGTTGGGGCTGATGGCCAGGATATCTCCCACAAAGCCGTTCACCAGCGTGGCCTGTTGAGCGCGCTGGGTCTCGCTGCTCCGAGTGGGTGGCTGGAATCGTCCCATCAGCGACTGATCACCGCCCTTACTGTTGAAGTGGTTGGCGATGACGAAGACGGTGGAGCCGTTGAAGACGAACTCACCAGCAAGTGGTTTTCGGCTGGCGCTCCAGGCGCTGTTCGTTGGATCGATGCGGCCCGGGCTGAACGAGAGCTGCGGCACCCCGCTGTTATTCACCACAGTGGCTGCCGCGGTGGAGGTTCCGCCTGGTCGATCAACGAATGACACGCGGGCGGGGTTATAGAGGAAGGCCACGCGAATGTTCCCGCCTGGCTCCCCACCGTCCTGGTGAGCCACTGGATCGATCTGACGGTACACGTAGGTTGGACCACCAGCCGTGGTGATGGCATTGATGAGTGTGTTCAGCGTGACATCCGCGGCGGTGACAGGGCTGCCGGTGCCTCCGGTCGCGCCGTTGTTATCCTGGACCTCCTCGATCGAGAGAATGTCCGGGGACCTCAGGTTGTTGACGATGATCGTGGCGAGTTGCGGGAAAAGTGCAACGTCGCCCGGGTCGAGGTTCTCCACGTTAAAGCCGGCCACAGCCAGCTCATGCGTGCCCTGCTGAGCGGTTTGCTCGCGTTGGAGATTGCCGCTCACGATCGCGGGCACGGTCTCGAGTTGTACCTTGTAGTTCGAGAAGCTGTAGTCAATGACGCCAATCGCCATTGGGACCGTGTCGCCAACGTGTGCATTCGGAAGTACGGCAGGATCCGATCCCACGGGGCGAAGGATCTGATCATCCAGGAAGATTCGTTCTGGATGGCCATCAGCGTAGCCGCTGTAGAGGATGCCTCCGCGTGGTGTGCGCGTGCCGAAAGCGCCTGCCCCGCCATCAGCCAGGAGCTCAAGCTCGCCGAACGAGGCGGTGGGCCCCACGACCGCGCCATTATTGATCTGGACGCGCATGCCCTCCAGACTCTCGAAGAAGTCCAGGCCGTCCTCGGCAGGGTCGAAATTGACTCCGACCACATCCTCAACGTTATTGGTCGGATTGTCATTGGAAATAACAAGATTGGGGATTGCCCGACCGCCGGTACCAAGGACCACCGGTGTGGGAACCGCGTTGCCCGTGGAGTTGACCTGAATGCCGGCTACATTGGCCTGAATCTGTGTGACCGAGAGGTTGGCCGTGCCGGCGCGGAACTCGCGGACCGTTCCGCTCACCGTCACCGAGTGGCCGACCTGCACTGAAGGAATATCGGTCGTGGTGAAGATGAAGATGCCTTCGGAGGTCTTCTCGTCGGTGTCAGGGTTTGGATCCTGAATATAGAAGCCGATGTTATTGGTTGCCGCTGACGGGCTATCGAGACGCTTCGCGGTCACGATGCCGGTCACGCCGGATACCACCTGGTTCAGATAGGGAGATGTGTGCTGGGCGCCCTGGACGTCTCGGATGAGCAGGGCGGCCGGGGTGTTCGTGGGGGTACTGGTGACAACGGGGGTGCCAGGTGTGTTGGTTACCGAGGGCGTGTTTGTGACAACTGGCGTGTTCGTAGGTGTGCCGCAGATGTTCACCGGGGACGCGCTGTTGCGGGGGGTTGGTGCGGGGCTTGTGAAATCGGCAGCATTGCTGTCGGTATCGGTGCATCCGCCGCCACCTCGGAGCGCGGCCGTCGTATTGCTAAGTACCGGAGCGGCCCCACTCCCCTCAAAATTGTTTGCCGACCCGTAGCCGACGAAATCACGAATATCCGTGTTGGGGAAACAGTTTCCGGCGGTTGCGCCGCAGGTCAGTAGCGTGGAGTTGATGACCAGCGCCACCTTGGCATTGGTACCACTCATTGCAATCGAGCCGGTGGCGTCAGGTGTGGGCAGAGCAACGGTGCCGCCCGTTCCCGCGGCCTCCTGCACCAGATAGTAGCCACCGGCCGGAATGGTTCCGGACAAATTCGTGGCAGCCCAGGTGCTGCCCGCCGTTGATGCGTACTGGACCGTCCACCCCGTGATGTTCACGGGTGCTGTGCCGCGATTGAATAGCTCAATGAAATCGTTGGTAAGTGTTGCGCCGGCGTTCCCGCCGCCGCCATAGACCTGGCTAATGACGACGTCAGCCGACACTGCCTGCGCGGGCAAACTGTTCAGCGGCGCTAAGCTGCTGAGAATGAGTGACCCGCCCGCCATGGCTGTGAGCCACCGCGCTAAGTTCGATAACCGGAATCGCATACTCGCCTCCTGAAGAGCTCGGGAGGCGAGTATGCGGAGATGTCAGATTACCGGACCCCTTGGCGCTAGAGGATGTGTTTAACGTTTCTTAACGGCTTGATCATTTGGCTCGGCCGCCGGTGGTCCGGAGCTTGGGGTATGGTGTGGGAGGATCGTCACTCATCGGTCCAGCCGTGATTATTTCTTGTTGACGATGTCCACTACCTTTTGTAGCCAGACATCGCCGGCGGGAGTCCCGGTCCAGACCTGGTAGTCATTCAGGCGGCTGAAGTCGGGCGTATCCTTCGGGTGATGTGCCGTGACATCGAGTCGACGGGTTGTGGCGAAGGGTGAATTCAGCGATGCAAATGCATCCTGGCCTTCCTGGCTCAAGAACCAGTGGAGGAAGAGTTTGGCCGTATTGGGGTGGGGTGGATTCTTTAGCGCCGTGACACCGGACGCGCGCAGATACGCACTTTGCGGCTCACGGACCTCTTCGACATTCTTGCCAATGCCCTGGGCTTGAAATTCCTCGATCACCTCTTCGTCCATGCCCAACCCAATGGGATATCGACCGGTGACCATCCACTCCGTGGCCTGGCGTTTGGCATCCACGACGACCATTTTCTGATCATCCAGGAGGCTGCGCAGGAATGCCTCACCCCGATTCGCCAGCATTGGCGCCAGATCCTGGGATCCGCCAGTAGTCTGGGTAGGGTTGTAAATGGCGATCTTGCCTTTGAACTTGGGATCGATAAGCTGATCAAACGTGGACAGGTCGCTTGTCTTGATGACATCCCGGTTGACCCAGAATCCGCCAGCCACGTTGAAAGAGGTGATCAACGAGTCTTTCACCGCTGGATCGCGGTATTTTTCAAAACCGCCGGCCCACTTTGTGTTGTCCTTCACATCCGAGGGCACGCTCTTGAGCATTTCAGAGATGTCACCTACTGCTTCGGCTGGCGCAAGCACGCTGCCAACGGTATTGAAGCCGGTGCCTACCTGAATGTCCCAGGCGTAAATTCCGTTGCGCTGCTCAGTGATGACCCGCGGACCCAGATCACTTGCTCTGAACCCGGAATGCTGAACCTCTATGAAGGGGTACTTTTCTTTAAATTTGGCAACAACCTTCTGTGGCCCTGTGCCGACGCCGGTGGCGATGGTGAGTATCGGCTCTTTTCTGGCCGCCTCAATCAGCTCATCCAGGGCGGCATTGCCAGAGCCGACTGGGGCTTGAACGGCCGGGGCCGCCGGCGCGACAGGCGGCGCGGCGGCCGCCGGTTTGCTGGGCGCCGGTTCAGCCGTCTTTGGCGGCGCGGCCGGCGCCTGACTGCAAGCCAGGAGCAGCGCACTGGTCAAGGAGAGCAGCACATACGTGTGCAAACGAAAAGAACGGCCGATCACTGGGCACCTCCACACCTGTGTTCAAGGATGCAGACTGAAACATGACGGCTACTGCGTCCACTATAGGCCGGGTTCCCCTACCCGTCAACGAATTTCAAGGGACCCAGAGGACACCAAGGACAAACCAACGATGTCCTTGCTGTCCTCTGGGTCCCTTTACCGACCTCCTACCCCCAGCCGCAATCCAAACCCGCGGGCAATCAGCGCAACGCCAATGGTCAGTACCAGCAAAAATACACCGACCACGGATGCAGCGCCGTAGTTATTGTCAGCCATTAAATTGAGCTGCAGCATGGAGAGCGGCTGGTTAGTGTGGGTTGCCAGCAGTGCAATCGTCCCGGTGGTTCGCGCGGCGGCGGAGAATGCCACCACGCCAATGACCGCAATGGCTGGTGCGATGAGTGGTAAAACCACGCGTTTCAAGGTGTATTGCCAGGAGGCGCCGGACGCCCATGAAGCCTCCTCTAGCTCCGCTCCAAGCTGTACCAGCGTACTCTTCACAAGCTGCGTGCCCAGGGTAATAGTGCCAAGCGCTGCTACGAGGATCAGAATCCAGGTCGTGCCGTACAGCGGCCGCAGCATGGGGGTACCCAGGAAAAACCAGAGGAAGCCCAGCCCCAGGATAATTCCCGGCAAGGTGGACGGCAGCCAGACGAAAAAGTCCAGTGTGCTCCGCGCGAAGTACTTTGTCCGAACAATGATGTACGCGATAACCGTGAAGGCCAGCATACCCAGAATTGCCGTGCCGCCGGCAATAATCAATGTATTCACAAGCGCGTTCATGAAGGTGGCATTGCCGAGCACAGCGGTCCAGTGCTTCATGGTCCACGGATTGGCAATTTGGAAATAGCCGAACAGGTTCATAAACGTTCCGGTGATCACCAGTGCCACCGGCAGAATCGTCATGACAAAAACGATGCCGAAGATGACTGCGAAGAGCGGCCAGCGCCAGGCGCCCAATGGCTGAAGGTGGCCGCGATACTTGCCTGAAAGCGTGGCATGGCTGCGGCGACTGATGAACCATTGCTGAAAGAGAATCAGTGGCATCACGATACCCAGGATCACCATGCTCAGGGCCGTGGCCACGCCGTATTCGGGTGGCTCGCGAGTAGCGATACGATAGATCTTGGTGCTGAATACATCAATCTGCGCCGGCGCACCAAGGATTAGCTCGGTCTCAAACGCCTCGAGCGCGCGAATCGTGCTGAGAATTGTCACGACCAAAAGCGCGGGAGCCAGCAGCGGCACAACCACGCGGAAGAGTGTGGCAACCGTGCTGGCACCCGAGGCGAGCGAGGCCTCCTCCAGCGATGCGTCCAGGTTTCGGAATGCCGGTGTCAGCAGCATCACCTTGATAGCGATGCTGCCACTGAGCAAATGGGTGAGCACGATGCCCCACCAGGTGAAGATGTCGAACGGTCCCTTCTCGACGAACGGCAGCCTCTCCAGGAGCTGGTTGGCCAGACCATTATGGCTATCGAAGACCATGATCCAGCCCAGAGTCACCGTGAGCTGCGGTAGGAAGACGCACACCCAGAATCCGAACTCCAGCCAGTTCCGCCCTGGTAGATCAGTGCGGGCAATAATCCAGCAGATTGGAATCGCCACCAGAATGGAGATGAATTGTCGGGTAACGGCCAGTGAGACCGTATTCCAGAGCGCCCCTACCAGGTCCGGCTGAGTAAACGCGCGGATCCAGTTCTCCACGCCCCAGTACGTGGGTCGGCCAAATGGACCCACTTCAAAACTGTGTATCAGCAGAAGCAGAACCGGGTAGACCACCAGGAATGCCACAATAGCCAACACCAGCGTGCAAAGCATGGTTCCCAGCCCAAGGGCGCGCGCTGACCGCTCCTGGGGAGCAAGTGTGCGGTGATCGGCAACGTCGACAGTGCTCATGGCAGTCTCCGGCGTCTCAGTGTCTACAATGCTCCTTTCATAGCGCGTTCCCGCCAATTTGTCCAGCAATCCGCCTGTGCTCTTTTTCGCACGGCTCTTTACAGACGGGTAGAAATGGGCCAAGATTGGGAGCGGCGTGCCGCTGGAGCGCGCACCGACCTGGGGGAGAAAGCAAAATGTCCGTTCGACCTGAATTTACCGCGCCCACTGGTGAGGAGACGCCCGCGGGGCATCGTACTTACCAACGTTCCCATAGCCCATATGAGCGATTTGTGGAGTCTGAGGGCATCCCAATTGTCCGCGGCGTGGGTGTGTATGACACGCGTGAGGTGGAGCTTGGGCAATGGGACCGAGTGGGGGGCCGAGGCGCCTACCTATTCCTGGATGGCATTGGCAGTCAGAAAGGGATGTACCTCGTTGAAGTGCCGGCGCGAGGCGAGCTCAAGACCCAGCGACACTTCTTCGATGAGTTCTATCTCGTTATCGAGGGCCGGGGGACGACCGAGGTCTGGAAGAACGGCAGCAGTAAGAAGCACTCGTTTGAGTGGGCTACCGGCTCGCTCTTCACGGTGCCCATGAACGCAAACTTCCGTTTCGTGAACGCTGGGAGCTCACCCGCCCTGCTCCTCGCGGCGAACAACTGTCCGCCCATCATGAACATCATCCAGGACCCGAACTTCGTCTTGAATCCGCCGTTGGATGATATGCCGCGTTTCGATGACACGGAGGAGTTCTTCAAGCCCAAGACCGACCTACAGGCAGACGAGGTGCGCGGTCGCGCGGCTATCGAGAGCAACGTCTTCCCAGACATCATCAATTGTGACCTGCCTCTGGACAATCAGCGCGCACCCGGCTACCGCCGGATTCAGCCGTATTATCAGGGCTTCATGCGGGATGGAAGCACGGGCGGCTTCATTTCACAGTACCCTACCGGCCGCTATTCCAAGGCACACTACCACTCTTCTGGCGCAGTGCTCGTCTGCCTACGAGGCCAGGGTTACTCGTTCAACTGGCGCGTAGAGCTAGGCCCCACTCCTTGGAAGGACGGCAAAGGTGATCAGGTCATGATTCAGCCGTACAAGCAGGGCGGCCTCGTGGCGGCCGCCCCGGGCGGTGGGAACTGGTTCCATCAGCATTTCAGCGTGGGTGCCGAGCCAATGCGCGTCATCAACTACTGGGGCGGCCCAGACGGTCAATGGGGTCTCACCAATGAGGGTGAGGGCGAGGAAGTGAAAGCCGGCAACGTCTGGGGCATTGAAGAGGGCGGTCGGACCATCAACTACTGGATGGAAGATCCGTACATCCGCGAGCTCTTTGCCAACCGCCTCCGAGAGAACGGCGTGGAGCCCACCATGCCGGAGCGACTCTACCAGCGGCCCCCGGGCAAATAGGCTCTCAATTCCGGAATTCACCACGGGACCCTGAGTCGTTGAGAGCACAGTCTGCTCTCGGCGACTCAGGGTCCCGTGGTGAATCCCGCATCAGCTTTCCGTTTTGAAACCGCCAGTGTGTGAATCTGGCGCCAGCCCTCGCTCTTGAGCCCGAGGTTCGCGCCGCGATTTCGCTGGAACAGTTTGCGGAGAAGCCACGTGAAGCGGCGAATGACGTGAACGTTCATGAGGAGTCATCTGTTCCCATGGCGAGATCCTCAGCGACGAACGATGAGGTGGGCACATGATTGCTGAGCATAACTATATCGGTGCGAACACTAGCTGGATTGATGTTGGAGACAACACGCGAGCGTTTCTGACGACACCCAAGGATGGAACCGGCCCATTTCCAGCCGTGATTATTGGCCACGAGCGCTATGGTCTTGTGCAACATACGCTGGACTTGGCGGCGAAGTGGGCATCCTACGGCTATGTGTGTGTTGCGCCGGACATGGCCTCGCACTGGGAGGGTGACAAGGAAGCTCTCAACCGCGGGGACATTGGTCTCACCCTGACCGATGATCAGGTGCGGTACTACTACGGACTCTGTCTGGACTATCTGCTCGAGGCTTCTGGGGTTGACAGCGCATGTATTGCCTCCATGGGTGTCTGTCAAAGTGGCGGCTATCCGCTGCTGCTCAACAGCATTCGCCCCGAGGTGTGCGCAAGCCTGGTCATCTACGGCGGGTCGCGCACTCCCGAAGAGGTGATCGCGGCCTGCACGGCCCCAATCCTGGGGATCTTTGGTGAGGCTGATCACACCATGTCCATCGAGACGGTGGATGCGTTTCGGAATCTGATCCAGAAGCATCAGAAGAGCTATGAATTCACCATGTACGCGGATATGCCGCATGGATGGCTGAATGACACGATGCCCGGGCGCTACCGACAGCGCGCGGCCGAGGCTGTCTGGATCCAGATGGTGCAGTTTCTGGAGAAGGTTTCTGCCGGTGGGTTTCCGAGGGATCGCGTGCGCTGGCGCTGGGAATCTGACATCTCAACCACCTATGACTTCTCAAAGATGGTGAGGTTGGCCTGACCAAATGCCGCCGGAGCTGAGCAAGGCGGACACCGGCGTTGAAGTGAACCTGCGAGATCGTGACGCAGCGAATGCGTTGAGGAGTATGCCGTGACTGAACGGATCTGGGACAAGTTTCTGACTGAGCAGGACAAGCAACATCTGGCTGCCACAGATGGGCGCCGACGTGCGGTAGGCTTTGGCACTAAGCCCGCGCTCGTCATTGTGGACATGTATCGAGGCGTCTTTGGCGACGAGCCTGAGCCCTTGCTGGAATCGGTCAAGAAGTGGCCTGGTAGCTGCGGTATGGCCGGCTGGAATGCGCTCCCGTATTTCCAGACATTGCTTGCTGAAGCTCGCGCAGCGCAGATCCCCATCGTTCACATCACAATGATGGACGACGCTGGCGTGGAAGGCTGGTCAGTAAAGCGAGGTATGCCCAAGCCCACACTGTCGAGCGATCTCGAGATGCGCGAGCGGCAGCTTCGCCGCGCCGATATCGTGACTGAGCTGACCCCGTTACCTGGCGAAGCGGTCTTGAAGAAGGTTGCCCCCAGCGCCTTCTGGGGCACTCCGCTGGCCGCGCATCTCAGCTACAACGACGTTGACACAGTCATTGCGGTCGGTGAGAGTACCAGTGGCTGTCTGCGCGCCACCGTCGTTGAAGGAACCAGCCACCGGTTCCGCATGATCGTGGCGGAGGAATGCTCGTTTGATCGTCATGAGACGGCCCATGCGATGAACCTGTTTGATATGCACCAGAAGTATGCGGACGTGCTCCCATTGGATGAGGTGGTGGCTCATCTGCGAACCCTCAGGCCGGTTGACGACGCTGTGCCCTCGAGGCCGGAGCTCGCCGGCGTTGTCTGATCCGGCCAGAGGTTGACTGCCTAAGCTCATACCGGTGTCCACAATGCGCCGCGCTACCGGCCCTTCGGCTGGTGGCGCGTTTTGATTTCACGAGCTTCGGTTCGAAGTTCGCTGACCTCCCAGACACGTTTGTGCACCGGGGAAGTCAATGAATGATTGGATGTCCCTCTCAATGCTAAGTCTGCGACGCGTGCTCACGGTTGCTCTCCTCATCACGCTCCTGTCCAGCGTGGCGCCTCCAACCCATACACTGGCGCAAGGCTCACGCCTGATGGTGGTCTACTATGTTCCCTGGGATGCGCGCTCCTGGCACGCCCTCGAGGCGAATGCCGATGCACTTGACATTGTGGCCGCCCAGTGGGTCTCGGTGGATCCCTGTGGGGGAATTGCCACAACCGATGATCAGACGCTCAAGCGATTCGCTCGGGAGCGGGGGATCGCGCTATTTCCATCGCTGGTCACGTTCTCAGGCTGGCTCAATCACCGGCTGTTGACGGAGCCTGACGTTCGTGAGCGTCTTCTCGCCAGCCTGGTTGACTATGTTATCATCGAAGACTACGACGGATTTGATCTTGATCTCGAGGGGGTAGAGCCAGCCGATCGGGCTGCCTATACAAGCTTCGTGGCCTCGCTCTCAATCATGCTTCACGAGCGAGG
>JBJXFJ010000635.1:0-3128 GCA_046154735.1 Chloroflexota bacterium | reverse complement strand
GCCCAGTCCGGGGGACAACGAAAGCGGCGCTCCCGCACGCCGCACTCCAAATATCCGAGGCAATTTGCGACGTTTCCATGCAGTTCTAAGTGACCATCACCGGGGGCTTGCAATCTGTACCAACGAGTGGTACATTGAAACATATTGGAGCTGCGGAATGATCGTGCGCTTTCGGGATGACTGGTTGCGCGATTGGTTCGTTGATGATATTCGATCGAAGAATATCCCATCCGATCTCGAAAGCCGTTGGTTCCGTAAGATCCAGATGATCGACGACGCAATGACAGAGCAGGACTTGCGGGTGCCGCCAAGCAACCATTTTGAGAGATTGCGCGGCAATTTGGCGGGCCTCCATTCGATCCGAGTCAACAGGCAATGGCGACTCGTCTTCCAATGGGATGGCAACCGGGGTGAAGCGACAGGCGTCTATCTGGACGATCATAGTTATCGGTGAGGTGAGCCATGTTGATGACGAAGCGCAAGCCTGCGAGCGTCGGCGAAATTCTGATCGAAGAGTTCATGGAGCCGATGGGCCTGACGCAAGTGGCCCTGGCCGAAGCGATGGGCGTACAGCGCAAGCACGTGAACGAATTGTGCAACGAGCGTCGGAACGTCACCGCCGCGACAGCTCTGATCCTCGCCCGCGTGTTCGGCAATAGTCCAGATTTCTGGCTGAACGCGCAGCGGCGCAGCGATCTATGGGAAGTGATGCACTCACCCCGCGAACGTGAGCGGATCAATCGGGCCCGGCCGCTGGCCATCATCGCCTGATTCCCGCCGCCGTCACATCAGCGCCGCTCATAGGCGTAATATCGGCGGCCAAGGGCGTGCCTGTTCGGTTCTAAAGTGGCGGAGAGGGTGGGATTCGAACCCACGGAACCAAAAGGTTCACGCGCTTTCCAGGCGCGCGCACTAGGCCAGGCTATGCGACCTCTCCAGGGGAGCTATGCGGTTGTCTGAACGAGCATCTCCGTCAGTGCGGTGACGCTGGCGGAGGGGGTGGGATTCGAACCCACGAGGGCTTGCACCCTACCCGTTTTCGAGACGGGCGCACTAGACCGGGCTATGCGACCCCTCCAAGTCCGACGTGGCAATGAAATATAGCAGATGAAGACAGTGATGCCTCCAATTGCATGTGAGCATGGCCTGGTTTCGTGCGCACGAATGCTCCGGAATTTAGACGGTGGCAGCCCAAATTCTGGATGGTCCCACCGCGTGGGGCAGTTCAGGCGCTGGCTACATTGTTTCAGGAGTGGAGACGCCAATGATGGCCAAGGACCTCGCTAGAACCACCTGGCAGGCTCGTACTAGCGCTACGCGCGCGCTGGTAAGTGCAAGGTCGTCTGAAAGCACCCGGCAGTCGCGATAGAACGCATGAAAGGCGCTGGCCACTTCCTGGGCGTAATAGGGGAGGTGATGGGGGGCGAGGGTGGTGGCGGCGAGCTCAATGATCTCGGGGAGCTGACTCATCTTACGCAGTAGGGCCAGCTCTGATTCATGTGTCAGGAGCGATAGATCAGGTTCGGCGAGCGTGAGCGCGTCCGCAACATGGAGCATGCTGGCTACTCGGGCGTGGGCGTACTGCACGTAATAGACGGGATTCTCATTGGACTGCTGCTTTGCCAGTTCCAGATCAAAGTCCATCATGGCGTCGGCCGACCGTGCCACGAGAAAGAAGCGCACCGCATCCGGCCCCACGTCGTCCAGCACTTCGCCCAGTGTGACGAACTCTCCGCTCCGCTTCCCCATACGTACGGGCTTGCCGTCTCGCACCAGGTTCACAAGCTGGTAGATGGCCAGTGTCAGCCGATCCGGATCAATTCCCAGCGCGCTCATCACCGCTTTCATGCGCGGGACATGCCCTTGATGATCAGCCGACCAGACGTCAATGACGCGATCAAACCCTCGTCGAATGAACTTGTCATAATGATAGGCGATATCGGATGCGAAATACGTGGGTTGGCCGTTCCCACGGACGAGCACATTGTCCTTATCCTCGCCTAGTTCGGTTGAAGCGAACCACACCGCTCCGTCGCGCTCAGTGACATAGCCCTTCTGGCGAAGTAGATTCATAGTTTGCTGGTATGTGCCGTCAGAAAACAGACTTCGTTCGGAAAACCAGCGATCGAAACGCACATTCATGCGCTCCAGGTCAGCGGCAATCAGTGTGCACATATCTGCCACAGCCAGCTCAGTGATCTCGGCAATGGCCTGGTCTCTCGACATGGAGAGAAAGTCTCGCCCCCGAGCTCCGACGAGACTTCGGCCCAAGGTGGTGACATAATCGCCCTGGTAACCATTCTCTGGAAACGGCTCTTCAACTCCAAGTGCCTCGCAATACCGAGCAAAGACACTGGCGCCTAGAGCGCTGATCTGAGACCCCGCGTCATTGAGATAGTATTCACGCTCAACCACGTATCCCGCGGCCATGAGAACGTTAGCCAGGCTATCGCCAAGGGCGGCGTTCCGCCCGGCGCCTACGTGGAGCGGGCCGGTCGGATTACCGCTCACAAACTCAACCTGCACACGTTGTCCAGCGCCGAGATCACATGAGCCATACTGATCGCCAGCCGCGAGAACCTCTGCCACACGCTGCTGAAGCCACTCGTGCGAGAGCGTGATGTTGATGAAACCAGGTGGGGCCACTTCCACCGCTGCAACTGAAGAGGGCATCTCAACGTGGCGGGTGATGGCCCCAGCGATGGCCATTGGGGACATACCCGCGGCGCGCGCCAGGCGCAGCGCCAGATTGGCCGCGTAATCGCCATGAGCTGGGTTCTGAGGATGTTGAAGCGCGATGTCCGGTATGGGCACCGTGGGCAGGTCGCCGCTATGCTGCGCTCGCTCGATGGCTGACCGGAGCATGGCTCCCAGGTCGGTGGTAATCATGAACGCCTCAACGTGTTCTTGGGGTCCGTGGGAGTATAGATCATGCGGAAGGCGACTCCGACCTTGCTCACATACGTCGTGCACCCATACACGTGCCCGCCCCGATTCAGTTGAGAAGCATCTGCAGATGAGTCGCTCTTGAATAATGGATGAGACGCGCCTGAGGTGACACCCCGCAGTCGATGCGCGGGTGGGAAAACCGCCTGCACCGATTCGCTGAAGTACGGAAGAGCCCCCCG
>JBJXFJ010000617.1:0-14069 GCA_046154735.1 Chloroflexota bacterium | reverse complement strand
CTTGCAGGCCGAGATTCGAGATGTTGCCCCCGGCCGACCAAATGTGGTGATCAAGCTGGCTGGAACGGGGGCCGCGCCCACCCTCCTCTATCTGGGGCATCTGGACACCGTTCCTCCGGGTGAAGTTTCGTGGATCTACCCGCCGCTCAGCGGCGAGCTTGCAGATGGTCGTATCTGGGGACGAGGTGCGGCTGACATGAAAGGCGGCCTGGCGGCCATGCTGGTGGCCATGGCTACGCTGCAGCGCGCTAAGTTGGCGTTGCCCGGTGATCTGGTGCTGGTGGCCGTGGTGGGCGAGGAGGTGGATTGCGCGGGCTCCAAGCATTTTCTGGCTGAGCACGGCATGGACAACGTGGGCTGGCTGGTGATTAGCGAACCCACGGCGATGGATTTTGTAGTGGCTCATCGCGGAGCGCTCTGGGTGGAGGCCACAACATATGGGAAGACGGCTCATGGCTCTATGCCTCATCTGGGGGTAAACGCCATTCTGGGGATGCTGGAGCTGGTGCACCGTCTGCGCGGCTGGGAGCATCCTTGGAGCCCGCACCCGCTGCTGGCTCCGCCAACCCTCAGCGTGAATACCATTGAGGGGGGTGTGAAGACGAATGTCATCCCCGATACCTGCCGCGCCACCATTGAC
Source organism: Chloroflexota bacterium (assembly GCA_046154735.1). Taxonomy (GTDB): domain Bacteria; phylum Chloroflexota; class UBA6077; order UBA6077; family JACCZL01; genus CAVXYC01. The sequence continues at coordinate 13,429 of JBJXFJ010000617.1, read as the reverse complement.
ATGCGGACACTTCCCGGCCAACGTCATCCGGAGATTCTGGAGTCGCTGCGCCGCCTGGCAGATGAGGTAGCCCTGAGCCAGCCAGATCTGCGTGCTGAGATTCGCGCGGTCAATGACGAGCCTCCCGTGGAAACGCCCATGGATCATCCGCTCGTTGCGGCGGCTCAACGTGCCGCCGAGGTTGCCTTGGGTGGATCCCGCCCGGTCCGCGCGGCCACGTATTACACTGACGCCTCGGTGTTACAGCCGCCCACGGGTGTGCCCACCCTCATTGTGGGTCCGGGAGAGGATGGTCAGGCCCACCAGCCCAATGAGTGGGTCGCCGTGGACAAGCTCATGGATGCCGCGCGTTTGTTTGCGGTGTTGCCGAGCAGGATATTTGAACGTTGAGGCGTGTTCCCGAAACATGAGTACGAGTACGAAAGGGCGGATGTGTCGGGGGGAGTCCGACTCAATGGACGCGAGTCTTAAGCGAGAAGCCCCACTCCACCAAGCAATCCACCCCGTGGCAAAGTGGAAAGGAACGTCGTGATGACAGAGATCATCCGCTGCGGTTGGACAGGGCTGACTGCCTTAATGCAGCAGTATCACGATGAAGAATGGGGTGTTCCCGTTCACAACGATCGCAAGCATTTTGAATTTCTCCTGCTCGAGGGGGCTCAAGCGGGCTTGAGCTGGGAGACGGTGCTCAAGAAGCGTGAAGGCTATCGCGCTGCCTTTGCGCAGTTTGATCCTGAGCAGGTTGCCCGGTTCGATCAGGATCAGCTCGATCGACTGCTCCAGAATCCGGGGATTATTCGGAATCGACTGAAAGTCCAGGGTGCCGTGATCAATGCACGCGAGTTTCTGGCAGCCCAGCGCGAGTTCGGCTCGTTTGATGCCTACATCTGGTCGTTTGTGGGTGGTCAGCCGCTTCAGCATGGGATTGCCACGCTGAGCGAGGTTCCCAGTACCACGCCGGAATCAGACGCGCTCTCCCGAGATTTGCGCAAGCGCGGGTTCAAGTTCGTTGGCTCTACCATCATGTATGCGCATATGCAGGCTGCCGGCCTGGTGAATGACCATACTATTGACTGCTTTCGCCACGCGCAGGTTCAGTCGATCAAAGCCTGATGCTCACAGGCAAGGCCTTGCCAGACATGCGGGCTATACTCCCGGCAGGCGACACTCGAGGCATTTTCAATGGCAACCACCCGCACGCTGCGACCTTCACTCACCAGACCAAGCACGAGGACGCTCCAGCGCGCCCATGCTGAGACGCTCTCGATTCTCACCGAGAGCTTACCGCACCTTCGCGCCGGTTTGAGCCAGCAATCGGCAGAACGCGTGGCGGCTCTCGTGTTGGGCCGGCTGCCAGTCCAGGCCGTTGCGATCGTGAACACGGATCAAGTGCTCGCCTTCTACGGGGCGGGAAGTGACCACCACCGACCCGGCCAGCCATTTGTCACTGATCTGACTCGGGAGGTGCTGCTTACCGGTGAGACCGGCATGGTCAATGACCGTAGTGGCGTGGGGTGTCCTGAACCGGGCTGTCCGCTCACCTCAGCCATCGTTGCGCCACTCAAGCTCCGCGGAATTCCAGTGGGCTGCCTGAAGCTCTATCAGACCGATCACGCCCCGATGGGACCCATGGAGATGGAAGTGGCCCGTTCCCTGGCGCGAATCTTCAGCGCGCATCTCGAGCTGGCTGAGCTGGACGTCCAGCATGAGCGCATTGCTCAAGCCGAGCTGGAGGCCCTCCGCGCTCAGATCTCACCACATTTTCTCTTCAACACGCTCAACACCATTGCCTCGCTCATTCGAACGAGTCCGGAACGCGCGCACGACATGGTGATCGATTTTGCCGAATTCTTTCGGGAAACCCTAAAGAAGCATGGTGAGTTCGGTACCCTTGCCGAGGAGCTCGACTACGTGGACAGATACCTCGGCTTTGAGCGAGCCCGACTCGGGCACAGACTGCAGATTTCTCGCGAGGTGGAGCCAGACGCGCTTGAAATGCTCCTGCCGGTGCTCGTCATCCAGCCACTCGTTGAGAATGCTGTCAATCACGGATTGGCACCGAAGCAAGATGGCGGCTATGTGGCGGTGAGAGCGCGGCGTGATGGCGCCAACTGGTTGATCACGGTGGAGGACAATGGCGTGGGCATTCCGGCTGAACGCATCCGTCGCGTATTGGAGCCCGGAGTTGGTAGTGGGTTGGGCATGGGTCTTTCCAATGTCAACCAGCGCCTCATAAGTCTTTACGGGCCGTCGTACGCACTCTCGATTGAGTCGACAAGTGGACGGGGTACGTGTGTGCGAGTCCGAATTCCGCGCGTGCGCCATCCATAAGGCTCGCGGAGAACTGATGCGAGTTCTGATTGTGGATGACGAGCCGCCGGCGCGGGCGGAGATGCGCTATATGCTGGAGAAGATTGGCGAGGTCGGGCCCGTGGACGATGCGGAGACGGCCATCGATGCCCTCGCCCGGCTCCAGGAAGAGCATTATGATCTCGTCCTCTTGGATATCCGCATGCCAGGCCTTTCAGGGTTGGACGCGGTCAAGGTGATCAATCGGGTTCGCCCGCGCCCGCATGTAGTCTTCGTGACTGCCTATGAGGAGCATGCGGTGCAGGCCTTTGAGGTCGAAGCGGACGACTACCTGCTCAAGCCCGTCTCTGAGCGGCGATTGCGCCGCGCGTTGGAGCGTGTGCACGGAGCTCAGCCCAGCGCTGCGGAGACGGTGTCACAGCCAGCCATGGACCGCTTGGCGGTGGAGACGGAGGATCGTACCCTTCTGCTGAAGGTAAGCGATATCCGTTTCGCCAGCGCGCGCGGTGACTACACGCATGTGCGCACCTATGATCATGAATATCAGGTGAGGAGCTCACTCACCGAGTTGACGAGTCGCCTCGAGCCTAACGGCTTCTTGCGGGTGCACCGCTCATTCCTGGTGAATCTTAACCATGTGCTGGAGCTCCAGCCCTACTTCAGTGGCACGCACGTGCTTATCATGGCAGATCAGCACCGGAGCGAAGTGCCCGTGAGCCGATCCGGGATCAAAACGCTGCGCGCTCGGTTGGGGATCTAGCACCAGCCATCCGAGCCGCATCCCGTAAGGGTGCGGTTCCTCTCCCGGTCTCCCCGAGCACCGGTTGGGGTACTTACCGCCGTCACCGAGCCGCCACCGTCAGCGAGCGGGCCCCGAGCCAGTATCCCCATTCGCGCACGGAGGAAACTGCTTCAGGGTCCGCTCGCTGACGGTCGCGGCTCGGAGGCGGTATTGTGAACCGCACCCGGTGACCGGGAACACCGGGGAGGACCCGCACCCTTACGGGATGCGGCTCTGACCTTGGCAGGCTGAGTGCTCGAAGCGCTAGAGTTCGCCCAACGTACAGTTGTACTCAGATTGCATGAGTGCTCACGGAGGAACATTGGGAATGATTTGGAATCCATTTCGTTTTGCAGGCGCGGCAGTTGCGTTATCGATTGCGGTGCTTGTGAGCGCCTGCTCACCTGCCCAGCCAGCAGCCTCGCCCACGTCAAAGCCCGCGGCTAGCACTAGCGATGCTAAGCCGGCGGCGGCATCCCCCGCGGCTGGTGCTTCCGCGGCGGGCCCTGCTGCCAGCCCAGGCGCGGCCGCCTCACCAGCCGCCAAGCCCGCGGCTTCGCCTGCCGCTGCCCCTGCGCCTCAGCCCGTTGGAACGGTGGATCCATCGCTTGCCTCCGTCTGGCAGAACAAGGTCATCACGATAACCGTTGGGTTCGTGGCAGGGGGTGGCAATGACACCTGGGCACGCTTGTTTGGTCGACATCTTGGTAAGCAGCTTCCGGGTAACCCGACGGTCATCGTTGAGAACGTGCCTGGCGCTGGCGGCATCATCCAGGCCAACAATCTCTATAGCGCCAAGCCAGACGGGCTCACTGTGGGCATCTTTGAGCGCGGCATGCCCACCTTCCAGCTCCGAGGCGAAGAAGGTGTGCGCTATGACGTGAACAAGATGAGCTGGCTCGCCTCGGCCACGATTGAGCAATTCGTGCTCATGGTCGACAAGAAGGCCGGGATCACCGACGTGAACCAACTGAAGGATAAGGAGATCAAGATTGGGAATGTCGCGGCGGGCACCATTGGACACAACATGATGCTCGTGATGCGTGAGTATGCTGGCTGGAAATTCCGAACGATCTCTGGTTACAACGGCCAGCGTGAAGTCGTCCTGGCAATTGATCGCGGCGAGATTGACTCGGTGGCCATTGCTTGGTCGTCCATCATGGTCCAGAAGCGGGCCGAAGTCACCGCTGGTGAGCTCATTCCTCTTGCTTCAATGGGCGGTCGTGTGGCTGACCCGCTGGGGGCCAAGGCGCCGTCCACAGAAGAGCTGGTGAAAGATCTCGGTCCCGATGCACGGACACTTATGGCTTACGTTGAGCGACCGTTGAATTGGTCACGATCATTTGCCGTGCCTCCGGGCATGGACCCTAAAATGTTGGAGGGACTCCGCATGGGATTCATGAACACTATGGCGGACCCCGCATTCCTCTCTGACGCGGCCCAACTTCAGTTTGACATTGTGCCGGTCCCCGGTGAAAAGGTCCAAGCACTTGTTGCGGAATATATGACCACGCCCAAGAACCTCGTTGACCGCCTGGATGACTGGGTCAAGGCGGATTCCCAGTAACCTAACTGAGGTCGTCTCTGAAGCGAAGGACCACACTGACCAACAGAGCCGCATCCCGTAAGGGTGCGGTTCCTCTCCCGGTCTCCCCGAGCAGCGGTTGGGGTCATTACCGCCGGCTCCGAGCCGCGACCGTCAGCGGGCGGTTCTCGAGCCAGTATCCCCGTTCACGCACGGAGGAAACTGCCTCGGGACCCGCTCGCTGACAGTCGCGGCTCGGAGGCGGTGGTGATGGCGGCAGCCGGGGGCCCTGGGCTCCGGAGCGAGGAACCGCACCCTCACGGGATGCGGATCTGTTGGCGCTAGTGGCGGCGGGGAGTTGTGAGTCGCATCCAGACAGCCTATACTGGGCGTCGTCGCTCCGCGCGGGCGAACTGCAATGGAGCGTTGTGCCATGCCAATTACGGTCGCGGTGGGCAACCGGTTCGGATCCGACTATCTCCTCGATGGATCAATTCAGGTTCCTGAAGTTGACGTAGAGCTCGTGAGCGCGGGGCCGGTGCCGTCCCCGATCTTTAATGCCATGGTCACCAGTATTCCGTATGACGTGGGTGAGTTGGCCATATCGCATTACGTGCTGGCTCGCGACGCGGGCGTTCCGCTCATGGGAATTCCCATTTTCCCGAGCCGCTTCTTCCCGCAGCTCGGGCTGACCACTCACCGCGATGCCGGCATTCATGAGGCGGCCGATCTGATTGGCAAGCGTGTCGGTGTGGCTGCCGGACTCGGCTCAAATCCCGCTGTTTGGATTCGCGGGATGCTGCTGGACATGCATGACGTGCCCTGGGAAGCAATGGCCTGGGTAACACCCCCTACAGACTCGCTCAATGGGGTTAACTTTCCCGTGGGTCGACGCTTCAGCGTGATGCCCGGTGATGATCTGCAGAAGATGCTGGAGAATCAAGAGATTGACGCGCTAGTTGGAACTGGAGCTGGGCAGCCCAAGGACATCACTCCGCGCGTACTGAGTGATCCATATGGAGATATGGATGCGTTCGTCCAGAGGTTTGGCTTCTTTCCTATCAATACAACGTTGGTGGCGAAGCCGGAAGTCCTTGAGCGTCATCCCCAACTCGTGCCCGCGTTGATGGAGGCGTTCAATCAGGCGCGCTCCCGGTATCACCAAGAGGTTGCCAGCGGAGACGGCGATCATCAGGGTGTGGATCTACCCTGGCTGCGAGAACGCCAACTGATGCCCGATGCTAACGGCCTCGATGCAAACCGTGCTGCCATTCGGTACCTCATCCAGTGCTGTTACAGCCAGGGTATGAGCCGGACCCTTTATGAGCCGGAGGATCTCTTTGTTCAAGCGTGAAACCTGGCACTATGCCTTCACGAGAGAGAGTTAAGACAAAAAGGGCAAGAGCGGGACATTGGCAGGACATGCCATTCTCTCAATGGAGATAGCTCGTAGCCTTTCATTCTTGACTCTTAGGTTTGTGCCGCTGTGACCTCGCCCTGGCTGCGCTATGCTGTGGTCGTAGCTCTGATTTCATGTGACGGCACGCTCGGGGTTCTGGTACCTCCGTATCTCAAAGATCAGGGGTACGATTTCGCGGCAATCGGATTTCTTGTTGCCCTCACCGGAGTTGCCGCGCTGGCTTCACGGGTTCCCGCGGGCGCGCTGTATCGTCGGGATCGCTCACGTTACATCCTCGCGGGTGCGCTCGTTGGCGAAGGGCTCGTGGCCTGGTTCTTCCCCATACTTGAGGGCCCCGTGGCCATTGGCATTGCTCAGGCAGTGATCGGGTTCTCATTTGGCGTGGCAGGAACCACGAACCTGGCCATGCTCATGGACCTCGTGCCGGCCGGTGGGAGTCGCCATCGAGCCATGGGATATTACGCGGCGTGCCTCTCCGCAGGACATATGGCGGGGAGTCTCTTCGGCGGCCTCGGGGCTGACCGCTTTGGATACGAGCCGGGCTTCAAGATGGCCGCGGGGTTTGCGGCGCTGGCACTGGTGTTCTTGCTTGTCGATCGAACATCAGTGCTACCGCGCCCTAACGATGTGAGTCAGGTTAGCAAGCCGAGTCTGCCACTGGTAGTTCGACTCAAAGCGCTGACTGAACCCCGGGTCGTAATCCTCTCGTTAGTGGCGCTGCTGCTCAATTTCTTTCAGGGTGTCTTGATGACGTTCTTTCCACTTTTTGCTCTGGAGGCCGGCCTCACGCTCAGCGAGCTTGGAATCGCTCGGAGTGCCCACTCGCTGGTGAATACCATCACACGGCCCATAGCCGGGCCGGCCATCACTCGACTTGGGGTGGAACGAGTCTGTTTCGGTGGACTTGCTATCTTGAGCGCCGTCACCGCGGTCATGCCGTTGGTACCCTACTTCTGGCCCATGCTCATCGCATTCGTGCTGACCGGGCTCCTTCGGTCACTTGTATTGGTGGCGAATACGATCGGGATCGCCGACCTGGATGAGACTCGAATCAGCCGCGGGATGGCGTCAAGCGTTTACAACTCCGCCAAAGACGTTGGCAATCTCATTAGCCCCACGCTCTGTGGGGCGCTGGCGGCCGCGGTGGGACTGGGTGCCATGCTGGTCAGCGTGCCAATTGGCGCGGCCGTTGTGGTGTTCGGCGTCGTTGCGCTGAACACAAGTCGTGCGCACCCTATCGGGACGGCCGAAGCGGACGCGACTGCGCGGTCAACATCTGAAAAGCCTGGGCGATCCTGACAATCCGCAGACACCATTGTTTGACTTGCCGCCCGTTACCTCGGGCTTCCAGATCGAACGAGTGCGTGGCAGCAGGATGATTGACAGCTATGCACCTTGCGATGAGTGGAACTCGGTGTAATCGGGGGTCGTCGATCACCCATTCGGGCCTCGCCACGGAACTGAAACGACGATATGCTCCGCAGCGAGATTTCAATCGCGCGGAGGCGTGAAGAGCGGGGATCAGTATGCCGGGCTGGACCAGTTGGATTTCACGTGCCGGGTCTCTCGTAGCAGGGAGCCCCGTGGCGTCACCTCAGCAGGATGGGCGATTGGCGGTGTTTGGCTACACCGCTGGCCCGATCGATCGACAGCTTTCCTGGATTACCGAGGATACCACCGCGCCAGGCGGCTGGACTGGCTGGATGGATCTCGGTGCGCCGCCCGGGCAATCACTGGGCGCCATGACAGTAGCTCAGCATGCTGACGGCCGGATGCAGGTGTTCAGTCGATTGGGACTCATGTCCAGTGGCGTGGTCTGGGGCATCAGCCAGCAATCGGCCAATAGTGCGGCCTGGTCATCCTGGACCAACCTCGGGGCGCCGCCCGGTGGTGTCTCCGCGCACTTGCTAAAAAGTGTCCAGAACGCCGACGGCCGATTGGAGCTCTTTGCGCTGGGCCAGACGGCAGAAGTCTGGCATGCCTGGCAGAGCGTGCCATCAGGTAATGCCTGGTCCACCTGGACATCGCTCGGATCACCGTCCGGTACGCCCATCATTCGTCTTGCGGCGGGACGGAATGCAGGCGGTCGGCTAGAGCTCTTTGGTCTCTCCTCTGGGGGCCAGCTCTGGAATATCTGGCAGACCGCGCCGAACAGTTCGTGGAGTGACTGGAATGCTCTGGGTGGACCGGTGGGGGTCAGCCTTGGCTCATTAGCTTTGGGTCAGAACTCGGACGGTCGCTTGGAAGTCTTTGCCATTGCAGATGGTGAAACGCTCTGGCATCTCTGGCAGGATCCCACTTCTGGCACGTCCTGGAGTACTTGGGACAACCTGGGTAAGCCCGGCTCGGGTTTTCTCGATGATCCTGTAGTGGCGCAGAATTCGGATGGTCGGCTGGAAGCGTTTGCCGTCCTTAATGATGATGCCCTGTGGCACATCTGGCAGGATCCCGCCTCAGCGACCTTCTGGAGCGGATGGGCCAATCTGGGCGGCGAGCCGGATGGCGCCGTGGCCGTAAGCCGCCATCTGGATGGCCGATTGGGCGCCTTTGCCATAGCCAGAGTGACCTCTGGGCCAGCGCCGCTATACCACCGCGCTCAGACTGCACCCAATGGAGATTGGGGGCCCGACCCAGCTTGGGAGCTAACCGCGCTGGCGTCCAAGATCGTGCAGCTCAGTAGGGCCTCAGATGGTTCCATCTTTGCCCGCACGGCGACATCATTGTTGCGCAGCATAGATCAAGGTGATACCTGGGCGCCGGTGAATTTGCCACCTGGTGCTGGCAAGGTCGCCGTGGACCCGACGAGCTCCTCTGTAATCTATGCAGGCGGCACCGGCGGGCTCTTTAAGACGCTCGATCGTGGAGCAAGCTGGAGCCTCATTTATACCGATCTCCCTCAAACGAAGGTCATTGCCGTGGTGGTGAGTGAAGCGAACAACCAGATTGTTTATGCGGCCACCAGCAACAGCAGCACCGATATCGACTGGGTACGGACACTGAATGGTGGCACTGTCTGGATGGGCATCGGTGGGCCATTCATGGGTACGCTGTGTAGCTGGGGAGTCAACCTCTTGTTTCCGCATCCCACGGACCAGATGCGGCTGTTCCGAGCGGCCGGTTGTTACGCGGGCCGCACCGTCCCATCTGGCGACGAGTTGGAGATTAGCACTGCTCAGGGGGCTGGGTGGACCACGCTATTGCAGCAGCCCACACTGTTTCCCTCAAGAATGGTGGGCGGCAAGGGCATCGAGCCCAGCCGATTTTATGTGGGTGCTCACCGTGGGGCTGAGCCAGGCGGTGGCAAGCTCTTTGCCACCAAGGACAATGGCGCCACGTGGTTCACCGCAATTGATCTTCCGAGCGGACCAGCCATAGGCGGTGTCGAATATGATCCCAAGGTGCCAACACGTGTCTACGCGGCGCTCACAAGTGGCGAAGTTCGCACATCCGCCGATGCAGGTTTCTCCTGGACCCAGCTAGGTTCCGCAGGGCTTGGTCGTAGCGAAGCTCTCCTGCTCGTCGGCGGCTACCTCTTCCTGGCAAGCGATACTGGTGTCTGGCGGTATCCGATATAACGGAGATAGCCCGAACTCACTCGTTGACTGCGATTGCCCATATCGAGGATAGCTGGAATCATTCCTGCTATCCTCCTTCACTGAGTACAGTTTAGCGAACGTATATCGGCCTCGCTGCCCGGTAGATCGTCCACAACGAGACACCGCGGCGCTTAACCTGGGACGCGCATGCGTCACCCCATCTTGAAATGGACGCCTTGATTACTACGCTCACGCACCTCGTTAGAAATGTTGTCGGTTGGTTTGATTCATGGTCAGGCGTACCGCAGGTTGACCCAGACGCTCCACTAAGTGTGGATTGGCTCCGCAGTCTGCCGTATATCGCGATGCATGTCATGTGCCTTGGAGTGCTCTGGGTGGGCTGGAGCCCCTTGGCAATTTCAGTTGCCGCGGCCCTGTATTTTGTTCGGATGTTCGCCATCACCGGTGCATACCACCGCTATTTTTCTCATCGCACCTTTAAGACGTCACGAGTAGGACAGCTCATCCTTGCAATCCTGGGCACCTGCGCAGTTCAGCACGGCCCTCTCTGGTGGGCCGCGCATCACCGAAATCACCATCGCTATTCAGACACACCGAAGGACCCACACTCGCCCCGCTATCACGGATTTCTCTGGAGCCATATGGGCTGGTTTCTGGCCCGTGCAAATTTCGCGACGAACCTCCGCGCCGTTTCCGATCTGGCCAAGTTTCCAGAGCTACGATTTCTCGATCGTTTCGATGTCCCGGTGGCAATTGCACTTGCAGCGTGCATCTACTTTACTGGTGCACTTATTGCAGCAGTGAATCCTGACCTTGGCACCAGTGGTATTCAGCTCCTGGTCTGGGGGTTCTTCATTTCAACCGTTGCTCTTTATCACGGGACATACACCATTAACTCGCTCGCACACCAGATTGGACGCAAGCGCTACGAGACCGGCGATACCAGCAAGAACAGCTTTATTCTTTCTCTTATCACGCTTGGTGAGGGGTGGCACAACAACCACCACCATTATCCAGGTTCCGTCAGACAGGGCTTCTTCTGGTGGGAAATTGACATCACCTACTACATACTTGTCGCGCTGTCCTGGGCGGGGATTATTTGGGATCTCCATCCAGTGCCTGAGCGCGTCCGTAGCGAGGTGGCGCGGGTTGCGTAGCGGGGAGGGCGTGGGGCGACGTCTTTCACCTCGGATCCCGGTGTTAATTTGACGCCCGTAATCGGCCGTTACCACTGGCGCCGAGCCGCGACCGTCAGCGAGCGGGTCCCGAGCCAGTATCCCCGTTCACGCACGGAGGACCCTGCCTCTGGCCCCGCGCGCTGACGGTCGTGGCTCGGCGACGGGAGTGATGATCACAACTCGTGATTGGGGACTTCGGGGCGAGGAACCGCACCCTCACGGGATGCGGCTCTGTGGTCGTTAGGCTGCCCGGGGAGCGCGGGCCAGGTCCCGCGTTCGGTAATGCGCGGGACGCATGGGTTCTCCGGATGCCATCCAGCCGCCGAGTACGCTGCCGACGAGACCCAGGAGCAATGTGGTCACAGCGCCCAACGCTGCGTTTCGGGCTGCAGCGGCCGCGCCTGGATCGGCAATCGGACCAGACGGAGTGGCCCACATCGGCACGCCGGTGAGACCCCCATACCAGGCGCCCATAAGGTTACCTGCGCCTAGCGCTGCCAGAATCAGTAGGATCGGCACACCGATGAGCCAGGCAATGACACCGTGGAGCATGGCTGGCTCGGCGCGCTGCCAACCGCTGATTTTGCCCGCGATCCAGCCACCAGCGACGAAGGCGAAGAAGCCGCCGGCTACGCTGAATACCAAGGCGCCCAATCCAAACTCCCGCCAGCTTGGTATCCCCGGAGCAGGGCCCGCTCGATGGGCGCCCACGGCCAGTGCCATGAGCCCGATGATCAGTGCAATGGCGATCGAAGCGAGTGCACCAACCCACGCGGCGCTCCAGTCCACCGGCCACCGCACAGGCCCCTCGAGAGTACTGCTGCCAGCGCTGGGTCCCATGCCCCGCGCTGGCTCGTCCACGAGTCTCCGTTCCCCTGATACAGCCATGGCATCCTCCATGAATGCGCCACTATTACGATGTCCCGCACAACGCTGTGCTGCACTCAGATGTCGTTTCGCGGGCCTCGTTCTAATCTCACTCATTCCCAAGTGCAGAGCGCGTGCCGGAATGCGAATCGCGACGCACGTTGACTGATCAGTTTGACACGTCCCCGATCCTCCCTTAGCCTTTAATCGAAAGACTAGTCTCGTCCGCCGGGGCGTGGCGAGGAGGGATACATGGCATACCTTGCGCTGGTGCGGCATGGTCAGTCTGAATGGAACGCGCTTGGACTTTGGACGGGGCTGCGCGATATTGAGCTGAATGATATTGGGCGTGGTGAGGCCCGGCAGGCGGCCGAGTCCCTGAAAGGGATTCACTTTCAGCTTGCCTTTGTCTCGGCGCTGAAGAGAGCTCAGCAAACCTTGGACGAGATCCTGACCGCCTTGGGTCAAGTGGGTGTTCCAATCACCGCGGACGCGGCAATCAACGAGCGCGATTACGGTGATCTCACGGCGAAGAATAAGTGGGATGTGCAGAAGGAATATGGCGACGAGCAATTCATGAAGTGGCGTCGCTCCTGGGACTATCCGGTGCCGAATGGCGAAACTCTCAAGGATGTGCACGATCGAGTGGCGCCGTATTACGACTCGGTCATTCTGCCGGAGCTGAAGGCCGGCAAGAACGTGATCGTCTCGGCGCATGGCAATAGTCTACGTGCGCTGGTGAAGCACCTTGAGAACATCGCCGAAAGTGAGATCCCGTCACTGGAGATCGGTACGGGCGAGGTTTACCTTTATGAGGTGGACACGGATGGGAACATCACCAGCAAGGAGATTCGAGTAGCGAATCCGCTGGCAGGCAAAGTTTAGACGCGCTTACGAGATTGATGAGAACAGCACGAATACCGGGAGTTCTGCTCCCGGGATTCGTGCTGAATGTTTTGCTGGCTGCCTTGGCGGCTGCTAGTCGTGGATGCGACCGGTGTCGGCGTCCATCTCAATGTGGCGACGAGTGCCTGCCGAGCCGCCGAGCGCGGCCGCGCCAAGCCCTAGGATTGCACCGAGCAGGCTGCCCCAGGCGCCGTTACGGATCTGAGAGGCTGTACGCGCGACTTCCACTGGACTGGTGTTCTGCGCGGTGTTCTGAGCCTGGTTCGCTAGGTCGCCCGCATAGCCGCTGAGTCCGCCAATGACTGAACCGAGACCTTGACCTGCAAGCCACAGCATGAACGGGATTCCGATCAGGAAGACCATTGCGCCATTGAGTGCGCCCCAACCTCGCGAGAAGACTGAAGCCGTGCGGCCGGCCATGAATCCGCCAAGGAAGAAGGCGATGATTGCCGATACGGCGCCCCAAACCGCGGCGGTAGTTCCGGTATTCTCTGGGAGCGCGCCCGTGGCCGCCGCGGTGCCGGCGTTCACCGTGGTAAGACCAACGGCCAGGCCAAGAAGGGAGAGCATCAGCAGTGAGGTCAGCGCTGTGCTGACACCTGCGATGATAGGTCCCCAACGCACGCGATCGCGAAAGAGATTGCTCGCGGGCTGGATTTCAGCCTCAAGCTCCATATCTCGGTCGGTTTCAGTGTAGTGTCGCCGAGCGGGCGAGGTATACGATGGGCGGGTTTCTGTCCGCGGGAGTGTGCTGGGAACGTCGGTTCGTGGGAGTGTATCGGGTGTGTCTGTTCGTGGACGTGGTTCGTTAATGCTCATGTTAGGCTCCTTGATCAATGAGAGTCACTCTTGCTTGGTCGCTCATGGGTGAACTGGTCTTGCTTT
>JBJXFJ010000611.1:0-10190 GCA_046154735.1 Chloroflexota bacterium | reverse complement strand
TACCTTCCCTGGTGTGACGTCGTGGAAGACACATCAAATCCTCCCGCCACCCCGGCGTGTCGTGACCCCGCGGATATCCCTTTTCTGCAACTAGCTCTGGTAGGGCGGGCTGACTTCCTGGTGATGGGCGACCGCGACATCCTGGCAGTATCAGCGAGCTACCCGCGCTCGATCATTTCCGGGGCGCAGCTTCTGAGTGCATTAGAAGACTATTCGTAACTGCAGTGTTTCGTCATTCCGCACTAGAACGCACCACTGGCATGGGACAGCCCTCCGAGCCGCCCGGGCGAATGCATCATGATCGATGCGTCATCCGGTCGACCGCCACCGTACGAACCCGTGCACCCCCACTGGCCCAGACCCACGAAGGTGCCAAGCGAGTATGCTTGACCAATCACTGGCCTGACCGTGGGAGGCACCAGCATGGCAGAAACCCCGACCTTCGGACGATACGCCGAGATTCCGTACGATGAGATGACGCCCCAGCAGCAGGAGGCTTATCACTCATTGATTGAGATGCGTGGCCGTTTGCCGGGTCCCAATAAGATTTATGTGCACAATCCTGCACTGGCGAAGGTGATGGGGCCGCTGGGTGCGTACTACCGGACGGGCTACTCACTGAGTGAGCGTGAGCGCGAGATTGCTGTGTGCATCATTTGCAGCCATTTTCACTCTGTCTATTCGACCGGCGCACACGAGCGGGCAGCCAGAGCCGCCGGCTTGCCCGATGACACGGTGGACGCGCTGCTGACGGGGTTACCAACCTCGTTCACTGACGAGCGTGAGCAGGTGGTGTACGAGATGGCAACAAGCCTGGCCAATGCACGCTGGGTGGGGCAGGGACTCTACGACCGGGCAGTCAAGCTGCTGGGCCATGAGGGGATCACCGACGTCACCACGCTGATGGGCTTCTATTCCAGCGTGGCCATGACCCTGGCATTTTACGATGTCCCGTCTGGCGCGCAGGGTATGGAGCGATAACCCTCCTCGAGATCACTAATGGCCACCCCGACAGGTTTTCTATACAGATCCCACGGGGTGGCCATTCGGCATCATCGGAGCCAAGAGCCTTACGTAGGCCGAGTGACACCGAGCGACCGAGCCACTTCTTACGTGATCGGCTATGCTCCGCAGTACCTACGGAATGGGAGAGCCTGGAATATGTCTGAATCGCACGTGCTGGTTGGGTTCACGCCAAAGCCTGAGGAGCGGGAATCGCTGCACGAGGTGCTGGGTGATATTGCCCGGATTACCTATATCAACGATCTCCCAGATGATGCGCGAGCGGAGGCGCTCAAATCGGCGGATGTATTTTTCGGCCGGCGCATGGCGGCGGAGCTGCGACCCGGCGAGATTGAGCTGCTGGCCGATGTGAAGATGATTCAGGAGCACGGCGCCGGCGTGGACTTCATGCCATTTGCGCGGCTCTCACCCACGGCCGTTATTGCCAGCAACGCGGGCTCCACAGCCGAGCCAATTGCGGAGCACACCGTGGCTCTCATCATGGCGCTGGCCAAGCGAATCGTGCCAAACCACAATGCGCTCTCCCGAGGCGACTTTCCCCAGGGTCAGCTCAACAAGTCACTGCGTGACTCCACGTGCGCGATTATTGGCTTTGGCGGCATCGGCCAGGCCACGGCCCGCCTGTTACGGCCGTTTGGCACCAAGATCTACGCCCTCAATCGCACGGGCAAAACCGACGAGCCGGTTGACTTCATTGGCACACTGGATAACCTCGAGCACGCGGTCAGAAACTCAGACATTGTGGTGATCTCCATCCCGAACAACAATGCCACGCGCGGCATGTTCAACGCGGAGCGGCTGAGCTGGCTCAAGCCAGACGCCATTCTGGTGAGTATTGCCCGTGCTGCCCATGTGGAGGAAACTCCGCTGTGGGAGCACATGCAGACGCACCCAGATTTTCAGGTGGCAATCGATGCCTGGTGGGTGGAGCCCATGCGCCACGGCGAGTTCAAGATTCAGCACCCATTCTTCGATTCGCCCAATTTCCTCGGCTCCCCACACAACTCCTCGGCCGTCCCCGGCCTGGCGCGGCATTCCAGCCGCAAAGCCGCGCAGAATATTCGTCGCTTCCTGCAGGGCGAGCCAGTGAACGGTCAGGTTCGACGCGAGGACTACCTGAGCTAAGCGTGGAATCCGGCACGCGCTCGGAGATGTTCGATCGATCATCGTTGCTCCGCGCATCCGATGGCATAGTGAGCTGCCCCCTCTGTCGCGAGACCCCGGGACTCGCGACAGAGGGGGCAATCGCAACCGCGGCGTGCTGGCCCCATGCGCGGCAGATCATCAGCGATACAGCGCCTGGGCTACGCCAGCGAGTCCAAGTGAGTGTGGCTGAGCGGCTTGAATCGCTCGTGGCCGAGCTGAATGAGCTCTTGCGCAAGAGCGATTGGAACAATCGACACGAGGCACGGGGCCGGGAGCAGGATGCCTGGCTGCGCGCGCTGCACATCCTGGCCGGCTTTCCGGGGAGCATGCTGAGCACGCCGCCGCCGGTGATGAAGTCAGCCCCGCGCACGCCATCGGTCCTGGGACGCGCGCAACGAGCCTGGCGCAGACTGCGTCCCGCCAAACCGGTGTCCATGGACTTAGCCGCGGTCAAGATTGAGAATGCCCTGCAGCATGAGGGTTGTCATGTCTGCCGGCTTGCCTCAGAGGGGACGCGCCGCTGGCTCTTCATGCTGCTCTGGGAAGGGGTGATGGACCCGGAGATTCGTGGCCGCATTCGCGCCGCGGACGGATTCTGTCCCTATCACTGGTGGCGCCTCGTTGAGGTGGAACGACAGGAGATGCATGGAGTAACTGGCCTGGCCATCCTTGCTGAGGACACGCTCTCGAGCTTCGTGGCGCAGCTCCAAGACGGTCGAATTCCGGGCATCGCGTCCGCCAATCGTTGCCTGGCCTGCCTGGCGTACCGCCGAGGAGAAGATGGAGCGCTCAGCGGCACATCTCGTCATCTCGTGCGGTCCGAGTTTCGGGCAACTTACCTCGCCAGCTCGGGCTGTTGTTCAGATCATGATGCGGCGCTCATGGAGCGCCTTGATGACCCGGATCTTATCGCAATCGTGATCAATCGTCGCCCGTCACACACAATGCCGGATTAAGTGCCGCTTGCGCGGCACAGTGTGTGCTCTACTACCCCTAAACACGGTGAGCTGGGCACGTCACAGAGATGCACCGAATTCGAAACGGAACACGTCATGTCACGTCTTCCATCGTTACTACCAGTGAATCGCTCTGGAGCCTCCGCCTACATGCTTGGAACCTATCTGCTCAAACTCGCCCACGTTGTGCTACTTACCTGGATCCTTTTCATCGCCTCGATTCCACACGCGGCACCGGATCCAGTGTACGCTCAGGCACCGGGTAACGAGTCACCGGCAGGCGGGGTTGACAACGACCAGCGCTTCGCGCTCATCGGCGATGTTCGGAAGAGTGGACGGAAACCTCCGGCCGTATTTAGCCGCATCGTTGAACGGATTGCCCAAGAGGATGTCGGCTATGTGCTCTCCGTGGGGGATCTCATCAACGCAGATGAAGGCACCAGTGTTGATGAGCGTTGGGATGCCCTCCAAGACACGCTCGACGATGCCATGGATGGTCTCGAGTCTGACGATTTCTTTCCCTGCCTGGGTAATCACGACGTCAATGACTCACGGTCCTCAATTGAATCGTTTCAACGGCAGTTCGATCTCCCAATGAACGGCCCAGAAGGAATGAAGGAGCTGGTCTACAGTCTGGATGAGGGTGATGTTCACCTCGTGTGCATCGCCACAGCGCTTCCGGGCTCAAGCGGCGTGCTCAACGAAGCGCAGATGGCGTGGCTTGCCAGAGACCTGAGCAAGACTCAGGCGCCGTATATTCTGGTGATGGGGCATGCGCCAGCCTACCCCGTGGGCCCCCACCTAGGTGGCAGTCTCGATATTTATCCGGCCGGTCGAGATCGTTTCTGGCAACTGCTCCACGAGCATCGAGTCACGGCGTATTTGGCTGGACATGAGCATCTATACAATCGCCGCGAGATCGGCGATATTACCCAAATGATCCTCGGCTCAAGCGGTTCGGAAGTGGACGGCGACTACCCGGGCGCGTTCGTTGGTTATGCCATCTTCTCCGTGGAGACGGACGGACTCAGCGTTGTGGTGAACGATGCCGAGGGCACTACTCGAGACCGCTTTACCCTCGCGCCGCGCTCATAGCTCACACGCACCGCGGTAGCTCGCCCAGACATCACGCCGTGACCGGTCGCTGAAATCGTTGCAGGCGAGCGTACAGACGACCCGTGGCTTGAAGACACCATGCCCCTCCAGCAGCCGCGAGAATGTACAAAAACGGGTCAGCCGGATAGCGGAAGCGATATACGCCACCCGAGAACAGCGTGGCGGTGAGAATCAGTGCGCCGGGGATAAAGGCCAGGAGGAGAGCAGCGCGCGACTCACGCCCGACACCGCGGATCAGGATTCCTCCCGCCGCGAGCATGAGCAGCAGAGGATTCATGATGCCTGGCTGGAACACATTCACAAGGCGATCAATGGCCTCATGCGCCTCGCGCTGGTCATCTGTGGCCGGTTGTACCAGCTCACGAATTCTGGGCACTGACTGCCAATTTTCTAATACATCATCGCCGGCCCGATCGCGGCGCGATGTCCAGGCCAGGTTGAGCGCTTCATGCCGCCCCAGCAGTACCTGAGCGGTGAGTCGCGCTGTTGACTCAAGATAGTAGGCAGGATCAATCCGGATAATCTCAATTGCAACGTCCCGCAAGATGGCATCAGCATCTGGACGAGACAGCTTATAGTCACGCCGGATTTGATGAATCATGGCACTCGGGTTCTCTCGCTTCGCCGCCATTTCGATCACCGTCTCGCGTGCCTCATTCTTGATTGGATCCAGATACGGCGAGTCAGTGGAATCAGGCAGCAGGAAACCATGATCCTGATGAACGGTGCGAAATATGAGCGGCTCGCCAATGGTTGCCCCACTGGAAACGATGCCGTACTCATGGTAGACCTCCAGCATCCAGGGCGCCGTGATCAGCGCACAGGCGCCAGCCGCTACCAAGGACCGAATTGCTGTGGCTTTCCAGGGTACCCGAGCCAGCAGCATCACCAGAGGCAGGCCAATCAACACAAGCTGAGCGGCCGGCCGAGTGAGCGCGGCCAGGGCCATAAGCGCTCCCCCCAGAGCAAACCAGCCAAGGCGCTGACTTGCATGCCCCTGCAGGAGGCAGCCCGCGCCGAGCATGAGGAGGCAGGCAAACAATGCCTCCGGCATCACGTAATGCTCAAAGATCAGGAGGGGGCCGGAGATTGCAACGAGCACCGCCGCACAGAGCGCTACCCCGTGACCAAACGCAATCCGGGCTGCCCAAAACGTTGCCAGCGCGGTCCCCACTCCCAGGAGATGCTGCAACAGCGCCACGGAGCTGAGCTCATCCCCAAAGACTCTGAGCGCCACGGCAATGAACCAGGGGTAGGCCGGCGTGCGCCGCAGTTCCAGATCCATCGTTCGGCCGTGTGCCAGGTCCCAGCCCGGCAGGAAGTAACTCTCACTATCCTTCATAATGAAGACGGGCGCGCCCAGCATCATGAAGATGCGCGCAATTCCGGCAATCGCGCACACAGCCGTCAGGGCGGAGGCCGTCGGGTGGTCACGGATGAACGATTGGCCGCGCCGCGCAGCTCGGTAGATCGTTTGGAGCATACAGGAGTTCAGCAGGAGCATCTTACCTGATCAAACGTACTGGTACCCCGGGGAGCGCGGCCTGCTTCTGCTTTGTGCTTTCGCCCCTTGAGAAGCATCGAGCCGGTTGCTTGAACCCAGGAATGATCATGGATCACGTATCCTAGCGCGCGGCATCCTCGTCACTGCCATGCGGCTGCGCTCAACGTATGTGAGCTATCTGCTGGCAGCCGCGCTGTATCTCTTCCTTGCCGTGACGATGTCCGCGTCATTGCTCTCAGATTTTGGCCACCGTGTTCCCACCGCGTCCGGTACGCACCTTGAGAATGATGCACTGCTCAACCTCTGGGTGCTTGCATGGGAAAGCCATGCACTGGGCTCAGCACCTCAGCAGCTCTTTAACGGCAACACGTTCTTCCCTCAGGCCGGGAGCATTGCCTTCAGCGAGCATCAGCTTGGCGTAATGCCCATCTTTGTGGCCCTGTGGGGCCTGACCGGGAATCCTGTGAAGGCGTTTGCCGCGCTGTATGTACTCTCATTTGTGTTCACCGGCCTGGCAACCTTCGCACTTGCGCGCGCCTGGACGGGACAGGTGGGCGCGGCATTGTTTGCCGGCTTAGCGTTTGCGTTCACACCGCCTCGGCTGGCGCACCACTTTCACACCCAGCTCCTTTCAATCTGGTGGATGCCCCTGGCGCTGCTGGCCACGGAGCGATTTCTTCGGCGACCCACCAGGTTCCGGGGCGTCATTGCCGCGGTCTGTGTAACGCTTCAATGGTATTCATCCATTTACCTTGGCTGGTTACTGACGTGTGCGCTGGCGATCTATCTCATACTCGCCGCCTGGCGGGCTGATCGACCGCTGGCTCGTTCCGGTGTCTGGTTCATTGCCATTCCCTGCGCGCTGGGCGTGGCGCTCGCCATTCTCCCCACGGTTCTGCCGTATCGCGAGGTTGCCAACCGATGGGCGTTTCAATGGCCGTTCTCTGAGGTGCTGAGTCATTCAGCCGGGCCCATGAGCTTCCTGCGAATCAATGACACAAATCAACTCTACGCGCTGGTGTCTCCCGCAATGGCTCAGTCCGGAGGAGTGGAGCAACAGCTCTATCTCGGGATGATCCCGCTGCTCCTCGCGGTCGTTGGTCTCGGCTGGTCTCACATTGCGCACAGCTCGGTAACCGATACCGTTCCCGGCACGCCCTGGGTGGTGCGGATCACCGCGGTCCTCATCGTGCTGAGCGTGGTATTGGCCTTTGGCCCTATTGCTGGCGGAGTGCCGCTTCCCTATCTCGTCTTGTATGACTGGGTGCCCGGATTCCAAGCCATGCGCAACCCGTCACGGTTCATCTTCATAACGGCGCTCGCCGTCGCTTTACTCGGCGCGGCAGGCATGACCGCGATCCTCCAACGCTGCCGACCTGGAGCTCCCCGCCTGATTGTGTCGTTCAGCATCATTCTCGTGACCGCGCTCGAGCTGTTCAGTCGCCTGCCCTCGGCTCCCATTCCGCAGGTGGACCATGACCTGGTCACCTACCTGGCATCAACCGAGGTCCCGTCCGGCGCAGTCGTTCATCTCCCGGTCACGGCGGGCCGTGAAGTGGCCGAGACGCCGCGCATGTTCACTGCGATCGACCATTGGCGGCCCTTGGTGAATGGCTATTCCGGATTTCGTCCGCCGGCGTACCAGAGCCTCCTCGATCTCCTGGACGCTGCTCCGCCTGAAACCGTCGCGCTGATGATGAGCGAGCTGGGCATTTCCACGCTTGTACTGGACCTGAACCTTTTCACGCCGAAGGAGCGGGCCAGAATGCAGTCCGCTGAATGGAGCCAATCTGGCTTTCGTGAAACTCTGCGCACGGCTCAAAGCGCGGTCTGGGAGCTGGATCCGTCTGATAAGCACCCCATCCACGGGATCCTGACCGCGGAGCTGCGGATCAGTAACTCCATCTCCGCCGGCCGCACCGCTCCGGCCACACTCGTGCTCCGCTCCGAGGAGGGAACCATCTATCGGGACGAATTGAACGGAGTACGAGACATGACTGTTACTTGGGAATCGCTGTCTTCCGATGCACCACCTCTGGATCAGCTCCAGCACGTGACTCTGCCGCTCATTGTCGTACCTACGCCACCCGCGGAAGTGGACCTGCAGTTGACGACCCCACTGGACCCAGGACGGTATCGTGTTCACGTAAGCGTGAATAGGCTCAGCACAGCGCGCGAGGTGACCGTGACCCGCCAGCGGACAGAATCGCCGGGAGAGAGACCACGTTGACAAGCCCGATTGTGCCCATCACATCGCCCGCGCGTGGGACTTCCATCCTCCTCCGCTGGGTCGCGCGCCTCCTGCTCGTTGTCTTCACGATCACGATGTCAGTAGCCGGGCTCGAGTGGACACTCCGCACCTTTGGCCCGGTTCTCCCGGGCAATTACAGCGCCCACCTCTATCTGGAGCCCCATTCAATCTACGGCCGCTTCCACACCCCCGGCACCATTGGCTGGATCCGGACGTCGGAATACATGACGCGTGTGGAGATCAACTCCCAAGGCCTACGAGAGCGGGAGCTAGCCTATCTCAAGCCAGCGGGTATGCGCCGCGTGGTAGTACTTGGGGACTCGTTCGTGGAGGGCGCGGAGGTGGCGGTGACTGATACCCTCCCCCGTCAGCTCGAGTCCTATCTGAACACAACCGGGGAAGATCAGACGGAAGTGATCAACGCCGGGGTGCGCGCGTTCAGCACCGGCCAGGAGTTCCTACTGCTCCAGCATGAGATGGTGCGCCACCAGCCGGACCTGGTGGTTCTGGTGTTCTACGGTGGGAACGACGTGGCCAATAACAGTGCCCGCATTGAGCACAACCTCACTGGCGCTCGAAAGCCCTACTTTGCGCTTGGTCGAGACGGCCGGCTCCGCGCGCTCTCCTTCAGCCCAAAGAAGCAAAAGGATGAGGGGATCGTGGAGCGTTTGCGTCGCGAATCACTCGTCTTCGCCTTTCTCGACACCGGTATCCTGGCGCGCTTCGCCACCGCCCCAAATGACGAAAGCGCGGGCAATGAGGATGAATCTGACGGTCGCGAACAGCCTGATCGACAGTTCGTGAAGACAGAAATGCCCGTATTTGCGGCGGACGTTTCGCCCGAGTGGGAAGACGCCTGGGCAATCACCGAAGCGCTCCTGGCCGCGACCCGGGATCAGGCAGAACAGGCCGGCGCGGCATTTCTCCTGGTTTATGCTCCCACGCGCTGGGAGATCTACCAGGATGACTGGCAGGAGATCCTCGCTCGGAACCGCCTGCCGGACGAAGGTTGGGACCTGGATACGCCCGGGCGCAGAGTAACGGAGATTGCCGCTCGCCGAGGCATCTCTCTGCTGAATCTGAGCACCGCGCTCCGAGATCAAGCCGCCGGCCAGCGACTCTATTTTCAGCAAGATGTGCACTGGATGGCGCGCGGACATCAGGTGGCTGCCCAAACGGTCGGCGCCCGTATCCTTGAGCAGGGTATTCTAGACTCACCC
Source organism: Chloroflexota bacterium (assembly GCA_046154735.1). Taxonomy (GTDB): domain Bacteria; phylum Chloroflexota; class UBA6077; order UBA6077; family JACCZL01; genus CAVXYC01. The sequence continues at coordinate 974 of JBJXFJ010000611.1, read as the reverse complement.
AACGTTGGTCTGAGATTACTTCGGACAACGATTGGAGATCTCGCTGCTGAGGTTGGAGACGGAGGAGAATGATGAAAGAGCTACTCATCAAGCTCATGACAACTGTTCACCTTGTGGTGCTGCGTCTCTCTAAAGGTCGGTTGGGCGCCAGTTTCGGGAACGCGCCAGTTCTTTTGCTGACCGTTCAAGGGCGAACATCGGGGCGGCCTCGCACAGTGCCGTTGCTCTATCTGCGCGATGGACTACGCTATATTGTCATCGCGTCAAAAGGCGGCGTTCCCACGCATCCGGATTGGTACTTGAACCTCGAGGCCAAGCCTGGCGCTTCAATTCAGATCGGCGACCAAATCATTCAGGTAACTTCTGAAACCGTGGCCGGCGACGAGCGCGAGCGGCTGTGGAAAGAAGCGGTGAAGATCTATGCCGCCTATGACGATTATGCTCGGCAGACCACGAGGGTGATTCCGGTGGTGGCGCTCACTCCCTCAGCGGATCCTCTCCTGAGTACCGAGATGAAATGAAACACAGAGACGCGGAGACACAGAGACACAGAGAAAGGGAGTGGAACGGGAGCCACCTGCCACTCCTCCGTCACTCTGCGTCTCTGTGTCTCTGTGTTTCACATCGTGGCGGTACTTCCAAGCTTTAGGCCGCGGCCTCTCACAGCCTGTGGCTCCAGCACTCCGCCTTCCCTAAGTGCCTGACGAATTCGCTCGATCTCAGACAGAGGCAGCTTCAAGAGTGGCGGACGCACATGCGCGCTCGGGAGCCGACCCAGGAGCACCAGCGCTTCCTTCATGCGATTGTGCATGTCCACCCAGGGATCGCTATAGAACACCTGAGTGATGGGGAAAAGTCGATCGCTGATCTCGCGCGCGGCGGCAAGATTGTTGCGCTGAACCGCATCGAAGAGTGCCACCTGAAGCTCAACGATCACGCTGCCTGAACCTGAGAGCAAACCATCCGCACCATGG
>JBJXFJ010000610.1:0-2562 GCA_046154735.1 Chloroflexota bacterium | reverse complement strand
GTCTCCGTGCCCGCCAGTGCCCCAGCAGTTGACTGGCGGGTACGGAGACCCGCCGCCACCGGTTCGAACGACACCCCGCGAGACTCTATGACTTTGAAATGACCCTGCGCTGCCCCACCGCAAACTTGACTTTGAAATGACCCTGTTTTACGAACCGGGGCATCCTCGATTCGCTGGATCATCAGCCCCAGAGGCGTTTCGACGCCAGGGCCGCTCCGTCTGACAGCGCGCGGAGCTTATGCCAGACGATCTCCGGATGAACGCGACTGCGGCCGGCGATAGTGCCGAAACCACAGTCCGTCCCGGCGATGACGTTCTCCTTGCCCACGAGCCGTGCATAGCGTTCTATCCGCTCCGCCACAAGCTCAGGATGCTCAACAAAGTTTGTGGTGGTGTCAATAACGCCAGGAATGAGCACCTTGCCTTCCGGAAGCCGCACGTCTTCCCACAGTCGCCATTCATGAGCGTGCCGAGGATTGGCCGCCTCGATCGAATACGCTCCGGCGTGCACGGAGAATATGAGATCGATGATGTCCGCTAGCGGCACGTCGTGGACATGCGGCGCTTCGTGGTTTCCCCAGCAGATGTGGAAGCGGATCTGCTCCTCAGGAATGCCCTCGAGTGCGTGGTTGAGCGCCTCGATGCGCATCTCAGTCGCCTTTCGAAAGTCCTGAAGGCTGCTGTTTCGGAACTGCATGTGGCGCCCCATGGCGGCGTCTGGAGCATCGATCTGCAGAATGTACCCCGCGTCCGTGATCGCGCGGTACTCCTGGCGCATCGCCTCGGCCAGAGCCTGAAGATAGGACTCTTCCGATGGGTAGTATCGGTTCACCATGATATCGGCAATGATGCCCAGTGATGCCGAGGGCATAAATGCTTCCTTCGCCCCAGAGCTCTCAATGGCAGCGGCGAGATTCTCGAGATCGGTCTGCGTCGCGCCATCGCCTCGCCAGATCAGCGGCTCTAGACAGAGCCGACGCTTCATGTTTGGTCGGGGCATCTGGCTGGACCAGTCCGGAAAAGTCTCCCAGTCTCTGGACACTCGAGGTTCAGGATTCTCGCCCCCAAAGCCAGCAATCCGCTCTACTGTATAAGTCGCAAAGCTCGGCTTCCCGAGCTCTCCATCACTGACCACATCGATGCCTACATCAACTTGCTTCCGCACAGCTTCGGCTACCTCAGTGCGTACCGTCGCGGCAAACTGCTGGACATCAACGGGTTCACCCGCCTCGCGCGTCTGGATCATTGCAACGAGGCCCAGCGATCGCGGCAGACTTCCTGTATGGGTTGTCAGTATGCGTTCTGTACTTCGCTTCACAGTCCCTCCCCCGGCGTATTTCAGGTTGAATCATTGCGCACCTGGCTATTCACCGTGCAACTCACGATGCTTCAGGCTGGACGCTTCATTCTTCGTTCTTCGTTCCATTTTTGCGGTAAGGTCCATCCGAGCTCAACACACTGCAGACTCACGTTCCGGAGGAATCCTCAATGCGACTCGTGCTCTTTCAACGTCCCGGCAGTGGCCAAACCCTGCATCCTGGAGTCCTCACGGCTGAAGGTGTGGTGGATGTCTCATCTGCCACCGCGACATTTAACCCCACCTCGCCGCAACATCTCATGCAACTTATCATCGATGAGTTCGAGTCAATGCGCCCCGCGCTCGAGCGACTGGCAGCAGAGCGGCTGGCTATTCCACTGAGCGCGGTGCGGCTTCGCCCGCCATTACCTCGGCCGGGGAAAATTCTCTGCTGCATCGGCAATTACTGGGAGCACGCCCAGCGCGAGGCGCGTCCGCTGAATTTGTTCCTGAAGAATCCAGATGCCGTGATTGGCCCTGGCGACACCGTGGAGCTCCCCGATTACACCGACCCGTGGGTGTTCCAGCACGAGGCGGAACTGGCGCTGGTCATCCGCGGCCCGGCCAAGCGGGTGACGCAAGACAACTGGCGCAAGGCCATCTTCGGCTACACGGCAATTATTGATGTATCGGCTCGCGGCCAGGGGCGGAGCACCTGGCGCCAGGGAAGCTGGATGGGCAAGAGCTTCGACACATTTGCCCCCATTGGCCCGTGCATCACCACCGCTGATGAGATTGAGGATCCCAATAAGCTGTGGGTGAAATTCTGGAACAACGGTGACCTGCGGCATGACTATGTGACGGATGATATGGAGCATCGGGTGCCGGAGCTCATTGAGTTCGCCACAAATATCATGACCCTGAATAGCGGTGACGTGATTGCCTGCGGCACGAACCACGAGGGCCTGGGCCCGCTACAGGACGGCGAATTCTGCGAGATTGAGATTGAAAAGATCGGGCGCATGGCCATCCACGTCCATGATCCGCTGAAGCGCGAGTGGGAGCGTGGCATCTACATGGGTGCGGATTCCACGAACCTCGAGGCGCGGCGCGCACGGGGTGAGGCGTAAACAGCTCGGCGGTAAGGCGCAGATCTCGGATCACACGCGTGCGCTCGTCCCCGCCGTCTACGCGTACAAGTCCGCCGCGCGCACCAGACGCACGCCTTCCTGCTCAGCCGCGCGCTCGAGTCGCGGGTCAAACGA
>JBJXFJ010000607.1:0-3016 GCA_046154735.1 Chloroflexota bacterium | reverse complement strand
GGGAGATCCCTCGTCCCTCGGGATGACAGGGCGCCGGGGGTAGACACCTTGGCCGGTCACCGGGACACTGCACTTTGCACTTTGCACTTTGCACTTTGCACCTTGCACTTCGCACTTTGCACATTGCACTTTGCACTTCGCACCTGCCCCCTTGCTGTCGTCCGAATCGATACAATGGCGGATGACGCGCGTTGCCAACGAAGGTGCGCGCACTCGGAGAGTTGCATGGCCTCGGATCCGGCGACACAGTTGAGCGAGCTGCGGGCACGCATTGACGCGCTCGATGATCAGATCGTGGCCTTGCTGAATGACCGCGCGCGGATATCCCTGGAGGTGGGCCAGGTCAAAGGGGCGGAGGCGCCGGTGTTCGTACCGGCACGGGAAGCCGAGCTTCTGGAGCGATTGGCCACGATCAATACCGGGCCGCTCAGTCCGAGTGACCTCGCCGCCATCTATCGCGAGATGCTGGCCGCGTCGCGCCGTCTCCAACGCCCGATGCGGATCGCATATTTTGGTCCGGCAGCCACGTTCACTCATCAGGCAGCGCTCCAACGATTCGGTAGCGTCAACGAGCTCATCCCGCTCGCCACCATTGCCGACGTCTTCGCCGAGGTCGAGCGGCGCGGCGCGGAGTTTGGCGTGGTGCCCATCGAGAATACCACCGAGGGCTCGGTCTACGAGACGCTCGACTTGCTTGCGGCAAAAGACTTGCGCGTATGCGCGGAGATCACGCTCCACATTGCGCAGAACCTGCTGGCCCGCTGCTCACTGGATGAGATCACCACGGTCTATTCCCATCGGCAGGCCATCGCTCAGACGCGCAATTGGCTCGCCGCGCACCTGCCCGGTCGCGAGATCCGGGAATCCGCCAGCACGGCCACCGCAGCCGAACTGGCCGCGCGGGAGCCCAACGTTGCGGCAGTGGCCCCACGCCTGGCGGCCGATGTGTACGGACTCGACGTGCTCGCGGAAGGCATCCAGGACATTAGCAGTAACTTCACGCGGTTCTTCGTGATCGGCCCGGCCACCAGCGATCGACCGACCGGCCGCGATAAGACGTTGCTGCTCCTAAGCATCCGCGATCGAGTGGGCGCATTGCGTGATATTGTGAACGAATTTGCCAACGCTTCGATCAATCTCAGCGCAATTCAATCGCGACCGTCGCGCCGGCGGGCCTGGGACTATCTCTTTTTCGTTGAACTCCAAGGGCATATTGAGGAAGATCGAGTGCGTGAGGCGGTGAAGCGCATTGAGCAACATTGCGTATCACTTACCGTACTCGGCGCATGGCCGGATGAACGGCTCGGCTGACAAAGAAAAATCAGCCTTCGGCCTGCAGCATGCGGGAGGTGGAGGATCCTATCATCCATCACTCATTCCTCGTCGCCTCATGTTCCAGTCTGTACAGCTGGTTTACGAAAAGCGCTCATTTCACTACATATCTCGATGAGCCCAGCGAAGTTGATGGGCTTCACCACAACACTACGGTGCTGATTCACTTAGGAGGGTACGCATGCAGGTCCGTGTGGAGCCAATCGCTGTCACGGAAATTGTGACACCACTAATCGTGGTGAACCTGTTCGAGGGAGTTGAACAGCCGGGCGGAGCAACCGGAGCGGTGGATGAAGCGCTCGGCGGGTTGATCCGCCAGCTTGCCAGGCGGCATGAGATTAACACCGACCTCGGTCAGGTAACGGTGCTCTATAACCTCGGTCAGTTCCGAGGCCTCGCGGCCGAGCGAGTGGCCGTGGTTGGATTGGGCAAACAGGGGGATTTTGATTGTGAGTCCGCCCGGGTGGCCGCCGCGGCAGCCGCCCGGAAGGCTCGTGATCTCAAGCTCGATCGCTTTGCCACAATCGTCCATGGGGCGGGCATTGGCGGTCTGGATCCGGCCGATGCCACCCAGGCCGTGGCTGAAGCCTCGGTTCTGGCACTGTTCACCCTGACAGAATTCAAGAGCCCAGCCGAGAAGCCGCCCACGGACGTCCTGGAAATGACCATTGTGGAGCACGATCCTGAGCGGGCGGCACGCATGCGGGGAGCGGCTGAGGTTGGTGCTGCCTGCGCTGAGGCAACGATGATCACGCGCCGTCTCTCGAGCAGCCCGGCTAATTACTGCACGCCCGAATTCCTGGCTGACCAGGCGCGCGAGATCTGCGATCGTTACGGCCACGCCATCGAGGTCTTCGGTAAAGAAGACCTGGAGCGAATGGGCTTCGGTGGGGTTCTCGCCGTCAACCAGGGCAGTGCCCTTCCCCCGCGCTTCGCGGTCATGCGCTACACCAGTCCGCGCGCCACCCGCACGCTCGCCGTGGTTGGTAAAGGCATCACCTTTGATACCGGAGGCATCTCGCTGAAGCCCGCTGAGGGCATGGAATGGATGCGCCATGACATGTCCGGCGCTGCCGCCACAATTGGATTCATGGACCTGATGGGCCGGCTCAAGCCAGATGTGAACATCATTGGCCTTTTCGCGGCCACGGAGAACATGCCCAGCGGTACCGCCTACAAGCCCGGTGATGTCATCCGCGCCTATAACGGCAAGATGATGGACATTCTCAATACCGATGCGGAAGGCCGCGTCACCCTGGCGGACGTGCTGGCGTATGCCGTTGAACAGAAGCCAGATGCCATTGTGGACATGGCCACGCTCACCGGCGCCTGCGTGGTCGCGCTCGGCTACTTTGCCACGGGTATCCTGGGGAACAACGAGGATCTCATTGACCAGATGCGCCGTGCCGGCGATGCATCAGGCGAGCGCGTTTGGCCTCTGCCGCTCTGGCCCGTGTATCACAAGCAGATTGAGAGCCCGCTCGGGGACATCAAGAACACCGGCGGCCGCCCGGCCGGCACGATCACCGCCGCGGCGTTTCTGCAGAACTTTGTCTCTGACGTACCCTGGGTGCACCTGGATATTGCCGGTACCGCCTACTCCACGGGTGACAAGGCCTGGATCCCGCCCTATCAAAATAAGAATGAATCAACTGGCATTGGCGTTCGGCTGCTCTATCACTTC
>JBJXFJ010000600.1:0-25730 GCA_046154735.1 Chloroflexota bacterium | reverse complement strand
GTGTCCTGTTACGCGTTTGTGATGAAAGGTGCCCACTCCTATGGCACACGGCCCCGTGCTACCTCGTCCCGCCGACAACTCGACTTTGAAATGCCCCTGAGTTTCCAGGGGGCTTCTCGGGTGCACCCTGAAGTCGTGCTAGGATCACGCTACCTCGCCAATTTCATGAGTCTGCTCGCGCCTTCGTCACCACCAGCCGATTCCGACCCGCGGCAGCGCGTTTCGGGTATTCAGGACCTGCCGTATCAGTGGGTCGTACTGATGTGTGGGCTGTTTGTGCAGTCCAGCGCGGCCTTCTCTAATCAAGCAATCTCTCCGCTGGCGCCATTTCTGGTAGCGGACCTGGGGATCAGTCGCGCACAAGTAGGTCTCTTGGTCACGGCCGTCTACTTTGGCGGCGCACTTGTGCTTATTCCAGCAGGCCGTGCAGGGGATCGGTTCGGTCTCCGCTGGCTGTTTCTGTTCGGCTTGCTCGGGGTGGGCCTGCCCATTGTGATCGCAAGTGTGGCGCCGGACTTTACGGTTCTGCTCGGCCTTATGCTGCTCTCAGGCGTGGGCAACGGCATCGCCCTCCCGCCAACGACGCGGGCCATTGTGGAATGGTTCTCGGTCCGGCGACGTGGCTTCGCCATGGGCGTCAAGCAAGCTGGGCTAGCCTGGGCGGGCACTGTCATGGGTATCTCAGTTCCGCCATTGGCCGTTGCGTTCGGCTGGCGCACGGCCTGGCTCGTTGTTGGATTGGCGGCCATTGGTGTTGGTCTTGTCGCCTGGTTGGTATACCGAGAATACCCTGCCGGTCCACCCCACGCAGACACGCCTGAACCGCCTGCCGCGTCATTTGGTGACGTTGTCCGCAATCCCAACATCATGCTGGTGAATTGCACGTGCTTCCTCTTTGCCGGGGTGTCGCTTGGCGTGGTGAGTTTTATGGTGCTGTTTCTCCAGGAGCGCATGGGGTATGCCCTAGAGGATGCTGGCCGCCTGCTGGCGCTGGCCCAGCTCTCAGGCGTGGCGGGGCGAGTTCTCTGGAATATTCTGAGCGACACGGTCTTTGATCGCCGGCGGAAGCCACCGCTTATTTGTGTTGGCCTGCTCGCCGGCCTCAGCACGTATGCCCTCAGCCTCATGGGGCCGCTGACGCCCGTCTATCTGCTCATCCCCACGTTGATGGTTCTAGGATTCTCAATTCTCGGCTGGAATGGTGTCACCATGCTCTTTGTTTCAGAGCTTGCCGGGCGAAGGGCAGCGTCAACCGCGGCAGGGCTGAATCTCATGTTCAGTTTTGTGGGAATCATGTTTGGTGCACCACTCTTCGGGGCCATCGTCGACCTAACTGGCGCGTATGCCGCGGCCTTCCAGACCAGCGCGGTAACGTCATTGCTGGGCCTGCTGGTGCTCTGGAGAGTGCAATCGATCCGCGCAGAATGAGCCCCGACAGCTCATATCACCTGCTCAACTCCATTGCGCCGCTCGATCAAGGACCCAGCGGGCCTTCACGGCGATGGGATAGTCCACCATACGCCCTTCCACCTGGATGGCGGCCGCACCCTGGGATTCTGCCTCAGCAAACGCTGACACAACTTTTCTGGCGAAGTCGAGCTCCTCGGCGGTTGGCGAGAAGACGCGATTAATGATCTCAACCTGTCCGGGGTAAATGGCCGACTTTCCTTGAAAGCCGATTCGCAGCGCGTTTCGAGCATCTTGCTCGAGCCCGGCGTTGTCACGGATATCAATCCAGACGGTGTCCAGTGGCGGCTCAATCCCAGCTGCGCGCGAGGCCAGCACGAGGTATGAGCGGGCATATTGAAGCTCCAGGCCGTCCGCTTCCCAAAGATTCCCGCCAAACCTCACCCCGATGTCTCGACAGAAGTCCGCGGCGCCAAATGAAAGTCGCTTCACCCGTGGACTCGCCGCCGCGATTGGCTGGGCATTGAGCACGCCGCGTGCAGTTTCAATGGTGGGAATGAGATCTATCGAGCCAATGACAAGCCCAAGCCCGCCCTCCAGATCCTGGAGAATCTGATCCACTTCCAGCACGTCGCCTGGATCCTCAACCTTGGGGAGTTTGATTCCGTCAAGCTCCTTGCAAAAGACGCCTTCGAGATCGTCCCTGGTCAGACCCGTCTCCAGCGCGTTCACTCGCACGTATCGAGCTGGGCCCGCCGCGAGGGTGGGCAGTGCTTCACGAACCATCGGCCGAGTGGACTCCTTCTCGGAGATCGGTACGGCATCCTCGAGGTCAAGAATGACAGCGTCGGACCCGAAGGTGGCGATGCGCGCCAGCTTGCGCGGCTGATTGCCCGGGGCGAAAAGAAGGCTGCGGAGAGGTTTGCTCATTCAATTGTCCTCATCGTAATTGTCCCGAGCGCGCAAAATGGGTGATCGCATGCTTATCCTCGACAGAGGAGAGGATGGTAGCAGGATCGCCCAGTGCTCGTGGTCAAGACTATCCACTGCGTGTCACAAGCTTGGGGTGTACCAGCACCCAATGCACACTGAGGCCCCTATAGCTCCGGGTGGTTCAGGTGCCACTCTGTGGCACGCTCGTAGGCGTCACCGAGCCGGAGCACCGTGGTCTCCTCGAACGCTCGACCCGATATCAGGAGGCCGATGGGCATGCCTTTCGGGTCGAATCCACAGGGGATTGAGAGTGACGGCTGGCCCGTGGCATTGAACACTCGATTAAACTGGCCGCGGAGGGGGGATCGACCCTCGGCCTCCTCACGGAAGGTTGGCGCAGTACGGATCATCGTGGGCGTGGCGATCACGTCCACGCGGGTGAGCACCTCGGACATGGATCGGCAGAACATTGTCCTCCCTCGCTGGGCGTGGATGTAATCCGTGGCACTATGGAAGATGGCGGGTCGAACACGTTCCAGAAATCCGCGACTGTACAGTGCTTTTTGCTCTTTGAGCGGTTGCTCGTGGTAAGCAACCGCCTCCGCAAGCATGATGGTGGACTGAATGGCCTCAGCATGCTCAATACCGGGAATCTCAATCTCGCTCATTTCCGCGCCGAGCTCTCTCAGCGTTTGAAGGGACTCGTTAAAGGCGGCAAGAACGGCAGGCTCCAAGCCGCCTGCTGATTCAATAAACGACCGCGGGACGCCCACTCGAATCCCGCGAGACGATCCGCTTAGGGCGCGGGAGTACGCAGGGATCGGCACCTGAGCACTCGCCGCATCATCCGGGTCATACCCGGCTATAGCTTGAAGGATGAGTGCGGTGTCCGCAACGGTGCGGGTCATTGGTCCCGCATGGTCGAGTGACCAGGAGAGCGGGAGCACGCCGGCGCGGCTGACAAGTCCATAGGTGGGCTTGAGACCAACGATGCCGCAGTAGGCGGCCGGTCCACGGATGGATCCCCCAGTATCACTTCCCAAGGCCGCGCCACAGAGCCCAGCCGCTACCGCGGCGCCCGAGCCGGAGCTGGAGCCCCCGGGCACGTGCTCAATGGACCACGGGTTGCGCGCGGGTGGGATCGCATCATCCAGATACGGACTGCCTATGGCAAACTCATGCATCATGAGCTTGCCCAGAAGCACCGCGCCCGCGGCGCTGAGCCGACTGGTGACCGTGGCGTCCTGCGCGGGTACACGGTCCCAGAATAGGCGCGATCCGCCGGTGGTGCGAATTCCGGCGGTATCAAACAAGTCCTTCAGGGCAAGTGGAATCCCGTGGAGGGGTCCTCGAGATCGTCCCTGGGCGAGCTCCACGTCTGCTCGTCGAGCGTCGCTTCGGGCACGATCGGTGGTAACAGTGAGATAACTCCGGAGGTTGTGATCGTGGGCTTCGATGCGATCGACGTAGGCATGAGTGAGCTCGCTGGCCGAGATCTCGTGAGATTGGATCAGTTGGGCAAGTTGGGTAATGGGCAGAAGGGTAAGCTCGGCTGTTGTCATCGGTCCATCGCTCCCGCCGGCGTGTTGAATACGCCAGCAGGCTCCTCGGAGTCGACAAGCGCCGCACGGAGGGCCGCCAATTGCGCCCGGTTATTTTCGACGGCGCCCGCGACAGCCGCGAGCTCGTCGTCCGAGAGCGAGATGCCGGCCCAGTCGGCAATCACCTGCAATACTGGTAGAGTCTGTTCATGTGGATCTGGCATAGTCCCTGCCTCCGAGGAAGGTTCGCTGCTTGCGCCATTGTGCCAGCGATCAGAACAATGCACAATGGCGACACGCAGCTATGAGTGATTCAATATGGACCTGCCCAATCTGTGGACAAATGGCGGCACAGGCTTCGGCACACATGAAGGCGGCCCATCTGGGCAATAAGCCCGTGGACGATAGGCTGGGCCTGAAGAAGGCTCTTGACAAACCGCGAGCATCAAATCGGCCCGTGCGACGTCGCGTTGTGCGGGAGACGCGTGAAATGGCTCCGGCGGAGCCCCGCATCGTGGTGCCGGAAACCGGTGCCATCCTCCGAATGATCTGTGCTACGCCGCTTGAGCGTGACACTCTTGATCTGCGTCTCGCCCTCATGGATCTGGCGGGCGTGCACGCTGTCGGGATTGATCTCGCGACCGGCGTTATTGATCTGGAGATCGGCGCGGAAGTCACCGTGCCAAACCACGTGCTTGGCCTGGCCAGCAGCCGATGTCGTCTGCCGGTGGTGAGCGCTGAGCTTCATGAGCGCGTCAGCGGCTATCAGGTGAGTGACGCAACGCTCATCGCGACGCTTCGCTAGCACGCGCGAGCGGAGCGAGTCCGCCTCACCTTTGGTAGTAGCGGTCTTCAGCCGCGTTAGTTCCGGCCACCGTCAGCGTGATCGGGGGTAACGCGGCTAAAGTCCGCTACTACCAACGATCTGGTTAGCCTGCCTTGCTGGCCTCGCCAAGTAGATTGAGTGTGCGCTCCACCGAAGCGGATTCATTGACCCCAGCGCCCACGACCGAGAGCAGCACTTCATCGATTCCGGCCGCGGAAATGTTGCGGAGTCGCGCTTCCACGGCCTGCTCATTCCCGGCCAGTAAGATTGAGTCCGCCATTGCGGCGCTCATCGTGCCGTCGGCGGCTTCTGGGAAACCCGCCTCCATGAACATGTTGCGGTAGTACGGGCGTCGCGGATAGTGCCGGAATTGGGCCAGGCCGGCTTCACGGGCCTCATCAAGATCATCATGGACGCAGGCGACGGCATGCATGACAACCTTTGCTCGCGGGTTGCGGCCGGCCCGAGCCGATCCGGTGGCGAGCGCTGGGATCGCTACACGCTCAATGTGCGGCTGGGGAGACACCCAGCTAATGCCGCCATCAGTGTACTCACCTGCCAGCTCGAAGGCATGTTGGCGCAAGGCCGAGACCATGATCTCAAGGTTCACGGGCGCTCCCCATTCTGCCTCCACGTTGAAGAACGTGCCGGAGTGCTTTACTACCCCTCCCGTGCGCAAAGCCGCGTTCAGCAGGTCCACGTATTCCCGCATGTAGGGTAGCGGGGAATGAAACGTGAGCCCCCAGGAGGATTCTACTGATTCCTTGTGGCTGGGTCCGATGCCCAGGCGGAAACGGCCTGGAGCAAGCTCCGCTACCACCTTTGCCTCCTGTGCCAGCGCAAAGGGGTGCCGTGGAAAGATTGGCACGATGGACGTGCCAATCTGAATGCGCTCGGTTCTCAAGGCAGCGCCAACACAAATGGCAGTTGGGTCGATCCGCACGCCGCCCAGCGTCATCCAGGCAGCATCGATGCCGAGCCGTTCCGCGTGAACGAAAGCGTCGATAGCTCGGATCGATTCGCCCTCGGTGATCTGAACGCCAATGGTCAGGTTCCGCATATCAATTCCAAACGCAGGGTGTGTTGCGTGCGATTGTACTCCAGGTGTCGTGGCTCACCTCGTCTCCAGGTTGGAGCCTGACGCACAACGGCCCGTTGTGCCGATGGTGTGCATGATTCGGTCAGCGTCCGGTAAGCTGAATGAGAACCATGCTGCTGGTCACCCAGACACTTCGGATTACTAGCGCGGCTCCGGCGGCACCGGGCACTCGTCCGCGGATCGAGTCAGACGATCAGCCGGTCATTGGTGCCCTTCGGCCGCGTTCTGTGGTGCTGTACAACGATGATGTCAATGATATGACCCACGTGGTCCAGTCGCTGCGGCGCTCGGTGCCGTCACTGAGTACCCAACAGGCCATTGCGATCATGCTCGAAGCACATCGCAACGGACGAGCCATCGTCATTCGCTGCCCGCTCGAAGAAGCCGAGCTTTACCGTGATCGATTAGAGTCGTGCGGACTCACAGCGACGATCGAGGGCTAACGCCCGCCGATCGCAACGATCAGATGACGCCCGCGCTTCGGAGCTGACTGATCTCGCTTTCGCTGAGTCCCATCAGTTCTGCCCAGACGGCTATATTGTGCTCGCCAAATCCCGGGCTACCGGCATCCACTCGACCAGGCGTGGACTCAAGCTTGGGAACGATCCCTTGCATGCGCACGTGTTCGCCAATCTGATTGTCCAGGACGGAGATGATCATCTCTCGGGCCGCGTAGTGTGGATCAGTGGCGATGTCTGCGGCCGTGAAAATGCGGTTCGCGGGAATACCGGCGTCATCAAGCTGCGTAAGGAGCGTCTCTACCTCAAGCGTCGCCGTCCATGCGGAAATGAGATTATCCAGCAGCTCCTGATGCTCTCCACGGGCAACGTGTGTGTGAAATCGCTGATCCGTTTTCCATGCGGGTTGACCCATGAGATCGCACAATCGGCCAAAAACCTGATCCTGGTTGGCCCCCATCACAATCCACTCCCCGCCTCGGGTGGGATAGACGTTGGAGGGAGCAATGCCCGGCAAGACCGGGCCTACTGGCTGACGTACTCGGCCCAGTTTCTCAAACTCCGGCAGAATGTCCTCAAGCTGCGTCCAGATCGCCTCGTACATGCCGACATCGACCATCTGCCCTCGCCCCGTTCCACCGGCAGTATCGCGCGCATACAGCGCGAGCATGGCGCCAATGACACCAAAAGTGCCGGCCAGGGTATCGCCCAGAGCTACGCCACCGCGCACAGGTCTGCGACCTGGCTCGCCGGTCAGAAACCGAAGTCCACTGACAGCTTCTCCTATGGCACCGAACCCTGCTTTATCTCGGTAGGGGCCAGTTTGGCCATAGCCCGTTACGCGAACCATCACTAACCGGGGATTGACCTCACGGAGCACATCCCATCCCAGGCCCCAGTCTTCAAGAGTGCCTGGTCGAAAGTTCTCCACCAGAACATCACTCCGACGAATGAGATCTTTGAATAGCTCCTGACCTCGGGCGACACGCAGATTCAACGTCGCGGCCTTCTTCCCGCGTGCCAGAATGGGCCAATACAATCCCACGCCCTTGTACATGGCGCCCCAGGTGCGAATTGGATCGGGCCGGTCGGGGGCCTCAAGCTTGATGACCTCGGCGCCAAAGTCGGCGAGGAGATGTCCCGTAAAGGGCCCGGCAATCATCTGCCCAGCTTCAATCACGCGCACTCCATCAAGTGGGCGGGGGCTGGGATTCTGAGTTGAATCTGGCATCGTCATGAGCGGAGTGGATCCTACCAGGAACGAGACAGAGGCCGCGAGTCCGTTGGCGGTGCCTGAATGCCGCGAGTTGAGTTGAGAAGAACGATAGAAGCCCCGTACCGATGCCGTACCGGTACGGGGCTTCTGATTTCGGATCAGCGGTTGAGACTAGCTGGCAAACTCGCGCAGCTTGCGTGAACGGGAAGGATGTCTCAACTTGCGGAGCGCGGTTGCTTCGATCTGGCGAATGCGCTCCCGTGTGACGCCGAGAGCATCGCCGATCTCAGAGAGTGTGAGGCTCTCGGTGCGGTCAAGTCCGAAGCGCAGTTCCAAAACGCAGCGCTCCCGGGGAGTGAGCGAGTCCAGTGCTGCACGCACCTGCTCCTTGAGGAGGGCGCGACCGGCGGCGTCATCAAGGTCTGGCGCGTCCGGATCCTCGATAAAGTCCGAGAGCACGGAATCCTGATCTTCGCCAACCATGGTGTCGAGAGACATCGGAGGGGGAAGGGCGCGGCTGATCTCCCGGACTCGATCGGCCGTCATCTCGAGCTCGCGACCGATTTCTTCAGCGGTGGGCTCCCGTCCATACTCCTGCTGGAGCCGGCCGAGTGTGCGCACCATACGATTGATGGTTTCCACCATGTGAACCGGGATGCGGATGGTTCGGGCATGGTCAGCAATAGTTCGGGTGATGGCCTGGCGAATCCACCATGTGGCATACGTGCTGAATTTGAATCCGCGCTGATAGTCAAACTTTTCAACGGCTCTCAGGAGGCCAATGTTGCCCGCCTGGATGAGGTCAGCGATGGGCATGCCTCGGTTGGCGTAACGGCGGGCCACACTCACCACGAGTCGAAGATTGGCTTCAATGAGCTGCCGGCGGGCGCGCTGTCCCAGCCGAATCGCCACCTCGTGCTGTGTAATTTCCTCTTCCGTGAGCTCGCTGCGGTCCTGCATGCGTTCGGACGCGAGATTCCCGGCCTCGATGGCCTTTGCCAGCGTCACTTCTTCTGCCCCAGTGAGCAAGGCAACGCGGCCTATCTCCTGCAGATATAGCGGTAGGGATTCCTGGGCCGTCTCGCCCGTCTCATGGGATGCTGCGCGCGAAACTTCGAGGTCGTCGACCAGTAAGGGCATCTCGTTCTCCTCGGAGACTGGCGACACACTCTCAGGAATGGTGGCGATCTGGTCTTGTTGGGGCTGATTTTCCATAGTTCCCTTCACCGTTCCTTCTCTATAACGCTGAAAGGGTGCATATGGTTCCCGAGAATGTGAGCCTTCGCTGACTTATGCATAAACCGTGCCAAATAGGGGGCAAGGGTCAGAGGGCAGGAGAGTGTCCTGAATCCACTCCGTGCCCTGACCCCCGCCACCTGGTCCTTGACCCTTGGCCCTGATATCAGCTCAAAGCTGCTTCCAGGGCTGCGCGGGCGGTGGGGTATTGGAATGAGTAGCCCAGCTCAAGTGCGCGGGCGGGGATGACGCGCTGGCCATGCAGCAGAAGCGCGTCAGCCATCTCTCCCAAGAGGATTTTCAAGGCGAAGCCTGGCGCTGGCAGCCAGCTTGGGCGGCTGATGGCTCGGCCAAGCTCCTGACTGAACTCCGCGTTCTTCAGTGGTTCCGGAGCAACCGTGTTGATGGGGCCCGTGACGGCATCGTTTTCAAGTGCCCAGATGATCATGCCTACGACGTCATCCACGTGAATCCAGGACATCCATTGCTGACCGTTTCCGATCGGACCACCAGCGAAAAGCTTGAACGGGAGCGCCATCCGTGGGAGTGCTCCGCCATCGCGGCCAAGCACGATGCCTAGACGCATCAACGCAACCCGCACCCCGAGTGCCTCAGCATCGTGTGCACAACGCTCCCATTCAACCGCCACATCGGTGAGAAATCCGTGGCCCGGCGTGGCCTGTTCAGTCAAGAGCTCATCACCTCGCTGGCCGTAAAACCCGATGGCAGATGCATTGATTAGAATTGAAGGCGGCGTTGATGCACTTCGCATTCCCCCTACGATTGCACGCGTCACCTGAGTCCGTGATGTGCGGATACTCGCTTTGCGCGCCTCGGTCCAGCGACCATTGGCAATCGATTCTCCAGCCAGATTCACGATTGCATCCGTACCACCAGGCAGAGGAACGAGCTCAGTGTGGCTAGCCGGATTCCAGACAAGTCCGCGCACATCTGAGCCCAAGGCAGCCTGGGCTGTTTCGAGGTTGCGCGTGAGCACGGTAATCTCATGACCTCGGTCATTGAGCGCCCCGTAAAGTCGCTTGCCGATAAAGCCGGTTCCACCTGTGATCATTACGCGCATCCAAGCACCTCACCCATTCGTTACCGTGAACTGAAGCTATCTCAAGTACCATTCTGGCTACCGTACGGTATTCAAACGGTACCCGCATCTCTACAAAATCTGGACACTGCGCCATTGACCGTCTCCAGATGAGGATGCAAAGGGCAATAAGTGATCCAATCCCTGATGCGAAGAATGGTGACTTGGCGCTGGGGCATCCTTGCTCTGGTGTCCACTGGACTTCTGCTCTCGCTGACTCTGGGCGTCTCCGCGCAGGCCGAACCTTCCGCTCGTGTTGCCGGAACGGGTGGTGAAGGCGTCGTACTCCGATCGGAAGCAAGTCGGGCCGCCTCAATGCTTACCGTTGTGCCTGAGGGGGCGGTCGTTACGCTCATCGGACCGGAGCAGGTTACAGAAGGCCGAGCCTGGCGGCCGGTGCGGGATTCAGTTGGTCGCGTAGGGTGGCTTGCGGCGGAGTATTTGATCATTGAAGAGCTCGCTGTCCTGATTCCCACGCCGGCTCACACGGTGGAGACCATTACGTTTCCGCCAGCAGTGGCTCTCACAGGCACGCCGCTTCCGCGAATTGCGGCGCCTGGCGCGGCGGAACCTGATCCTACGCCCGGGTTGCCGGTCTCGCTAGAAATTCGATTCAAGCTCCCGGAAGTAAGCCGCAACGATAGACAGGAGATTGTCGTTTACGTGAGCCGCAATTCTGAGCCCGTACAAGGCGCAATTGTTCGCTTCATTGTCGATGATGAGGACCCCGAGGTTGAGCGAGAGGCCTCGGTGAGTGATCTGAATGGACGCTCAATGCATGACTGGTCCATGCGCAAGTATCGCGGCACAACCACTGTCCGAGTGACCGCCGAGGCCCCGGATGGTGGCACCGGCAAAGCATCGCGCAGCTTCTTTGTGAAGTAGGCCTCGGTCCGAGCATGCTCGAGAGAAACACGAGAGCCCGAGAGATTCATCGAACCTGCCAATGACTTCCTGCGCTACACTCACAGCAACCTGTATCCGCGTGAGCTCCAACTTATGACTGTCAATGGATCATCAAAACCGATACTGCGCGTAGGGATGGCCGGATTGGGGACCGCGGTTCCCAATGCACTGCCTGAGCTTCATGCTCATCCGGGTATCAAGATTACCGCGGCTGCCGATCCGCGACACGAGGCGCTGGACAAGTTTGCAAGTGAATTTGGTGGAGAGACCTATCGCACGGTTGAAGCGATGTGCGCGAGCTCCAATGTGGACGCCGTCTACATCCTGACTCCAAATCATCTCCATGCCGAGCATGCCATCATCGCCGCGAACCACGGCAAGCAAGTATTCTGCGATAAGCCGATGGCGCTTACGCTCGAAGACTGTGACCGAATGATCGACGCGGCTGAACGCAATGGCGTGCGCCTGGTCACAGGCCATTCTCAGGCCATGGATGCGCCCATTAGGGCCATGGCGCATATTGTCAATAGCGGGGAGCTGGGCGCGCCGTTGATGGTGAATACCTGGTTCTACAGTGACTGGCTGTATCGCCCGCGCGGTGAGATTGAGTTGGATCGAGCCATGGGTGAAGGTCTTGTCTGGCGCCAGGGGCCGGTACAGGTTGAGATCGCACGCATGCTCGGTGGGGGGCTCGTGCGAAGCGTGAAAGCCACGACCTCAATTGCCGATCCAGCGCGCCCGGTTGAGGGCAATTACACCGCATTTCTCGAGTTTGAGAATCGTTGCGCAGCCACGCTCGCCTATAACGCTTACGGTTATTTTGACACGACTGAGCTGCACTGGGGCGTTGGTTTGCAGGGTAACCCCCAGGACCCTGAGACCAATGCCCGAACACGTCGGCGGATCAAAGACTTTCAGAGTCGGGATGAGGAGATCGCGTTCAAGAACTCCACGCGCTTTGGCGGAGAGCGGAGCGGCCCGGGCCTACAGGTTGGGGCCGGCTCAGAGAAGCGGCATGCTTTCTTTGGTATCACCGTCGTGAGCTGTGAGAAGGGTGACATTCGTCAGTCACCGACGGGCCTATTGCTCTACGACGAACATGGTCGTCATGAAATTGACGTGACCCCATCCGATCAGTACCTCAAGCGCTACACTTCAACCGAGGTGGAGCTGCTCTACGATGCCTGGGCCAGTGACAGGCCACTTGCTGCGCACGACGGTGCCTGGGGGCGCGCCACCACGGAGGTCATCCTTGGCATTCTTGAATCGTCCGCTCAGCGCCGCGAGTTGATGATGCAGCATCAGGTTGAGTATCCAAAGGGCGTTTGGGCTAGTCTGGAAATGATGCGGCGGTAGTGGCTCAGTTGGCCGTCGCATAGCCATCGACGGACGGTGCTGCCCGCGCCCCCCCCAGGCTTCTCGTCAGCATGCCAAAGAGTCAACGGCCACCGGCGTGCCAACCGAAAGCCCTCCGAGCCACCCGTGACACGGGCCTCATGACCGATGCGTCATCCGTGCGAGCGGCGTCTCCCGGTAGCGCAGCGGTCTTGTGCCCCGCGCCCGAGGATGCCCGCATCCCCGGCGGATATACCGTGCCTGGCGAGGCCTAGGGGCGCGGGGCACAAGACCGCCGCGCTACCGGTATGTCAGCGATCCACGCGAGCGCTGCGCAGCAGAATGAAACGCCGGCCCAGGAAGCCCGCCAAATACTGGTGCATCATCCGGGCGAGCGGCATCCCCAGAGCATCGGTCTCGCCGGAACGATTGGGCGCGGCCGGCGGTGATCTTATTCCCCATTGTCCCGTGGGGCCTCTCGCTCTCCCGCAACGCTGAACGGTCAACTAAGCGATGAGCTCACGGCTTCAGTGTTTACGGTGTCCATTGCGGTGCCGGTCCAGCTATTCTGTGCTCCAGCCAGCGAAAGTAACAGCGTAAGCGCGGCAAGAGCCATTGCCAGGATCGTTGGCGTGACTCCCAGTATGGGTCCCCACAAGAAGGCAAGCCACGGAGAGAAATACAGCACGGTAAAGACGCTTCGTCCTAACCAGGTGAGCCAGTTCAATCGCGGCGTGTTTTCCGTCCACCATCTCCCGGTTAGGAGCAGCACCGGCCCCAGAAGACTCAGGTCATGGAGATTGCCATGGGGACTCACTAGCAAGCCTACCAGCAGGATCGCTGCCATCTGTGCATCAAAGTTGGCGGCGCCGGGCGGCGCTGGCCTTCTCAATATCCATAAGGCAGCCGCTAGCAGGACGGTCGAAACGAGCGCCCACGGAAGCAGCGCGGGACCTGCTTCATTCGTATCCAGGAGTGCTTGGATGGCGCCGCGCAGCGTATGCATCTCCTTTGGATGAACTGTAAACGCGTCGCCCCAACTTGCCGCGGCCTGCGCAAGTCCAATGTAACCAACGAGTCCGCGCGGGCTCACCAGGTACACCGAGATCAACATCAATGCCACCGCGCCGATAACCATCCCGCCGAGTGCTTTCCAGCGTCTTGACACAAGAAGCGTGAGCAGCGGTACTACCACGAGATACGGCTTGATGGCGAGGAGAGTCAGCAGCGCTCCACCTATGACCTCGTGTCCCTGGCGAAGCGCCCGCCAGCCGAGGGCGAATATCAGAACAAGCCAGAATGAGAGCTGTCCCTGAACCAGGGCCATAGTGGCGGGCAGGAACGCAAAGGCCAGAAGGTAGATCCTGCCATGTCCGCGGATGGAGTCGCAGAAAGGACGGGAAAGCAAGGCCAGCCCCATGATCCCTATCACCAGGTTCATGCTGAGCCAGGCGAGATAGGCGCGCTCCACCGGAAGTGCGGCCACCACCGCCAGTGGTAACGCCGCGAACGGGGGCGACAGGAACGGCATTAACTTCTCCAGTCGATCCAACTCAGGCGCCCAGGCTCGCTGCGACTCGTATTGCGTGTTCAGATCGTAGAACTCGGCACCAACGCCCGTCTGGATCATTGTGCCGGCGGTATAGAGTGCCCGGAAATCCTGTGACAGGATGAACGGGCGGAAGCCCATTGCACCTACCTGGGTCATCAGGGCAAATGCCGTGATTTCAATGAGCACCACGGAAACGACGACGCTGATTCGAGTGGAAGCGAACCGGAATGCTCGTTCAATGGCGTGGTCGCGAAAGATCGGTGTGAGTGTCGCGAGAACGTTAATCACTGCTCACCGGAGACTCAAACACCCGGTCAGGGGCGTAGCCAGTGCTCCGCTCTGCCAGGTTCGCCGTGGCCGGTTTGCACTCCAGCCAGCACCTTGATTCTGATGGTCACTCGCCAGGTGCCAGACCCATTGATGATGACTCGCTAGTGGGCGAGATGGAGCCAAGGGCAGATCAAAAGAGTCAACCGGGTCCACGCACTTCCCTCCGAAAGATCTGAGCACCTTCCGGTGAGAAACGCCCTGCCGATGATTTTGGGATGGTGCAGCAACTCATTCCCACTGCAAAATCGCCCTGAATTTGAGCATGCGAGGTACCGCTTACTCGGGCAGCCATTCACGACTACCCGAGCGGTTCTCTTGAGCGGTTATCTATTGATGGCTTCGTATACTCGCTCTGATGTGAGAGGCAATTGCGACAAGCGGGCCCCACAGGCCGCGGCAATCGCGTTGGCCATGGCTGGTGCTACGCCCGTGCTGGCGAGCTCGCCGGCCATCTTGGAACCGAAGGGTCCTGGTCCAGCGGGCGCCTCTAGTAGGACAGCGCGAAAGCGAGGCACATCCTCACTGGTGGGGAGTTTGTACTCGCCCAGATTTGCGGCGGTGACGCGGCCGTCTTGCATAGCGAGGTCTTCCATCATGGCGTTTCCGAGTCCGTAGATGAACCCGCCATCAAGTTGACCCTGGTGCGCAGTTGGATTGATGATTGTGCCAACATCCGCGACAAGTAGCGCATCGATCACCGAGACCGCGCCGGTCTCAGGGTCCACCTCAACCTCAACTCCATAGCCGTAGAAGCTGTAGTCGGATGGGTCAGTGTGAGCATGCGCGGAGCCATATGCGCCGGTAACTTTGACGTCTCCGCTGGCCAAAATGCAATCGGTCACCTCGGCGAACGGGACGGACTGGCCGTTCTCGTCGTCAACCACAAAGTGGTCGTCCTTGATGTGTACGTGTCCCGCGGGCCAGCCCATCACCTCTGTCGCGAGCTCCTCCAGCCGGCTTTTCAGCTCCACGGAGCCAAGCAACGAGGCCTGGCCAACGATGTGCGTGACCCGGCTGGCACCCGCGCCGGGGTCGAGTGGGGCCTCAGCCGTGGTCCCGTGACGGATGACGACCCGCTCGGGCTTTATTGAAAGAGTGGCGGCTGAAACGCGGCGAATCACGGTGTGTCCGCCACTACCCTGGTCAGGAACACCGGTCAGGACTTCAATGATGCCATCCGGTTTCAGAGCAAACACCACACTTGTCTTGCCCTCGCCGGTATGGCCGTAACCGAGTGCCACGCCTCGTCCGCGGTTTGGCTGCGAATCGTTCTCCCCCCAGCGCAGCTCCCGCCGGAGTGTTTCGAGTATCTCCAGCGCTTTTGGGCTTCGGGCTACCTCGTTGGTGGGACCGGTCTCGCCCACGCGCACCGCGTTAATCAGTCGAAACTCAAGCGGGTCAATCCCAAGCTCCGAGGCGATCAGGTCCACGTGTGACTCGCCCGCGAATACCGATTGAAACTCGCCCGGGACGCGCATATGGCCGCCCGCCACGGTGTTCGTATACGCAGTCTTCAGCGTGATGCGCGTGTTTGGGATGGAATAAGGGGCCATGGTTTTGGCGCCGGATGCAAGGACGCCATCCTCGGCCTGCTTGCCGGCGGCGAACGCTCCGCCATCAAAGATGACCTCCGCGTCATGCGCCACGATGCGACCGTCGTTCATCACGCCGGTACGAAGACGGATAACCGCGCCGTGGCGACCCGCGGACGCCTGGAGCTCATCGGAATAGGACATGACGGCTTTCACCGGACGGCCGGTTGCCTGGGCCACGTAGTACAGGGCAAAGTCATCCATGGACAGACCCTTACCGCCAAAATCTCCGCCCACGTAGCAGCTATCCACATCAATCTGCTCCACGGGCAGCCCGGTCACCACGGACATCTGATTGCGCAAGCGAAATGGCGCCTTGCTTGACGTAATGATGCGAACGGATTGATCCTCGATCCAGAGTATTGAGACGTGGGGCTCAAGGTAACCTTGATGCTGGCGCGGCGTATGAAACGTGTGCTCAAATACGCGGTCCGCACGGGCCAGGGCAAGCTCAATGTCTTCATCACCCTTGGTGATCACCGACATGCCGTGCAGGTTTGGGTGGGGGCGATTGGGCCAACCACTGCCGGTCGTGAGATAGCTCGCGTAATCTTCATGAATGATTGGGGCGTTGTCCGCTAGGGCCGCGAGGGGGTCCAGCACTGGTGTCAGCCCCTCATAGTCAACCCTCACTGCTTGCAAGGCTCGCTCGAGCGCCTCGGGCGTCTCCGCCGCCACGATGGCTACACGGTCACCAATGAAGTGCACCTTATCCCAGCAAAGCACCGGCCAGTCATTGATCGTCCGGCCGAATCGGCGATGACCGATGTCCTCAGCAGTCAGAACGGCATGCACTCCGTCGATCGGTCGGGCCGCGCTGGTGTCTATCGCCACAATACGGGCATGGGGGTGCGGGCTGCGCACAAATCCAGCGTGCAGCATGCCCGGTTTGTGGGCGTCACTTGCGTAGCGAGCCCGGCCGGTGACCTTCAACGGCCCTTCGATCCGCAATTCTGGTGCGGCCAGAGCCGCGGAGATATCTGGAGTGAGAGCCGCGGCGTTGTCAGTCATACAGTCGATAACCTCCCATGATCTTAGAGTCGCATCCCGTAAGTGTGCGGTCCCTCCCCCGGTATCCCCAGTCACCGGCTACGTTCCGGGACCCCGGCTCCGAGCCGCGACCGTCAGCGAGCGGTTCCCGAGGCAGATTCCTCCTGCTCGGTTAAGGGCACCTGCCGCGGGAACCGCACCCTCACGGGATGCGGCTCGGATCCCGTCGTGATGGCCGATGCCGGGGGAGAGGCGATCGCGGGAGGACCCGCTCGCTGACGGTCGCGGCTCGGAGCTGGGGTCCCGGACCGCACCGGGTAACCGGGGATTGCGGATGGGGAACCGCACCCTTACGGGATGCGGCTCTGTTTGTTTCTACACTGCTGCGGGGACACCAGCGAGCTGATAAAACCGGCGGGCGTTCTCGCCTAGGATGGCGGACTTATCTGCCACGGAAAGCTCGTCATTTTCCTCGAGCTCCTCGATCTCCTCCTTGCAAAAGTGATTATTCACCTCGTGCGGGAAATCGGATGAGAACATGAACGGCTTGTTGCCGACCAGCTCCACGGCTTTGCCGATGAGCGACTCGCTCCCCTCGCAGCCAATGAACAGGCGACCGGCGTCGATGTGCCGTTGAATGTAGGCGCTTACTTTCTCGCCGTCGCCTGGGCCACGGAATTGCCCGGTGGGGTCAAGCTGCTGATGCGTCTCATGGGAGCGATCGAACCGTTCCAGCGCCATCAGGAGCCAGGCCACGCCGCCTTCCATAAAGCCGATGCGCGCATTCGGAAACTTGTCGAAGACGCCGTTGAAGACAATGCTGCCCAGAGCAATAAGCTGACCCAGGGGGTGTCCAATGCCATGCGCGGGCGCATAGCGGTTGAAATAGTCCATGCCGTACCCCCGATGGCTCCCGCCGTGTACGGCCAGGGCGCAGCCCAGGCGATCCGCTTCCCGATAGATCGGCCAGTAGATCTTGGAGCCAACTTCCGTTGGGAGGCCGTTGGACGGGATCATGGCGCCCACCATGCCAAGCTGTTCAATGGCTCGGCGCAGTTCCAGAACCGCCGCTTCCGGATCCTGCATGGGGATAATGGCAATGCCCTTGAAGCGTGGGCTGCGCTGGATATATTCAGCGTGCAGCCAGTCGTTGTAGGCGCGACACAGGGCTACCGACCAATCCAGGTCAGTGACCCAGCCCTGGGCCAGCGCCGCGCTCGGGTACAGCACCGTTGCCTCAATGCCCACGTCTTCCAAAAATTCGATCCATTCATCCGGGCCGACATCGTGCCGAGTCGCGCGCGGATTAAAGGGGGTTTCAATGGGTGAGGCATGGAGATGGTCGATCTGCGGGAAGAGGCGGCCCAGATGCAGAATGTTGCCGCTGTCACGATAGGGCGCGGGCAAATGCGCCACCAGCTCAGACCGAACTTCGATAATGTGGCCGTCAGCATCAACAATGGCTGAACGAGTCATGGCCGGACCTCCATGAGAATGACGGTCGCAGCATAGCACGGGGCGAGCGCTACTGTGCGGTCGGGTTCGCGGCCGATTCTCGTGCAATACAATCGCCAACAGTTGGAGGGCTTCATGGAGATTCTGAATGATCACGTGGCGCGCATACCGGTGTTCTTTGGAGAAAACGGGAATGCACTGGTCAATGTCTACCTGGTGCGCGGTGAGAAAATTGGCCTGATCGATACGGGCGTTGCCGGTTCACCGGAGCGGTGGATCGGTCCCGCGCTCAGGCAGATTGGCCTGACGCTTGGAGACGTTGACTTCATATTGAACACCCACGGACATTCTGACCATATCGGCGGGAACGCGGAGATCCAACAGGCGTCGGAGGCTCAGGTCCATCTGCACCGCCATGATCTCTTCACGGCCGATGGTGTCGATGCCTACATGCAGGGGCCCAGTGACAATAGCGCTCCGCTCCGCGTCCTCGGGCGTGATGACATGCTGGCTGCACGCCAGCCGCGTTTAGCGATGAACCTGGGCGGCACATTTCACGTGGATAGGGTGCTAGAGGACGGGGACCGGATTGACCTCGGCCAAGGTGTCGTGCTAGACGTGGTCCATACGCCGGGGCACACACTGGGGCATGTGAGCTTCTTCTGGGAGCCTCAGGCCACGCTCTTTAGCGGGGATGCAATTCAGGGTTTTGCTCACGGGCTACCATCTTACTTCTTCGCATCCGCTTATCAGGCCTCGGTACGTCGAGTGATGGAAATGCCGATTCAAACGCTGTGTCTAGCGCACGCATTTGACTGGTCGCGGGCAATCAACTTGCCCATTCGCCACGGGGATGAGGTGCGGCAAACACTTTCAGACAGCCTGGAGATCGCTCAACGTATCGGTGGTGCGGTGAAGGCGGTTATGGCCGCGCGACCTGAAATCGGGTTGATTGACCTGGCCTGGGCTGTGTTGGATGAGCTCCGCTGGGTCCAGCCTGTGCAGTACCATCGCGAGCTCGGAGCGCTGCCAAATCAGCTCGCGCCTATCATGGCGCACTGGCTGGAGGAACGCGGGGTGGATCCCGCCAGTATTTAGCGAGCCGACCGATTTGGGGTGCAGGCTGCATTCCGCACCACGAAGTGAGGGTATGGGGTTCAATGTTCAGGGTACGGGCTGTGCATATGGTAAGCCACTATGCCGACTTGGGCGAACCGCGTTGTGTTTATGCTGGCTATGCTGGTGCCCATTGTTGTTGGGCTCTGGCTCTACTCCTTCGTTTTTGCTGCACCGCTGGGCGGACGGGGAGCCGCTCCGCCGTTGGCGCCGACGCCTGTGGCGTCCCCAGCCATCCTCGCCGTGCCCACGGGCACTGCTCCGCCCACTCTCAGTCCCGCTCCAGAGACTTTCAGGACGGGCAAGCCGGAACCGACACTGATTGTCACTCCCACGGTGATCCCGTCTGTTGCGCAATCGACTCCTGAGGTGGTTGCCAGCCCTTCACTCACGCCCACGAATGCTCCTGTTCGCCCTACCGCGGCCCCACCATCTGACAGCTCCAGTCCGTCGAGTACGGCATTGGATCCCGTGGAGACGGTTCGAGAATTCTACCGCCGTATTGACCAGGGTGAGCTTCAGGCCGCCGCGGAATTGTGGACGCTGGGGATGCGCGAGCGGTTTCCGACGGACCTAAATATCCGTCAACGCTTCGCCGCGACCCGATCAATCCGGGTTGACCGCGCGACTCTTGTAAGCTCAGATGCCGCGCCCGGACAGGTGACGGTGGCAGTAGAGATTCTGGAGACCCTGGGCACTCCCCCGAGCACCCAGCGTTTTAGCGGCACCTGGAAGCTGGTCCGAGGCGCTTCAGGCTGGCTACTAGATCAGCCCATGCTTGAGCGACAATGATCCCCCGAGGTAGGAAGCCCTGAACCACAGCGACGGTAGAAAAAGAGCAGGCTGAGAAACCACGGTCTCCACGTTTCATACACCCAGGAGCGCGCAGGGTTTCCGGCACCTTGACCGGTCATGGACGATCGCTCTATCCTGACAGTCGTTCACGGTTTCGAAACGAGCCGCCAACGCTGGCGGATCATGGACGACCAAGGAGGCGAAATGGCAATCGATTGGGCAAAACTGGACTCCGTTGTACCAGTGAACTTCTATGAGGAGTACCTCGCGGGCGAGGGTATCCCGATTAATCGGGGCTTCGCGGTGGAGGATCTGCGCACCACAGAAGTGAAACCATGGTCGCGGACAGGCGTGAACGGCGCGTTCATCGTTCTTGATGGTACCGGTGGAACGAATGACGCTTTCGTCATGGAGATCCCCGCGGGCAAGAGCACCACGCCCATGCGCCATATGTACGAAGAGTTCGTCTATGTGCTGGATGGCAATGGTGCAACTACCGTTTGGTACGACGAGGGTAAGAAGCTTTCTTTCGAGTGGGGTAAGGCGAGTCTCTTTGCTATCCCGCTGAACGCGCATTATCAGCACCACAACGGCTCCGGCACCACACCCGCCCGGATGCTCTCCGTGACTGATGCGCCTATTGTCATGAACCTCTTTCATGACACGAACTTCATCTTCAACTGCGATCACCGGTTTAATGATCGATTCTCAGGCGAAGAGGACTACTTCTCGCGTGAAGGCAAGCTGCATCAGAAGCGCGTGCTCTCCACGAATTTCATTGCGGATGCTGACAACCTGCAGCTTCATGAGTGGAAAGAGCGTGGCGCCGGCGGTCGAAACATCATGTTCGAGCTGGCCGATTCCACCATGGCCGCGCACATCTCCGAGTTTCCCGTGGGTACGTACAAGAAGGCCCATCGCCATGGCCCAGGCGCACACGTCATCATTCTCAATGGCGTTGGTTTCTCGATGTTGTGGCCGGAAGGCGATGACGAGAACAAGACCAAGGTGCCGTGGAAGACGGGCAGCATGGTGGTTCCGCCAGATCGATGGTTCCACGAGCACTTCAATGTGGGTTCAGAGCCGGCTCGCTACCTGGCACTTCGCTGGGGCTCGGCCCGCTGGAAGTCTGGTGGAGTCTTCTCTGCCGATGCCAACCTGGCAGACGTCAGCGTCAAGAAAGGTGGCTTCCAGATTGAGTACGAGGATGAGGATCCCGCAATCCTTAAGATGTTCGAGGAGGACTGCGCAAAGAATGGCGCTGTTTCCACGATGCGTGAGTTCATTGCCAAGCACGTCGCTGAGCGACGCGCAGCAAACCTGTAGTTCAATTTAAGTAAAGCCCCGAATCGTCCGCTCGTCCTCTTTTCGGAGGAATACGGACGGTTCGGGGCTTTTCTCGTTCCAGGTGGAGGCCCATCGATGGATGTGCGACTTGACGGCAAAGTGGCATTCGTTACTGGCGGTGGTGGCGGGTTCGGTCGTGCGTTCAGTGCGGGTTTCGCTGAATCAGGCGCGTCCGTGGCCGTGGTGGACTGGAAATTGGACGATGCGGAATCCGCGGCCGCGTCGATTCGAGCGACTGGCGGAAAGGCACAGGCGTTCCAGTGTGATGTGCGGCTCGCGGATGCCGTGAATGCCACGGTCCAGCGAGTTGTAGACGAGTTTGGTGGACTGGATATTCTTATGAATATCGCTGGTCAGTCAGGGCGCTCACCCGCGCAAGAGCTTTCCGAGGAAGACTGGGACCTCACGCTGGATATCAATCTCAAAGGCATGTTCCTGTGCTGTAAGGCCGCAATTCCGCATCTCATTTCCCGCGGCGGGGGCAGGATCATCAACATGGCCTCAAGCCGAGGGATCCACGGCCAGCCCAACGCGGTGCATTACTCCGCATCTAAGGGCGCCAGTATTGCCTTGACCAAATCATTGGCTCAGGAGCTCAAGCAGCATCGCATCACGGTGAATGCTATTGCCCCTGGCGGTACTGATACGCCCGGGTGGGAGGGGAAGACGCCCCCCGCGGAAGTGGCCGCTCGCCGGGCAAAAGGAAACATTGGGCAGCCGGGCGATCTCGTGCCAATGGCAGTCATGCTAGCATCAGATTTCGGGTATCAAATCACGGGGCACCTTGTAGTCCGTGACATCTACATGCCTCGCTAGCTGGGCATTTCGATGGACTCCAGAAGAGCACGTTGGGCACCCGTAGCCCCGCCAAGGACAGAGTCAGAGGAGATTCCAAGTGGATGTTCGTCTTGATGGCAAGGTCGCCATTGTCACCGGTGGCGGGGGAGGCTTCGGCCGACCGTATAGCCTGGCGTTGGCGGAAGCCGGGGCCGCGGTTGCCGTAGTCGACCATGATGCCGCACTCGCAGAACGCGTGGTGGCGAAGATACGTGCACAGGGTGGAGAAGCCGCGGCATATTCCACGGACGTGGCTTCGGCCTTGAGCGTGGCGAACATGCTCACCGAGGTCGTTCAGCACTTCGGCGGACTCGATATCCTGGTCAATATCGCAGGCGTAAGCAGCAAGTCATTGCTCCAGGATCTCCCCGAGGAAGACTGGGATCGAGTAATCGATATCAACCTCAAGGGTATGTGGCTCTGCTGTAAAGCCGCCATACCGCATCTGATCGCGCGTGGAGGTGGCCGAATCATCAACATGGCTTCATCGCGCGGTCTGCACGGGCAGCCAAATGGAGCACACTATGCCTCCTCTAAGGGTGGGACTATTGCGCTCACTAAATCACTCGCTCAGGAGCTCAAACAGCACCGCGTCACGGTGAATTGCCTAGGCCCGGGCGCCACTGATACCCCAATGTGGGAAGGGAATCTCACTGCTGAGCAAGCCGCTCATCGCCGAGCCACCGAGCCGCTGGGCCAGCCAGATGACCTTGCGCCGATGGTAGTGTTCCTCGCCTCGGACTGGGGCTATCAGGTCACTGGGCACATGGTGGTGCGGGACATCTTTGTGCCGAGGTAGGACTGCAGCGGGTGACTGCAGGGCCGGGGCAACTGCTTGAAGTCAAGGATCTGCCGTGCTCCCGCACTCAGCGAGTGTATTGAAGAATCGATATCCTGGTATTCAGTACTCAGGAAAATCCCATAAGTGAGGGAATTATGAGCTCAGTGTTCACCTCGTCTCTGAGGTGGAATCGATCGTTGTCAGCCGTATCATTGGCGACGGCAGTGTTGCTTAGCGCCTGTCAGCCCAGCGCGCCAGCCTCACCAACCGCAAAGCCAGCCGGCGCCGCCACTTCGGCCCCCGCTTCCCCAGCGGCGAAGCCTGCTGAATCGCCGGCCGCTGCTAAGCCGGCAGCCTCACCGGCGGCGTCTCCGGCTGCCGCTGCCCCAGCCGGGGTGGCCAAGCCATCCGCCACGGCCGATCCTGCTCTTGCTTCAACATGGCAGGGCAAGACCATGACCATCATGGTGGGCTTTCCACCCGGTGGCGGCAATGACACCTGGGCGCGCCTGGTTTCCCGGCACTACGGTAAGTTCCTCCCGGGTAATCCCACAATCATTGTGGAGAACGTGCCGGGGGCGGGCGGCGTCATCATGGCCAATAGACTGCATGAGTCGAGGCCTGATGGATTGACCATTGGCATCCATGATCGAGGTATCTCCGCCGTCCAGCTACAGGGTGAGGAGGGCGTTCGTTACGATGTCACAAAGTGGACGTGGCTCGGCTCGCTGACGGTTGAGCAGTATTTTTATGTGGTGCATCAACGCGTTGGTGTGACTCCCGCGAATCTTGATCTGCTGAAGACGAAAGAGGTCAAGACGGCCAATGTAAGTCCGGGCGGTTTTTCCCACCTGATGGAGATCGCACTGAAATTTGGCCTTGACTGGAAGCTGACCCCGATCTTTGGCTACCAGGGGAATCGAGAAACCGTACTCTCCATCGATCGCGGTGAGACGGATGGTGTGGCGATCTCGTGGTCATCGTTACTCACCCAGAAGCAGGATGATTTGGCCAGCAAGGTGATGGTTCCACTGGTGCAGATGGGTGGGGTGAGTCCCGATCCGCTCGCTGCGGGTGTGCCCACGGCCGCCGAGCTCCTCAAGGACGCGACTCCGCAAGCAAAGCAGCTACTTCAATTTGTGGAGACACCACTCAACTGGTCTCGCTCCATGTCAACGCCGCCCAACCTGGAGCCAAGAGTAGCCGCGGGCATGCGCGCGGCTTTTGAGCAGATGATGGCCGATCGCGAGTTTCTGGCGGATGCCGCGCAGCTCAAATTCGAGATCATCCCCATCCCCGGGGAGCGAGTTCAGTCGATGATGGGCGAGTTCATGAAAACCTCGCCCGAGACCATTAAGTTTGTGGAAGCGCAAGTGAAGAAAGACGCGCCGAATTAGGAGTGATGAGTGATGAGTGATGAGTGATGAGTGATGAGTGATGAGTGATAGACAATCGTTCTTAACTCTGAACTCTTAACTCTTAACTCTTAACTCACCACCCATCACCCATCACCCATCACCCATCACCCTTCTTCTAGAGCGTAAACTCCGCGTCGTAGTCAGCCGGCAGGGGTACCTGGTGGGTCAGCATCACCTCTTTGCGCTCACGGCTGGACTCTATGATCGCGAGTACCACCTCCAGCGTGGCCATGCCCCACCGTCCATCGTGCCAGAGCGGCTTGCCGAAGACCACGGCGTCATAGATCTCCTCCAGCTCGGCCCGGCGCTGGCCGGCGCCACCCATGAAGCGGTCCGGGGTAAGATCGATTTCGCGTTGACCAGCATCACTGTAGACATACACGCCGTATGGGGAGTGGCGGAGGTCGCCGCGATCGCAGCTTACAATGACGATCCCCAGGTCTTCCGGTACCCACTGGACTCGATCAGAGTGGGCAGGACGGAACACGGTGCGTTCTTTTGAACCGCCAATTCGGATATCCTGCTTGTCCTGATTTTCATTGCGTGAGCCCGTGCGCATTTGCCGTCTCACTTCCACGCGCTCTTCGGGGGTGTAGCGCTGGTTTGCGTGGCCCCATTGCACCATTTCCGAGCCCATGAAATAACCATACCCATCATGGGTGATCGTGACCGGCTGCCCGTTTTCAAATTCCATGAATGCGCTGTAGTACCCCGGAATAGACCGCTCCGGCATCCATTGCCCTGCATAGGCCCGCACACTGCGAAGCATGCCGCCGCCCAGGACGCGGACGGTATCAATCTGGTGTGGCCCCTGGCGATACACCATGCCGCCGCCCTGGTTCACATCCAGCTCGTCCGCTGTGCGTGGGCGGAGCATCCAGTCGGAATAGGCCACCAGGGTCATGGCGCGGAGGTCGCCTACCTCGCCTGACTGAATGACCTTTCGCATCGTACGGATTGGCAGCGTAAAACTTCGGGTGTGCCCTGCCAGGAGGTAGACGCCAGCTTTCTCGGCCGCTTCCACCATCTCCTCGGCCTGCTGCATAGAGAGCGCCATGGGCTTCTCAACGACGATGTGCTTACCGTGCTGGGCCGCAATAATTGCGTGCTCGGCGTGGAATCGATTTGGCGATGAGATCCACACGACTTCCACGTCCGGGTCCTTGCAGAGCCCCTCAACCGAGTCGTAGACGTGAGCCTCGGGATACCGCTGCTTGAAATTCGCGCGGATCTCAGCATTCACATCCGCGCACGCCATGACGTCCAGTTCCTCCATGGCGTCCATCGGTGGCAGCATTTCAGTGCCACCTACGCCTACACCGATCATGCCAAGCTTTAAGGTGCGGAGCTTGGTTCCATCCGCGTAGCGAACTCTTCCCTCAGTTGCGGTCATCTTGCACCTCCTAACGGTGTCAGTGAACCACAAAGGCACCACGAGCACAACGATTTCGAAGAGGAGAA
>JBJXFJ010000598.1:0-5421 GCA_046154735.1 Chloroflexota bacterium | reverse complement strand
GATCGCGTAACAAATGCACGTGTAGTCGCTCCACTTCGACCCTCCGAGAAGAACAACCTCGGAGGGGGACGCGAACGGCGGAGACCACGAGGTGACCTACACCGCCCGGCTACGGAATGGCCTACATCGGGCGATCATGGACTGGCCTAGAGCGGCCGGCTCCGCACTCGCCTATATACAGGCGATCACTGACATAGACGGGTTGACGGGATTCGTCTATCGGAGGCGATGGCCCCTAATCCGTGGATTGGGTGAAGAGACGTCGGTCGGTGGGGGCAAGTGTGGTGTTTCGGTCGCGCCGGGCCCGGTCCCATGGCGTCCGATGGATGGGTTGCGGGGCGAGTGAGCACGGGATGGCCGCTCGGGAGGGCTCGAGGGCAGGCTGCGCCCACCGGCCTCGTGCCAGCACGGCCTGTGTGGGTGGGGTTCCGGGGTTAGGGCACGGCCCAGGCGGGAGCGCGCAGCCGCTCCAGCCCGGGCCGCACCAGGGCCTCGATCGCCTGCGTGGTCAGCCGCACGAACTGCATCCGCGCATGGTGCACAACGCGCCCGAATTGCGTGAAGATCGCGAACCGCAGCCGTTTCGGGCGCGCCTTCCGATACTCCGGATCCAACGCCGTGGCCTTCAGCAGCTCCAACACGTTGTGCGTCAGCACCTGCAAGCGCAGCCAGGCCGCGTTCGCCCCGAACTTATCCGACGGGTACACGCCGGCGGCCAGCTCGTTCTTCAGCACGTCATTGACCAATTCGATGGTGCCGCACTTCCCGCGCTGCCAGGTCAACAGCGTTTCGCCGTCGGTGTCCCAGGCGTTGGTCACCACCGCGAAGTGCTTGACCGTGCTCCCATCCCCGAACAGCACCCCTTGGGGCGTGCGCACGCGAATGGCCACATACCGATAGATCGGATCGTCCGCTTTTCCGTTCGGGCGGCTGGGGACGTACGCCACCTCCGCCCACTCGCGGATCACCCCGCGCTGTTCTTCGGTCCAGAACGTCCAGTCTGCCGGAGCCAGGGCCTCCACCGCCCGCTTCAGCTGCGGGCTCATGTTCGCGCTCACCGCGAAGCGCCAGCCCTGCTGCTGCCAGTGATCCAGATTGGCCGTTTCGTACGCGGCGCTATCGGAGCGCACCGCGATCTGCCAGGGATCGTCAACTGCCCGGGCTGGCAGGCTGGCCACCGCCTCGTCCACCAGGGCGCGGATCTTCTGGCCGGCGGGGACATTCCCATCCCGAAACTCATCCGCCAGCACCAGCCCGGTCTCCGCCCACTGGACCAGCAATGGCTGATAGCCTCGAAACCCCTTGTACGTGGGGAGCGCACTGGCTTTCGATGATTCAACGAGGTGGGCATCCACATCCAGGGTGACGCTGGGATCGGGCTGGACGGCCGCCACATACGTGCGTGCGGAGTGCTGCACCACCGCCTTCAACCCGGCCAAACCATCCGACTCTGGGGGAATGAAGCTGCCCTGCTGGGGACGGTCCGCGAGCGTCTGGGGATCGTGGAAGCGATCCAGCCATTGGCGCGCGGTCGAGGCGGCCGGGAGATCGTAGCCCAGCAGCGCCGCCAGGCCCCGATCCCGGCGGAGCCCATCGAAGTCATCGAGACAGTCGCCGCCCAAGGCGCTGAGCACCACGAACGACTCGACCAGTTCCGCTGAGCGCAGGCCCTTGGTGGAGCGCTTCACCAGGACATGCTTTTCAGCCGCGCCGATGATCCCACTCCGGCGCACCAATTCGATCAGCAGCGCGGACCCGGCATGGGGTGTCACGGCATCGGTGAGTCCCCCGCGGAGATCGATATCCAGGGCGTTGGCCAGCGGTCGTCGCATCGGGGCACCTCCGATGCCCAGAGTCTACCGGCTCTGATCGGCGCGTGTCCTCCCCAACTCCCCGCCGATCACCTCGCGGGTGAACCCATGACTCTCGAACTCACGGATCGGGGTGGTGTCGAGAAGGTAGCGCGCCATTGCTCGTTAGTCGCATCGAGCTCGTTATCCCAGCGATGCTGATCCGCCTGCCGCGCATTGTGAACCCAGGCCGCGGCCGCCTGAGGCGTCTCCCAGTCTGGGGTCTCGACATTTTCGAGTGACCCCGCCACCGAGCGTGTTACCCGTTTCAGTCGCATCCTTCGCAGCACTTCCGCCGCGGCTTCAACAAGAAACTTGTTCCGCTTCCCGTGCGCCCCTTCGGCATCAATTGCCTCGAATGTGCCACGTCACGATCCCCGTCCGGTACTCTGCCTATCGGTGGTCGATACTGCATCGTAGGAAATCGTCCCGGATCAGAATGACCGCCCCGCTTTTCAGATCAGGAAGATAGGCGTCAAGCGCCGACGCCGCAGCAGTTCTGAGCCCTGCGCGAGGGCTGGCTGAGGGATTGTCAACACGAGGGCCCGGGCACGTTGTTTGGGAAACATCCGTCCGGTGGATTCATCCGTGAAGACAGGCGGTCTATTCTGGGCGATCGAATCCTGCAGTCTGACCGCTCAGTCCCACGTCTCTTACACTTCAACCACGTCGAATCGGGAGACCGCATGCTGACACTCAGCCATGATGATCCGGTAAGCGTCGCGTTATACGAATCAATCCATTCCGGCGACCTCGAGGCTCTGCAGCGGCTGCTTGCTGAACACTCCGGGTTGATGGCGGCGCGAA
The DNA here is from genome assembly GCA_046154735.1 of Chloroflexota bacterium. GTDB lineage: Bacteria > Chloroflexota > UBA6077 > UBA6077 > JACCZL01 > CAVXYC01. Next base: position 2,764 of record JBJXFJ010000598.1, on the reverse strand, counting down.
TTGTCGACGACCGGGGCGTGGCACGCACACCGCTCCACATCGCCACGGACTGGCCGGGCTATTTCCCCAATGCTCCGGCGGTGGTCACCGCGCTCATAGAACGTGGCGCGGATCCAAGCGCGCCGATCATGGGCGCTCGGCACGCTGAGACTCCGCTCCACTGGGCAGCCAGTAGTGATGATGTGGATGTGGCCGAAGCCCTCATCGCTGGGGGCGCGCAGCTCGAGGTGCGCCGTGGCTCAATTGCGGATGGCACGCCCCTGGACAACGCGGTTGGCTATGGCTGCTGGCAAGTGGCCCGTCTCCTGGTGGCGCGCGGGGCCCGAGTTGAAAAACTTTGGCACGCGGCCGCGCTGGGCATGGTCACGCGCATGGAGGAGCTCTTCGCTGTGTCAGTCCAGCCCACACCCAGCCAGGTGAATGAGGCGTTCTGGCAGGCGTGTCACGGAGGGAAGCGTCGAGCCGCCCAGTATCTCCTGGCTCGCGGAGCTGATGTGAACTGGATGCCCGGCTACGCCAGCCAGACACCGCTCCAGATCGCTGGTGCGCCCGACACCGGACGCGGGGCGCTCATCGAGTGGCTCCGCAAACACGGCGCGCGCTGAAAGGACGGCCGAGAACGCAATTGTTCATGTCTCGAGGGATGTTCGCCGCAGAGACTCCCATATGGGGAGCGCGGGAGTGCGAGCCCCAAGGGCCGCGGTGATGGCCGAGGCCTAGTGGCAGGTGATGCATGAATCCATCCTGGAGGCTAGTGCCCGGAGGTCGGCTGACTCTCCTAACAAGGAATGCGCCGCGGCGTTTGGCCGCACGTGCCGCTCGATTCTTGCCTGCTTCTACGAAGCGTCACTGATGCCTGCACAGCGCACCCGTCACCGTCCAGTGAACGGCTGTCATTGCCCTTAGGTGAACGAGCGAAGCACCCACTCCGCGAGGCCGAAGGCAAGTTAACGGCCGCCGAGCAAAGGGGCTCAGGGCTGAGGTTGAAACCGTTGGCGTTCAAGTAATTCGCCCAGACGACCGCACCCGGCACCCCAATGACGAATCACGCGATCTGGACTCAGCGGGGCAGCCTCATGTGTTCATCGATGCGCTCAAGCAGGCGACGCCGACCCATCCAGAGTCCGACGAAGAACATGGCCAGCGCGGTTGGTCCCTGGCCCGTGATGGCGAAGCTCAACGTCTCTCCATACGTCCGCACGCGTTCCTCAATCACTTGAGCCTGCGTTCCGCGATAGGCCGCCTGGCTGCGAACTGCCTCGGGCTCCAGCTCAGCGGCGCTGGATGAGTCACCCCCCTGGCTAAGAACGACCGAGATGAACGCGGTTGCCGCCACCGAACGGAGCACCAGCGCAGCGGCCGATCCGAGTAACACCTAAGACGACATATCGCGGAAGAGGAACAATACGATGCCCAGGATCGCATAGGTGACCCGGATATCCCTGGTGTAGAGCAGCACCGCAGGGGTAAAGCCAATCACCAGCAGCCCCAAGAGACGCCGTGCGTATCCCTGCACGATTGACCCATGTTGCTCTCCCGAGTCAACCACTTCAGCCCCCGGGAGCACACGGTCACCACGGCCTGACGCTTGCCCTTGGCCGATGCTCAACATTCTGGGCTGAGAAAGCAGACCTGGCACTTAGCATCAGATGGTTACCGTGGTTGGGTCACCGACGTGGCATTGACCGCTGGGCGAACGCGAGCGACCAGCCTTGTGAACGCGGTCAGCATGCTGAGAGCACCCGCCCCGACGATACAGGCGACCGACACCGGATTGTCCGAGTTAGGAACACCATTTTCGACGACGATGCCGATCAGAGCCCAGATCACAGTTGCGACATAGGGCAGATAAGCACGGCTTAAGATCGCCATTGCCGAACCAACGACGGAGCTCGCAAAAATGACCGCCAGACCGAAATCGACCGCGGACAATCCGAATCGGGTGAATCCGAAGGCTGGCAGCACATCCGCGGCATTGACAAACGTCGCCGCGGATAGCCATCCGACGTAGATTGCCAGAGGCGCTTTTACGCCCGCCTCCCGCGCCCATCCGAGCCCATGGTGCCTCGCGACGATGAGGAACGCTGCCCCCAGCGTCATCAGCATCCCAACGATGACCGGTACCGTGGCCCAGACTGGCCCAAACCGTGCAACGCCGAGCCAAACGCAACAGAGGAAGTAACCGCCCGCGGTCAGCCAGCCAACGCGTCGAAACAGTGGATCGGCGCCATTCCCGGGCCAGGCCTGGATGATGGCGTGGGCCACGGAAGCCAGGTATATCACCCCCCAGATGGTAAAGGCGTAGCTAGCCGGGGTAGCCGGGTTGGCCTCGTCCACCCGCGGCAATGGACCCATTGTTTCATCGAATCCGTCGGCGAAGAGTGCAGCCGAAAGCGCGATCTGCCCCACGGCGAATACAACATTGGCCGCTTGGCGAATGCGATCGGCTGGGCGAGGCAGGTCGCACCAGTGAGACCAGGTGGATACCGGTGAGGCCAAGATCTTAATAGCGTCGATGTTCATCAGGTCCCTTCCCTATCGGGTTCAGCATCGGCCAGGCGTTCGCCTTTAGTAACCAAGGCGCCGTTCGGTCGTCCGAATTCGCCGGTCTGATATGGATTGGACGGCATCACGACCTTCCTTCCCAGCTTAGGCAATGTCCGAAGAAACGGACCTGTCAATACACACGAGGTATTCTCTATACCATATGGTATAGAGAATACCTCGTGTGTGCAAGGGCCTCGGTCATTCAGATTCGATGGGA
>JBJXFJ010000595.1:0-2980 GCA_046154735.1 Chloroflexota bacterium | reverse complement strand
GATCTCCGCTACGTGATGGCCTTGCGCAATGACGCCTCGTACTGCCGCCAGACTTCGTATTCTTTCTTCTTCATCTCCGAGAATTCGGCGCCGGTGGCAAGCTGCAGGTCCGCCTCCACGCCGGCTTCACGGGCCCAGGCTAGGAAGCCAGGGTCACGTAGCGCAGTGAGCACCATGGCACCGAGATAATCAACACGGTCTGTGGGAGTCGAGGGCGGCGCAGCCATGCCGGAGAGAGCCGTGCCGGCCAGCTCAAGATCCGCGACATTTGGGAGATTCAGCTCCCGCGCTGTTGGTATCTCAGGTAGCAACGCACTGCGCCGCGGCTCCATGACAACGAGTGCGCGCAACTCACCAGATTTCACAAACTGAATTGTGGACGAGATCGGTGAAAACACCTGTAGATCAAGATCGCCGCGGACCAGTGCTGGAGTGATATCAGCCGTGCCTGTAAAGCCGCCCACGTACGCGGCATGCTTGATGCCCAGCGACGATGTCAGCGCCACCTGAGTCGGAAGAAACCCGCCGACACCGTTATGCCCCATGCGAATGCGCTTACCATCTCGATCAGCGCTGAGCACGTCGTCTATGGAATTCCATGGAGAGTCTTTCGCCACAGCCACAAATGCCGGCGATTTTCGGACACCGCTCACCCAAATCCAGCTATGGAGATCAAATCCATCAGGTGGCGTGATGATCACATCCGTCCAGAGCGTCGTGTCTGAGGCATAGATCATCGTGTAGCCATCCGCCGGGGATTGCTGGAACTGCCGGGCGGCAATCCGCTGGCCTCCGCCCGGAACATTCCTGATCACCACGGGCTGTCCCAGAGCTGTTTGGAGTGGGATAGCCAATTGTCGCGCCACCGCATCGTACCCACCACCTGGATTGAAGGGTACTAATACATCAACTGGCCGGGTGGGAAAGTCCGCCGGCTTCGCTACCGGCTTCACCGCAGTCGCGCCGGGTGATGGCGCCGCGGCAACCTGCGCTCCGGGCGAAGCCACAGGCGAGGCTGATGGAGAGCTTGCGGGCTTCGCCGCGGGAACACCTGTGGGACTCACAGACGATGGGGGACTGCAAGCAGCAAGCAGTAACACGGTGGAAGTTGCGAATGAGGTCCTCAGAAATCCTCGGCGAGATACGCGATACGTTCCCTCTGAACGTGATAAACGCACGGACTCCACGTAATGAATACTCCTTGGATAGCCTCGCCCGTACCATCCGAGCGCCGGAACTGTGTCAGAACGATCGCCTAGGTTTGGGACGGAACCAATAGGCGCTTGGCGCGTCGATCAACCGCATGTACCCAGAGCGCAGCGGCAAGAATGGCCCACATGAGCACTCCGCTCATCGCGAAAGCCGTGACAGTTCCAAAAGCCGTCACCATGGCCCCCATAGCCACCGGCGCCGCGGTTGAGGCAACCTGGTTCGCAGACATTCGTAATCCCAGGGCCACGCCGCGCTGATCCGGCGGAGCGTCCTCGCTCACAATGGCCATCAGCAACGGGAGGCTCAAGCCAACGCCGGTACCCATGAGAATCGATGGAGCATACACCCACGGAATGGACGCAACGTGTGGCGAGATGGCCGCGCCAAGAGCCCCCAGGGCCAGAGCAACGGCCGTAACAAATTCGGGCGTGGCCTTCCTAGTCAGAGGTCCGGCCGTCAACGCCGTAGCGGTTGACACAATGGAGTTACTGGAGAGCACACTCCCAATGAGGGTGGCTGAAAAACCCTGGCTTGCGAGGAACAGCGGGAAAAAGGCGCGCCAGCCATTCCCGTTCCAGAGCCGCACAAACGTGAGCATCAAGGCCACCTGAATCCCGCGCACCTTCATGAGCTGGAGGGCGGGCCCAAAGCCGCCGCTCGTATCACGCTTACGCGTCTTCACTACGCGAGCACGGACATCGGGAATGACAAAACCCATCACCATGAATACGAAGCAGGTGCTGCCCACCACGGCAAATGCGTTTTGAAAGCCGAACACATCCGCTGTCCACCCCGCAAGAAGCGGTGCAGCGATGGTGCCAGCATTACTAGCAAAGCTGAGCTTGCCCATCTGTGAGGCCCTATCCGCGGATGAGCCAACGTTACTCACGTACGTTTGCGATGCTACCCAGGCGGTGCTGCGGCCCATACCCAAAATAAGCTGCAGCGCCATCATTCCCCAGAACTCCGTGGTAAACACGAAGCCGAAGCACATAATGGCGCAAATAAACGTGCTGATAATGTACGTGATTCTGGGACCAAATCGGTCCGCTATCGCCCCGGAGGTCACGGACAGCAGCGCCGGGATAAGTGCTCCCGCGCCAACCAGAATGCCGATCAGCTCAATGGGTACGCCCACTGCTTGGGCACGCAGCGGGATGAGGAGCGACGTCATTTGCTGAAACTCAAAAGCGAATGCCCCGGAGACGTAAGTCACACCCATCTGCCACGGATGGATGCGAACGACACCATCGTCCGCACCCTGCGGGGAGCCCCCAGCACTCATACGCGAGACCTCCAGTTCCTGCAACGACGCCAGTCACCCAATTCGGCGCAGACCAGCGTAGCACGATGCGTTGCGAGCGGATACATCGTGCTCAGAGACCCAAATATCAGTTAACCCTCGCGGATGCTCGCCTGAGCTGACTTGTGCTGACTAGAATGGCGGCATGATAGCGCCAAACAAGACACCCTTATAGAGGTCCAACCGAGCCAGCGTGGCGAGTGCGTACAGACTCGCCGTGGTGCCAATGGCCAGCAGTGCTGAACCGACCCACGCGGCGCCGCCAAACAGGCGCAGGAAGAGTAAAACGTAAATTGGGATCGCAAAGAGGAAGCCGAGGGCGAGCACCCCTAGCGCTGCCAATAAAAGGCTTCCAAAGACGATTCCCACAATGCGCCAAGGGATCTCGGAGACCAGCACCTTCCGTGGACCACCGCTGGCGCCCTCCTCCATGCCTTCCTCCACCGCGGCTCCCTCCCAGGAGAC
>JBJXFJ010000590.1:0-4217 GCA_046154735.1 Chloroflexota bacterium | reverse complement strand
ACCCATCGGGAGAAATGCCACACGGGTATCAATGCAGAACTGATAGGGTGCCCGCACTTACTTAAATATCATACTCGGATTCCCATTGCCAAGAGCTGAAGCTTTCAAGCTTTCACTGGGTCTTCGGATTTCCGAATTCGAGTGCACCAGAGAGCCACCGAACGCGAGCATGACTTGCACGGTGATTCTGTGATTCCGTGGAGCACTCGCTTGGGACTCCAGTCCCAAGCTTCACCTTTCGAGACGATTACTGGGGGAGCAGGTCGTTGGTATGCGCTTGGGTGCCATCCACGGGCTTCTGGATGAGCCGGTTCTCCAGCATCCAGTTAGCGTAATTGACCCAGCGCTCTGTCTTCTGGGTTCCCCAGCGGCCGTTCTCATCAAGGAAGTACGGCGAGAGGCGCTCCAGGCTCGCTTTGACCAGCTCAGGGCTGAGGTCTGGTGCTGCCGCCAGGAGCGTTGCCATTGCTTGCGCTTGATCGGTCGCGGCGGCCTCATAGCCGCGCTGTGTCACCATGAGGAATCGACGGAGTGCCTCTGGCTTCTCGGCAATTGTGCGCTCGCTTGAAATAACGACCAGGTTATACGTGTCTGGCAGGCACCAATCCTGGTAGTGCATGTAGCTTAAGGGCGTACCGCCCATTTCGAGTTGAATCCCTTCCCAGGTCCAGAGGAGTGCCATGAAGTCCACGCGGTCTGCCAAAAGAGACTGCGCAATACCCTGGCCCACCGTGACTTCTTCGGTTTTGCTGGCGTCGATGCCATCGCAGCGCATGGCGGTGCCAAGCTGGGCCTGACTTTGCGGCACTCCGCTGGACCCGTACTTCTTGCCCTCAAAGTGAGCCGGGCGGGTGATGCCACTGGACTGCTTGGCGGCAAACGCCCCCAGGTTGTGCTGGACGACGGCACCAATGGATACGACTGGAATGTCCTGGGCGCGACCGAGGGTGACAGCAGCCTGATAGCCGATCCCTAGCTCAGCCGTGCCATTGGCAACGAGCTTTGTTGCGGCGCTGACGTCAGAGGGGCTTTCGATTTGAAGATTCAAACCGGCTTGCTCGTACCAGCCATTGGCCTGGGCCAGATAGATGCCCGCGTGATTCGTGTTAGGAAACCAGTCAAGCACCAGCGTGGCGGATAGGTTCTGCTCGGCAGGTGCTGAGACCGCCGTGCTTACCTGGCCGAGGGGAACGGTGGTCAACACCAATGTGAGACCGAGCAGCGCGGTACTGAGAAACAATGGACGAACGCGTAGCAAGGGAACCTCCAGAGAAACGGTGAAATTATGTTCGACGTTCCGAACGTCGCCAGGGAATAACCAAGTGTTCAATACCGGCGATCAGGAGAAAGAAACCAATGCTCAGTGCGGCGCATAGCACAATGGCGGCAAATACCCGTTCGGTCAGCATCTGATCGGCGGCCCGAACCATGTAAATGCCAAGCCCGCGGCTTGCCCCGACCCATTCACCCACCACCGCGCCGATCACGCTATAGGTGACGGCGATCCGCGCGCCCGAAAAAATTGATGGCAAGGCTCCCGGAATGCGCACACGTCGAAGCACAGAGCGCTCGTTGCCCCCCATAGCGCGCACCAGGTTCGCATAATCGGGGTCGATATTGGCCAGTCCGTCAATGGTGCTTACCACCATGGGAAAGAAGCAGATCAGCGCCACAACCATGACCTTGGGCGTAATGTCGTAGCCAAACCAGATCACCAGGAGTGGGGCAATGGCGATAATTGGGACCGTCTGGGAGGCTATCATCGGCGGATAGAGCACTCGCCGTGCGAGCGGCCAGGCATCCATCATGAAGCCCAGCGAAATGCCGAGAACGCCGGCAAGTACAAAACCGAGAGCGGCTTCCTGGATCGTTCGGCCGACGTGCAAGCCGATCAAATCACGGTCGGTGGCAATGGTCGCGACTACATCGAGAGGCGATGGCAGGAGCCACTTTGGCACGCCGGCGATGCCAACCCCAATTTGCCAGACGGCAAGCATTGAAACACTGAGTAGGGCGGAAAGACCATATTCAGAGAGTAACGTCTGGGCACGCCCTCGCGTGGGGAGGGACCGCGTTGTCACCGACATGGGGTATCTCTCAGATACTCGCCGTTCACGCGGCAGCCCCATGGTGAGCACTTGTTCGGAGCGACTGGAGTAATTCCGCTTTTAGGTGCACGAGCGTGGGCTCCGTGAGCACGTGGTAGTCGCGTGGGCGGGGGAGCGGCACTGCCAGCTCCAGGTAAATACGGCCGGGGCGCGGCGTCATCACATAGACGCGATCGGAGAGGAACAACGCTTCATCGATATCGTGAGTCACGAAAAGAATGGTCTGCTGAAGCTCGTCCCAGAGTGACAGCAGCCACTCCTGCATGGACTGACGAGTGAGCGCGTCCAGTGCACCAAAGGGCTCGTCCAAAAGCAGTACATCGCGGCGGCAGAGTACCGTGCGGAGGAACGCGGCGCGCTGCCGCATACCTCCAGAAAGCTCAGGTGGGTAGCGCTTTTCAAACCCGGCGAGACCGAACTTGTCCATGAGACCCTCAGCTTGCTGTCTGGCAGATCTCCGCGATATGCCCTGAATCTCCAGTCCGAGGGTTGCGTTGTCCAGCACGCTCAGCCACGGGAACAGGAGATCCTTCTGGGGCATATAGCCAACTAGCCCCGCAATTCCCCGGGCAGTTTGCCCGTGGACGGTGATCTCGCCCCGGTCCGCCTGGGCGAGCCCGGCAATGAGATTGAAGAGGGTGCTCTTCCCGCAGCCAGACGGCCCGACCAGACTGACAAACTCGTGAGGCGCGGCCTGCAGGCTCACGCCGTCCAGCGCGTGCACGCGCTCGCCGTGACCGGCGAAAGACTTGTGAACGTCTCGAATCTCGAGCGCGGCGACCACTGTGCATCTCCCCAGAGCACAGCCGCTCAACCCGCTGCGCATGCGCAGCGAATCAAGGGACGGATGCATCCATGGCAACCGCCCCTTGAGGAGGAACTTCTATTCAACGCACGACGCAACCACAGCCATGGCCGGCAGTCGTCCGCTGAGCCCGCTTCCCTACGCTCGTCTTCCGAGGGCTATACCACTCGACTTACCGAGATCAGGTTCCAAGAGTTGGTGGGCTTGACCCCGCCTCTCAGCTGCTCGCTCCCCCGCGGGCGGAACGTCTGTTGTTGCTGAAACGATAGAATCCGGTGGGGGCCGGCGTCAAGGGAACAACACCTCCGTGCCCCCTCAAGTTATGAAGGGACGGATATTCACCGCGGAGACTCGGAGACGCAGAGCGAACAAGAAAGTAATTCTGCGCCTCCGAGTCTCTGCGGTGAATATCCGTCCAGTCGAGTGTGAACACTTTCTGGCCCAATGCGCAATGGCCGCTTCGTGCTCGGCCGTGCTAGACTCCGTCAGCCCATTGGTTACCATTTCGGCGTTGAGCTTGATCGCGTAAGCAAGTATGTCAGCGATCTCCTGGCGGGAGCAGCACCTACGTAGCTCCGCCCCTTCTGAGCAAACCCTTGCTCTCCACCTCCGCGTGATCCCCTGGCTGGGGATACTCTGCGCGCTGGCGCTTGCCTTGTATCCGCATGCATTGGTCTGGCCTGCAATGATTCTTGGCCTGGGCGTCATGCTGCTGCTGGCGCGACGCGGGATGGTGTCCCTCTCGCCAGCGGCGAACGCCGGGACGGTCTTGTTCCTGGTGTCCCTTGTCATGGGCGCAGCCGCAGCCGGGATGACGGATCCAGCCCACGTGCGTCTCACCGGATATATCGCGGCCTTTGTATTAGGAGTCTCACTCCTTGGGTTGATCAACAATCCAACCATGCTCCAGCGCGGAGCCGCGGTGTTGGTGATTGCAATAACCCTGGCGGAACTAGTGGTCCTTGCGCTGTTGCGTGGATCCTTACCCTCCAGTCCATTTACGCGCTTGTTGCAGCCATTCACGCGCCTGTTCAGTGGGTTCCCGGGAATTAGCGGAGATACGCTGGATGTGAATGCGCGCTTCGTTGTCCATCAGTACGGGCTTGCCCATCTGGCGCTGGTGGCCGCGCCCTTTGGGATTGCACTGGCGCTGAGCCAGGCATCGATCCGGTGGCGTGTGGCCGGAGCACTCCTGGCCTCGGCAAACGTTGTCCTCTTGCTCGCCACACAGTCGCGCGGGGCGGTCCTCGCTCTGGCGTTGGTGGGCGCAATCATCGGGAGCACTCGCTCACGCTGGGCCTGGG
>JBJXFJ010000588.1:0-8513 GCA_046154735.1 Chloroflexota bacterium | reverse complement strand
GCGGGGGGGAGATCACTGGCTGCCGCCCTGCCCTCCCCCCCGCCCTCTCCCAGGGGGAGAGGGGGCCGGCGTTGGAGTGAGAGGGGGCTACTGGCGGAGAATCTCGCCAGGAGCGCGCAGAGAAGGAGCGCCGGGAGCATGTAGAGGGCACTTGTTTTCGTGAGCGCGGCCAGGCCCCACGCCAGGCCAGAGAGGCTTATCCAGAGCAGTCCATGATGAGGGGATTTCATGCCCAGCAACAGGGCCAGGAGCGAAATGGCCAGAAAGCCGGCCAGCAAACCGTCCATTCCTACCACGGGGCTCATTGCCGCCCAGTAGGGGTCTGTCACAAGTAAACTTCCGGCGAGCAAGCCAACACCCGGACTACTCAGTCGCCAGACGAGCGCGGCCACCAGTGCGCATAATCCGGCGCCCAGCAAAAGGAAGGGGATCCTGGCTTGATAGAGATCGACCAGGAAGTGCGGCAGGGCTGTGACGACGAAATCAGGCCGACCACGGCTGCTGAGCTCGGCAGTTCGCTCCACCCCGAGCGAGAGGGTGATAAGCCCCATGGGCAGAACACCCGGATGCCCGGTCTGATATGTCCGACCGCGATCGCCGCTGATGAGTCCCGAGGCAGCATTGCCGGCGCGTGCCATCCACTGATCTTCATCCTCGGTCACGGCGCCACCCAGACCGCTCAGACGTGTGAGCACGGCCACGGCGAGCAGGAGCGGTAGTGCGAACACCGTAAGGCCGCGTCGCGTGGTGGGACGTATTGCTCGTGTCACTTCTGGGTGCAGGGGAGGCGTCCGAGGTTCATCGTTACCGTGAGCTGCCATCCAGATCTCTGGTTACGCGTCAGAGTTTCCCGGCCCCGTTGGGAGCACCGCCATCCCTGGCAGGCCGGCCGTCGAGGCCGCGCTTCGGACGCCCGGTCGCAGGCTCTGATATCGCGGTGCGGCCCTCAGGGGCCGGGCCGCCTGGGATGGCGGCGCTCCCAGGGAGGCGGGCCGGCTCGGTCACCGAAGGCCGGGAAATTTTGAACTGCACCCCAGATCTCCCTGTTCGATCTTCACGAGCCCGCCCACTGCTAGAATCCCCGGTCACATGCGCGTGATTCACCGGCGCTGCACACTTGTTCCAACGCGCGGAACGCGATTCCCATGCTAGCACCCGCCGGGCACACCGCACCCGATTTCACATCGCCGCGTGCGCGGGTGGAGCGCTGGGCCAGCGCGGTGGCCCGCGCGCTGGGGTGGTCCGGCTCGCCGTGGGTGGGCCTGGTGCTGATGCTCCTCACGATCAGCGCCTGCCTTATCCGAGCGGGCGGCCTCCCGGATGTTCCGGGCACGCTGGCCCGCGATGAGTCGCGCCTGGCCCTGGCGGCGCGCAGCATCCTGGAGCGTGGAATTCCCGGTGCCCCGGGTGGTGTCATATACACGCGCGGGCTGCTGCCGGGCTATCTTGAAGCGCTGGCTTTCGCCGTGCTTGGCATTTCTGATCAGTCGGCTCGGCTGCCCGCCATCATAGCTGGCACGCTGATTGTACCGGCTACCTATTGGTGTGCGCGCGGATTAATCCGATCCTGGCCCGCGGCTACCGCGGCAACCATTGTTGCATTCTCGCCGCCGCTCATCAGCCTGGCACGCGAGGCGTGGCTGTATGCCTGGCTTACGCTCTGGTTGGTCCTGGCAACCGGCTGGCTCATCCGGGCGCTTCGAGACGGCCGCACCGAGTCGTATGCTTGTGCCGGACTGGCCTATACCGCGGCCGTCTTCTCGCACGAGCTGGCCGCGCTCTTCCTGCCCGCGGCGGCGCTTGCGCAGCTCATACAGCTCCGCGCACTGGGTATTCGCAAATGTTGGCCAGCGCTGGTGGCGTTCTGGCTCGTGGCGGTCATCGTAACAGTGGCGGCACTCGCGCTCACCGCGGCGTTGCGAGCGCCCACGGCCGCTGGCGGTGGCTCAGAGTTTCAGAGCTATCTGCGAGGAACCATGGACCCGCGCGGACTCAGCCTCACCATGCGCCTCATTGCGGCATCCCACCCGTGGCTGATCCCAATCAGCGCGTTGGGACTCGGCATGCTCGTCGCCCGTCGCCAATGGCGTGCTTTGGCATGGCCGTTGATCATCTTCATCCTGGTGCTGCTGGCATTCAACGGTTTCTTTCTTACACGGCGCGGGCACCCGCGTGACATCCAGGTAGTGCTGCCACTGCTGGCCGTGGCAGCTTCTTTCACAGCCTGGCGGACCATCCCGTTTGTAGTCTGCGCTCTTCTGGATTGCCGCCTCACCGTGAGCCGCGCGCGCATCCTCGGCCTGGCCGCGTGCGTCGTCGTGGCCATAAGCAGTGTGGACATTTCCGGAATTGCGCAGAGCGCGCGCCGCCTCAACCCAGCTCCTACGTGGCTTCAGGCCATGGCAGAGTACACCGATCAGGACATTGTGCTCTCATTTGCGCCCACTCAAACCACTCACTATCTGGGCAAGACGGATTTCTGGCTCAGGCCGAATGGGTTTGCGCGCTACATCTGGGCCGGGCCACCGCCGTATCGTGACATCTACACCGGCGCCATGGTCATCCGCGGTGTACGAGAGCTGGACGCTCAGGTCATTGCGCGGAACCGAGGTCGAATCCTCTGGGTGCTCGCCCAGCGCGAAGCGCCGGCTGAACAGCGCGTGGCGATCAATGAGATCCTCGCTCGGCTCAGGCCGCTTCTGATTGAAGAACCAGCCACCGGCGACGGAACGCGCGTCCTGCGCATTCAACTCTAGTGCCCCGTCCAACTTGGCATGTGGGGTTCTCCCGACACCGGTGGTGTCGGGCATCTTGCCCGACAGTGAAAGATCTACCGCGCGGCAACACGTAGGAACGCACCCAACGGTCGGGCAAGATGCCCGACACCACCGATTGCCTCCACGCAACAATCCATGATTGACCGAACTTAAGTCCTGCACACGGAGCGGGAGTGGCGTGGACCACGGCGAACGCTGGAGTGACGAAGCTGATCGTGCGTACCGCCATTCCTGACGTCCATCATGACACGCTATACAGCTCATGCCACAGCATGTAATTCACCAATCCCCAGAGCGCTCGCCCATTGTCCCGTGCACCGTTGAGGTGCTCGTCAACGAGTAATTGGACCGCCGTGGCGCGAAACAAGCCAGTGGCCTCCACTCGTTCACGAGAGCAGTAGCGCAGCAGCACATCACGGAGCTCATGCTTCAGCCAGCGGGAGTACGGCATCTCCAGGCCCATTTTCTTCTTATTGAGAACGGCCGGGGGTAACTGACCTGCCATTGCACCCCGCAAGAGGTTCTTCTTTGTCAGCCCGGGCATCTTCAGATGGGAAGGCACGGTCCGCAGAAACCCTGTGAGATCCAGGTCCGTCATAGGCACCCGGGCTTCCAGTGAGTGGGCCATGGTCATCCGGTCATTCTTCACCATCAGATCATCCGGGAGAAACACCAGGGTGTCGGCCAGCATCAAACCGGCTAATGGGTCCGCGCCAGGGGAGAGCTCAAGAGCCCGCTGAATATGCAGCGCGGACGGCTCGGGCTGGAGCTCCTGCAGCACACGCGGACTGTACAGCGCCGTCTTTTCAGCCTCAGTCAGCACAATGCGCCACCAGAGGTGCGCCTGGGCCGGGGGAAGATCCAGTCCGCCTAAGAATCGCTTCAGGCGGAATTCGAGACTGAGTTTGCTGTGTGAAACGGGCAATCGCTGAATTAGCGGCGTCGCCAGTCGTTGGCGTAGCCAGCGTGGAACCCGCCGCGCCCACTCAGCGACCTTGTACGCGGTGTACGTATCGTAACCGCCGAAGACTTCGTCTCCGCCCTCCCCGGAGAGCAGTACGACCACGTCCTGGGCCGCCAATTCGCTCACGACATAGGTGGGTATGGCAGAGCCATCCGCGTAGGGCTCATCGATGGAACGGAGGTAGATCGGCAGCAGGGTGCGCACGATATCCGCCGTAATGACCACCTCACGATGGCGCGTCTGGAAATGCGCCGCCACCGTTCTGGCGGCCGATCGCTCATCAAAGCTCCGGTCGTTAAAACCGATGGCATAAGTGTGGATCGGCTCACGCGTGTGTGGAGTCATGCACGCCACGATGGCGCTAGAGTCGAGGCCCCCGGAGAGCAGCACGCCCACGGGCACATCGGCCACAAGCTGCCGGTGCACGGCCTGGTCCAGCAGCTCGCGCGATCGGTTGACGGCGCTGCGCTCATCGATGGACTCATCAATTTCCAGCGCCGGATTCCAGAACCGCTCCAGCCGAGCTCGTCCATCTGACTGAATCGTCATGCAGTGTCCGGGCGGAACTTCCAGAACACCTTCAAACGCGGTTTGGGGACCGGGTATGTAGTCAAAGGAGAGATAGTCGTGTAAGGCTTGAAGTGAGGCACGTCGTGGCACGCGCGGGTCGGTCAGGAGGGACTTAATTTCCGATCCGAACCGCAGGTGGTGATCGTCTCGCTGGTAAAAGAGCGGCTTGATGCCAAAGCGGTCACGCGCCAGATGCAACCTGTTCTCGCGGCCGTCCCAGATGGCCAGGGCGAACATACCGTCTAGCTCAGCAAGCATGGCCGGGCCGATCGCCTCGTAGAGGTGTAGGAGCACCTCGGTATCCGTGCTTGAGTGGAAGATGTAACCGCGCTCAGCCAATCGATGGCGCCGACTCAGCTCCCGAAAGTTGTAGACCTCGCCGTTATAGGTGATGCGCACCGCGCCATCGTCACTCACCATGGGCTGATGACCAGCGGTGGAAAGATCGATCACAGCCAGGCGACGATTGCCCAGAGCAATGCGCCCGTCAGACCAGACGCCACGATCGTTGGGGCCGCGATGGGTGAGCGAGTCAGTCATGCGGTCCAGCAGCCGGCCATCCGGATCAATGGGCTCAGAACTGATGCGCAGAATTCCACAAATGCCACACACCCTAGCGCCTACCGGGACATTCCGCCTGCAGCTCGGACGTCACGCGATACACATCGATCATGGGTCCGGGGCGCTCATAGGCGTGCATGTACCAGAATGGGATGGCCGTATCGTCGGGATGTTGAGGCGCCGTGACCCCTGTTGCGAACGGAGAAAAGCGCAGGACGTGCTCCGCGCGTTGGGCAAGGCGACTGTAGCCGGTCTCCACGGGGGCCGCCGGGTTCCGCAGTTGACGCTCGTAATTGAAGCTTGCCAACAGCACATACTGCGTGCCGTCACATTCCAGCCTGCGCTCGGCATCCGGACTAAGCAATGATTGGAATCGCGTGAGGCGCACTCTGTCAATCGGCAAAAATCCGGGCCAATCTGGCGGCAAGGCATACGCTTGAGCGGCCACGCGCGTCCCGGCTGGCTCAGCCCGCAGCCACTGTTCCGCCAGTACTCGAGTGTCCGTGATCGTAGCAAGACGATTATGCTGCACCACGTCGCGAACCAACGGAGCAAGCAGAGCGAGCGCGGCGAGCCCGAGGGGAATCGGCTTCCATTGATGAGCCAGGCGCCAGGTCCCGCCGGCCAGCACCGCGCCAACCAGAACCAGTGGCAAGGCAAACCGCGCGGCGAAGAGATCGCCGCGAAGCATGACGGCAAGATAGATAAGCGGGCAGGACATGATCGCCAGCCCCGTGCCCGGCCGTGAGCGTGCCAGCGCCACACTTCCTGCAATCGCGGCCAGCGCGCCCAACGGTCCGAGTCCGCGCACGAGCGTCTCGGCATAGAGCAGGGGGACAGGTGTGGGCTCTTGATCGTCTGAAGCAACCAAGCCGATCCGAGCCTGCTGGGCGAGGCCTTCGGTCACTCCCGTGAAGTCCGTGACGAGCTCCGGCATGCCCACACACGCACCAACGGCAAACATCACGAGCATCACCGCCGCCGTGTCCACGAAGACGCGCGGTACAGAAAATCGGCCCGCGGCTCCGTGCGCCAAGAGACCCACAAATGGAACCAGCAACACCACGCCGTAGTTATATTTTGCAGCCGTGGCCAGTCCGGCCAGGAAGGCGGCCAAGGCCGACATCATCACCATCGGTTTACGCAGCGTAACAACCCCTGCACATAGACTGGCCGCGAGAAAAAACGACGCGGGAACGTCATTCACGGCAAGGTGAGCGAGGTGCACGTGCAGCGGACTCAGCGCCATGAGTAGCCCAGTGATGATGGCTCCACCGGCTCCAAACAGTACTCGTGATGTCAACGCGGCCAATACCACGGTGGCGGCACCCAGGATAGCTGTGGTCACACGCGCGATTTTCATCCGAAAGCTTGCTCGGGCACGCTGGTTGGCCAGCGGATACAGAAGCTCGGCCAGTCGGAACTCGAGGGCGAACAGGTGGCGAACCAGGGATGGGTTGCGATAATCGGGCGCACCGAGGCGTCTGCCATCAGCCTTATCAGACGCCCATTGAACGTATTTCAGCTCGTCGTAGTACAACACGGCGGGAAGCTGCCAGGTGATGCCCCAGAGACGGACGGCAAGGGCCAGTGCAAAGACTACCCCAAGCCAGGCAGGCGTTGGTACACTGCCTCGGCCTCCAGAACCGTGGTTGAACCAACCTTTGCTTCCACTCGTGTCCCGCGTTTCGCGTCTGCTTTCTGGACCGCGATCCGGGCCCGTGAGGGCGCGATTGCCCTGTTGCTGATCGCGGGTGTGTTCAGCCTCGTGCAGGGCGCCACGCCCAGCATCATTGGAATTGATGGGTACTACCACATTCGGGTCGCCGCGCTGATGCGTGAGCATGGGCCGCGACTCGACTTTCCCTGGTTGCAGTTAACGATCCTCAGTCCGGAGCGGTACGCGGATCATCATTTCCTGTTCCACGTCCTGCAAATGCCATTCACCTTGGGGGATGCGCGCACGGGCGCCAAGATGGCCTCGGTGCTCTTTGCAACCCTGGGGTTATACATCAGCTACCTGTTCCTGGCGCGAAATCGCGTTCGGTATCCATTCTTCTGGCTGATGGTGATGCTGGCCGCATCGCAAACGTTTCTCTGGCGCCAGTCCATGGCGCGACCGCAGGGGCTGTTCCTGGCGCTCATGGTGCTAGGCGTCTGGGCCGTGGTGCGGCGTCGGCCGGGCTGGTTCATTCCTATCGGCTGGGCCGCGGTGTGGACGTTTGATGGATTCCCGCTGATCATGGCCATACCCGGCTCCGCCCTTGGGGCGCTCGCCGTGCTCTGGCTGTTGTCTCGTCCCAGCTCGTCATTGCGGGAACAATGGAGTAAGGTGGCCGCCGTAGGGTTTCAACCAGCGGTTCTGGGCTGTGTTGCAGCCGCTGCTGGGATTGCACTGGGCCTGGTCACGCATCCGTACTTCCCGCGCAATATTGAGTTCGCGATGCTCCATCTCCTGCCAAAAGCGCAGGTGGGCATTGAGCTTGATGTGCGTGTGGGCGGGGAATGGTACCCCTTTCCCGCGAGCGGATTTCCCAGCCGGGTTGGGCCGTCGCTTGCCCTCTGCCTCATTGGTCTCATTCCGCCGGTCATCCAGCTCGGACGACGCCAGCTTCCCGATTGGCGTGGCGTTGCTATTGCCGGGCTGGCTGTCGGTTTTCTAAGCATGACGATCCGATCGCAGCGCATCATTGAATATCTCCCGCCCTTTGCGGTGCTCCTCTGTGCCTGGAGCTGGTCGCGCGGGGGCCCCATTGCAAGTTGGGCCACGTATCCCCGGCTGAATCGCATCAGTGTAGCGGTGCTGCCCGTGCTTTGCCTGGCCGTCCCCGCCGGGCTAGCCTGGAATGTTACTCAGGCCCAACGCGACGCCCGGGGTGCCTTTAGCTGGGATTTACCCCGCGGTGCGGCAACGTGGCTGAAGACGAACACGCCGGCTGGCGCGCGCGTCTTCACGCCCGCGTTCGATGACTTTCCACGGCTGTTCTACTGGAACACGCACAATACCTATCTCGTGGGCCTGGACCCCACATATATGACACTGTACGATCAGCAGCTCTTCAATCTCTGGCGACAGATTGCTCAGGGGCGGGTAGCCTTACCGTCTCGCGTAATCAAGGACCGGTTTGGCGCGGACTACGTGTATACCGATCGCACGCGCACTGCCTTTGTCCAAAGGGTTACTGAAGACCCCGCGTTTGAAACGGTCCACTCCACCACCCGCACACTGGTGCTGCGCATTCGGCCGGCCGTCTGATCGCGTTCGTGACCAAACTCGGTCAGGGGCACGGCAGTCTCCTACTTCTCGCGTTGCTGCTCGCGGATGCGCTGGTGCTCTCACTGGCGCCAATCGAGATGCGCCTTCTGGGTTGCCTAGTGCTTCTCGTGCTGCTCCCGGGCGGATTGCTGGCGCGACTTCTTCTGCACCATGTAGCCGCCGACCCGACTTTCCTGAAGGAGAGAGCACGAATACACGCCCCTTCAGGAGAGGCGGGAGCAATGATGCCCGGGGAGCTTCTGCTCATGATCGGTTTGGGCTTTTCCTTGGCCAGGCGTCAGGGGTTATTGCTCTCGGCTCTGGCGGCCTTCGGTGCTCTGCGCCCCCTGCTTGGTTGGCATGTCACGCTACTCTCGAATCTCCT
>JBJXFJ010000584.1:0-6609 GCA_046154735.1 Chloroflexota bacterium | reverse complement strand
GAAGAGAACGCGTTGCCGCTCCCGATGGGTCCGGTGTCACTGTCGGCACGACCCGGCTTGATTGTGCGGTAGGCTGACTTGTGGGTTTAGGCTCCGCTGGTGATGGCGGTGCACATGCAGAGCCAAGCACAACCACTGCCCCGAGGGCCCGCGGTAGCCACTGACTTACGATTCGTTTACGCATCAGTACCTTCCACCAGCTCCGGTTACGCAATGCGTACGCGGCCCCTCCGAACGTCATCATCCGCGCGCCAATAGCGATCAATCGACCCGATATCACAGACGTATGCCGCTGGCGTCATTGCTGCCACGGGCAATCCTTGCTCCAAAAGCAGCGGAAACAAATCTTGCCCAAAATCAAACGTCTGGTTGTGCGGCACCAGGCTCAAAACGGTCGGTTCCAGTATATAGATACCAGCATTGGCCAGGTTTCCGAGACCCAAGGCCGCCTCCGGCTTCTCCACAAAATTATTCACCATGCCAAGCTCGTCCATCACGACAATGCCGCATCGCTCTGGGTCTGGGACCCTGTACAACGCGAGCGTTGCAACTGCTTGACGATCTCGGTGGTACGCTACCAGTTCGCCCAGATCCAGATCCGTGAGCACATCGCCATACAAAACGATGAACGTGTTCTCAAAGAAATACTCGAGCTTCTTTGCCGCGCCCGCCGAACCAAGCAACTGCTCTTCATGTGAGTACGTCACCGCAAGGTCAAATGAAGAGCCATCGCCCACGTAATCGACAATTGCGTCAGGACGAAAGTGAGTGTTAATTGCTACGTCTCGGACACCATGGCTTCGCAGAAGCTCCAAATGATGTCCAAGAACCGGTCTCCCTCCGACTGGCAACATCGGCTTTGGTCGCTTGAGTGTCAGCGGACGTAAGCGTGTTCCTTCACCCGCCGCCAGGATGAGCGCGCGCATCCCCGCACATCCCTTGATCTGATGTTCAGCGGGGCGAGTCAATCGAGCCACGTCAATCCACAACCGCTATCGACGCATCAGCCTCTGGCAATGCCATGATCAGGTCTACCGCGGATCCATCAAGATAGCTCTTGTCGTGCGCCATCTGGGCAGAACGGCCTTCAAGATTCACGCGGATCCCAGCGGTGAGCGCATGCCCAATGGCTAAGTGCAGATCCTCCACCAGGCCGTAGTGATAACAGGGGATGTGGACAGCAATGTCCACCAAGCTCAGCGCACGCCCGCCGTCAAATCCGAGTAGGCCGATAGTGGTCGCCCCACGCATCCGTGCCTCCTTGAGTCCCTCCACAATATTCGGAGAGTTTCCACTCGCACTGATTGCGATCACGACATCTTCAGGGTCCACGTGTGCCTGTATTTGCCCCACGAAGCTCACTGAATACGATTCATCGTTAGACCACGCGGTAAACAATGGGACATTGTCAGTGAGGGAGTAGGCCCGTATCGGGTCAAACCCAGCAACGTGCGCGGTCTTCATCAGATCCGCCACCATATGGCTCGCCGTAGCCGCACTCCCTCCATTGCCCATGACGAATACGCGTCTCCGCAGAGACCGAGCTCTCAGGAGCACTTCAAGCACTTGGTCCAGAGCATCCCTCGGCACCATGTTCACGGCGCCCCCAAGTGCGTCCAGATATCCTGAGGCCACCGATGACGAGGTTTCAGCACTACCGTTAGTCATGCCACGATACTCCATGAACTCCAATGCAGGTGACCACCTATCTTGCCATCCCGTGTCACTACGCTGACCGCTCCATTCCTCGAGATGGGCGCAGGCGCCGTGGGACTGAGCGAATCGCATGTCCATCAAGCTCCACAGGCGTCTGGCGGTTCACCAGCTCCAGGAGTACCCGAACGCGCCCTTTGGACGAGAGTGTTCCATCAAATACGCCCTCCAGGCCGCGGAAGGGGCCGTGCTCGATCACGACCCAGTCTCCGGTCCTGAACGTGGGAGCCCAGCCCGTCTCGAGCTGAATGTGACAGCGATTTCGGATCTCCGCGATCATCTCGGTAGCCACTGCCATGGGCGTGGCCCCCGTGGGCAGAAAATGCTGCACACCGGGGGCGGATCGAGCCTCCACCCACTGGTTGGTTCCAAGGTCAAGCCTGGCGAAGATGTATCCCGGAAAGAGCGGCTCAGACAGTCGGCCGCCTTTCCCGATACGCGGCCGCGTTGGGATACGCGGGAAGAATGTATCAACCTGCCGGTGCGCCAGTACCTCTGTAACCTGGTTCTCTAGACCTGGTTTCACCTTGGCAACATACCAGTGGCCAGGCTGCTCAGCGTCCGATAGGAGTGCACCGGATGGCGTGACGATCTCGAGTGGTCGCAGCTCTCGGGGGGAGGGCATGGGCGATAGTTCCGTCCTACTCTTATTAACAATCAGACTAAATCGCTCACGTTGTGATCGCGTTGAATAGCCGTGTGCGATCGGTGGGGTCTGACTGCTTACGATTACAACGCATTTCAGAATGTTTACGAGCATGTGAAATGAGATGCCACACCGCATCAAAATAGGGCTTGATCCCAGTCGCCGATGACTGTCCCTAAAAATTCCTTGGCAATAGCCAAATCAGCTTGGTTCAGGTGCCTGACTCTTTATGTGCCCCGCATCACGCATTATCTCGGAGTTTGTTCGCCGTTTTCCCATGATGGGTGACCGGTATTCAGCACATCAACACTGCCGCAGCGTAGCATGCCCGGACACTCGTGTCAATACTGTGACACTGATGGGAGAACACCCCAATCGGAGGTTGAAGATCCGCATTAGACGCTTGATACCCCGTGCTCCACCGCGCGGCCGGATCACCGTGAACGTTGCGCCAGGTTGACAAAGCACCCCTTCGCATTCCCCATCTCAGTATAGGGCGATTCGAACAAAGACGATTCTGTAAAGTTGCATTCAGCAAAGTCCCTTGAGCTGATTCCTCGTCTTACTATGACAACGATTACCGGACTTCTGAGGATGCGGTGGCAAATCATCTCTCGCAGGACCCAACCACTCGATCCGGAGTTTGGCTCCCGTTTATCTAGAAATTAGATTTCCGGGTACGGTGGCCAGCGGTGAATGCCAGCTTTAGCGTGCTGATTCGACTAGCTGTAACGTGGAGTCGGCACATGAGGTAGGCCGAGTTTATCCATTGGCGTCACTTCAGCAGGAGCAACCTGCCGAAGAGTTAACGTCTACGGAGCCTCTGGGAACGGGCGAAAACCTGGAAAGTTTCGATGTGCGGATGACGGAGTTCGGGCGAACCAGGAGTTTAGCGCGATGTGTCACGAGTGACCTAGCGTGTGCGGTGTCTCGGCAGCGTTCAGCGACTCATCTCCATGACCGACAGTATGAACTGAGCGGAGACAGTCATTCGGGGCACTGTCGATTTCGGCATTCAGGCCCTCGATCAATGTGGTCCTGGTAGAACGAGATGATGCGAGTCTCGTCCAACTCATCCAGCAGAAGCACAGACCCCCAGGCTATCACGGCAAGGCGGTGGTCGAGGTAGCTGATGGGCACCACCAGCATCCGTGGCACTCCGGAGCGAGCATTGCTGCCAACCGGGAGTTGATCATGGAGCCTCCGCAGTGCACTAATCAGCTCAGGGCATCCCGTGGGGCAGTGGTAAGCCAGCACCACCGCTCCGTGCTCCAGGTTGTGCACCCAGTATCCGGGCAAGACCGGTTCGATCACGACACCATACGCGGGATGCGTTTCAGGATAGTGTGGCCCGCCGGAAGGAGGCCAGCTTCGATATTGAATCTCGCTGCCCGTTTGGACATGAGCGAAGTTAGTGACGTCGGGCTTGCAGGGCGCATTGGAGAGCTCAATAGCCGCGCGAACACGCGGCGCAGCACGAGTCAGCACTGCGCAAATGTTCGCATCCAGAGTAGCATCGGTTCCCGCGCGCTCCCGGGCCAGGCGAATACCCTGAGCCGCATGCTCGATTTCAACTGTAGCGCGCGCGTGGCTAGCCGCCTTGACCCATTGCGCCGCGATGATCGCTGGCGGCCCCCCCAACCGAGTGACAATCCTCGCTGTGGCCGCGTGAAGGGGATACGCCACATCATCGCGCTGAAAAATCTCCTGCAGAAGGGGCGGTAGATGCAGAGCTTTGCTCATATCACCCCACCACGAGGACGTGAGTATCATCAGCGCCGAAACTCCTGTCAGTACCAAACATCCTGCCACCAGGGCCAGGGAGAGTGATTGCCGTCGAGTCAATCGTTTCGGGCTCATCATGATTCGCCGCCGGGCATCAGCAATCGTTCAAAACGCGTGCATCGATGATCAAGCGATCGATGTTTATCCGCCCCCATCCACGCAATCGCACCCTGGGCAAGGTCCCAGCCGGTCATGACGAATCTTCTCACATTCATAGCATGCGGCACTCCTTGCGATGTGTGCGGCTTGAATGGAGCATTGTCAAACGAAATAAGGCGAACCGAAGAACTCCATGATCCCAGTTTCCACCCGCCAGCCCATCACGGATCGCGCTCAATGTTGTCCCAGATTCTCGACGAATGCGTTACGATGCATGAAACCATACGATGCCAAGAATGAGCCCCGCCTTCCCTCGACCATCCGGTTCAGGTACGCCGCTAGACATGCAGCACGCAACACCCAGCGACATATGCGCCCGGCGAACCCGCCACCGATGAGCGCGATATGAACGTCACTCCGGGCCACAGGCTTCGGCGCGGCCTACACCTAGCACGTCGGATTGCGCGGCTCAGTCCATCAGAGTATCTTCTGATCGTCCGTGCGTACGTGTGGCTCACGGGGATGAGCTTGGCGCTTCGCATCGTCGGCTTTCGTCAAATCATGGCTATGGGTGATCATCGGGCCGGCACGGCGCGAGGTTCGCGCCATAGCACGGAGCCCATCATTGCAAATCGCAGCGTGAACCCTTCGGAAATGGACCGGGCACTCCGCTACGCCCGCTGGATCAACGCCGCCTCCCACCGCCACTTTGTCCGAGGCCAATGCCTCCACCGCTCCCTGGTGCTCTACTTCTGGCTACAACAGGAGCGAGTACCGAGCGAGTTCCAGATTGGGGTACGCAAAGCTGGCCCCGAGCTTCTGGCCCATGCTTGGGTGACACTTGGAGACCGCTGTATCAGCGATACCGATGAGCCCGGTCGACGATTTATTCCCATTCTCAATGTAGGGAGCGAGTACCCAGCTTGGGTGACCGGACTGAAATATCCGGGGGTATGAACCCAGAAGACTCCCTTGAACGGACTTCATACCCAGTCCACTGTTGGCCCCAGCCACCTGGAAAACAAGATTCACGGACTGGATACGACAGCGTTCCAATTGTCACCATTGGCGCGATGAGCCCTTAATCTGGCAATGACACTCTCAATGACTGGCTTCCAGTCACCGGGAGATCCCTGTCGAAAAAGATGCATCGAGGGATACCAGGGGCTATCCTGTCGATTCGTAAGCCACCTCCAATCGGCAGCATACGATAGCAGGAGCCAAACTGGTTGGCCGAGTGCACCGGCGAGGTGTGCGACCGCCGTATCCACAGTGATGACAAGGTCAAGATTGGCAATCACTGCCGCCGTGTCGGCGAAATCCGACAGGAGTGGTGAGAGATCTCTGATGGAAGTGCCATGTGGAGCCTTCGTCGCATCCCGGCTTGCAGGGCCTTTTTGAAGCGAGAAAAACTCGATCTCAGGCACCTGAAGCAGAGGAGCGAGATCGGTGAGTGTCAGCGAGCGCTGGGAGTTCTTCGGGTGATCCGGGTTACCGGACCAGACCAAGCCGATTCTCGGCTTACCATGGGGAGAAAGCTCGTGGGCAACCTTTGCTGACCGGTCCGAGTGAATATGCACGTATGGAATTGAAATTGGAATAGTCTCGATCGTCGTCCCAAAATGGTGAGGCAGACTCATCATCAATGCCTGCTGGTCGAAATCGGGCAAGGCTTCCTCTCGGGAGAACACTTCATCGATTCCAGCAACGTTGAGAAGTAGCTCCTTGAGCTCGGGTTGACACTGGACCACAACTCGAATTCCCCTGTCGGCAATACGAGGTGCGTATCGAATCATCTGGATGGTGTCCCCGAAACCTTGTTCGGCTACGAGCAAGAGGCGGCTGCCCTCCACCGAATGCCCATCCCACATCGGTTGCGAGAATCGCGGGAACATTTGGCTAAAACCAGAACAGCGCAAGCGCCACTCATACTCGGCGAAACCCGATTCAAAATCACCGCGCAGGAGCAGTGTCGATGCGAGGTTAAAGTGGGCCTCTGGCAGATCGGGCGCCATTGCGAGTGCTCTGCGAGTGAGCGCTTCCGACTCCTGGAACTTATCTTGATCTGAGTAAGCCAGCGACAGGTTTATGAGAACTTCGGCATACTCCGGGCGCAGCTCAAGCGCGCGCTGATAGCAGGCGATAGCTTCCGAGAGGTCTCCCTGTAGATGCAAAACGCATCCCAGCGAGCACTGCGCTTCTGCTAGCGATGGATTCAGCTCAACTGCACGACTGAAGCTCGCCTTTGCGGCGTCCATCCGGTGCATTTCAAAATGGGCCTTGCCGATGTCGGTGTGGAAAATCGCGTTCTGCGGTTCTAGTCGAATGGCCTGCCCCAGAATGGCAGCCCCAACTTCCGGCCTGCC
>JBJXFJ010000582.1:0-23247 GCA_046154735.1 Chloroflexota bacterium | reverse complement strand
CCTGGATCTCAGCGTGCTACCCGACGGGCGCATTCAAGTACTGACCGCGGTACCGGATCAAGGCTCGGGTTCATTCACGGTCATTCAACGCGTGGCCGCCGCGGCGCTTTCCGTGGCCCCGGAGCGGATTGTAGTCACGCATGGAACCACGGCCAATGCACTGATGGATCAGGGCGCCGGTGCCAGCCGCGTGACTCACGTGGTGGGACAAGCTGCACGCCTTGGAGCGGTCAAACTGAAAGAGCGCCTGGAGGGGTTGGCGGCTGAAGCGATGGGCTGGCCGGCCGGAGCGGTGGCAATTGAGCGTGACCAATTCGTGGTTCAAGACGGCAGTGGTGAGGCAGCCACCTACGACGATGTGATGGCCCGCATCGCGGCGGGCCCGCCGGTGGAGGTGGATAGTCGATACGTGAGCGAGCACGGCCACGGTGATCCCGGCGATTTCAATTTCTTCGGCTATGCCGTGGAAACCAGGGTTGATCAAGACACGGGGCATTTTGAGATTGTGGATGTCACCCTGGTCGTTGATGTGGGAACGATCATCAATCCCGTCGCGCATCAGGGGCAGTTGGATGGCGGCTTTATCTACGGGCTGGGCAACACGATTCTTGAAGAGATGCCCATGGATGCCGGGAAGGTGCTCACCTTGAATTTGGGCGATTACAAGCTGCCCACGATCCATGATGTCCCTCGATTTCGCACGGTAATGCTTCAGACCACAATTGGCCCGGGACCATTCGGAGCGAAGATGGCTGGGGAAGCCAGCAACACGGGCATTGCACCCGCCATTGCCAATTCAATTGCCGATGCGTGTGGCGTGCGCTTGATGAATTTGCCGCTGAGTGCGGAGCGCATTCGTACCGCTCTTGATCAAGCCGAGGAGGCGCTTTCCGCCGCTGCGCGCTAGCCGTGGAGTCACATCATGACTGGACTAATCGACTGGCATTCCCATCATTCATCGCCTGAGTTTGCCGAGCGGTGTGTTGCCGTGGGTCTTGGGCCCCCGGGCATTGATCCCGAGGACTCGGGAGATTTTGTCGCGCGTCGCTCTGCTCTTGATGCGTGCGGTATCGATGTGCAGCTCATTAGTCAGACCGCCCGAGGGGGCACGGACTCGCTGAGCAGCGCTGACGAGATGGCGCTGATTCGCACGTCTAACGACGCCATCGCGGATCGGATTGCCACGGATCCAGGTCGATTCATCGGCTCGGTCGCCGTGTCGTTCCGTGATGTCCCGGGATCGATCGCCGAGATTGATCGGCTTCACTTGCGTGGGTTTCGAGCGGTGCTCATGTATCCCCAGGCCGGCGGAATCTTTCTGGCTGATCGGCCCGAATCACGATCGCTCTTCGCCCGGATTGCCGAGCTGGGACTGCCGATATTCATGCACGGTGGTGGGACGCGGGGCGCTGGCCCGGACATGAGTCATCTGGAAGATGAGGGCGCGGGGGTGGCCGCCAGTGTTTACGCGGATGCGGCCGTCACCGAGTGCGTGGTGCGCTTGATCGCGGCGGGCACGTTTGATCGACATCCCGGCCTCAAGATTGTCATTCGGAGTGCTGGCGGCGGCCTTCCGCTACTGCTCAAAAAGATGAGTTGGCGTCACAAGGGTGATGGCACTTCCAGGAAATACTCCGAGATTTTCCTGGAGCACTTTCTCATCGATTGCGCAAGTGTCAATGCTCGCACGCTTCACTTTTTTATTGATACGCTTGGTGAGCGAAACGTTGTGTTCGGCTCAGATTACTGCGGAGGGCTTGGTCCGTTGAGTCGAGCGTTGCCGGTGGTCAATGACCAATCCGATCCAGACCGGATGAGGACAATTCTCAACAACAACTCTCGGGAGCTCTTGAATATCTAGCTCGGCTTCCTGGTGTCGAGCATCCGAAGCTGATAGCGACTTGCTTGATGGCGCCGAGATAGGGCGTCAAGTCCAATATCTGGGAGGCGATTCATGATTTCGCGGACCCTCGTGGCAACCCTGGTAATCAGTGGAACAGTGCTGGCAGGCTGTCGCCCAGTTTCAGCGCCGTCAGGCGCCTCAACCGGTGGAGGCGGTCTGACACGTGATGCCACAGGCACGCAGGCTCAGCAGTGCGAGGCTGGTAAGGAGTGGTGGCGTAGCACGGATGCTCCGAAACAGGGCGGCGTGTTTCGGGTTCTGAACCCGGTTCCCATCCGTCCGTATCGGCTTGACCCAACGGCGCCAGGGCAGGCCAGTATCGTGAACTACCCGCAAATTTATGAACGTCTCGTGCGTCCTCGAGCCTGCTTTTACGAGGACACGGTGATGGAGCCGGCCCTGGCTGAGTCATGGACGACCTCACCAGACGGACTTACCTGGACGTTTAAACTCCGTGAGAATGCTAACTGGCAGAATGTGGCGCCGGTGAATGGGCGCGCATTCACGTCAGCCGACGTTGCCTTTACGATCGAGCATCAGAAGGCCGGTGGTAATCTCAAGTCATTCTGGGATTCGGTGACCCATGAGGAGCCGGATGCGCAGACCATCATCCTCCGAATCAAGGAGCCAGACGCCGATTTTCTGGGGAAGCTTGGTGAGGGCCAGAACTTCATCGTTCCCCGTGAAGTGAAGGATCAGTTCGGCGATTTTAAGAACATTGCCATTGGCACCGGTCCGTATATGATGAAGGATTTCCAGCCGGATCAGGTGTCTACGCTGGTTCGCAACCCGAATTGGTGGGGGGCTAAGGGGCCGAATGGCCAGACGTTCCAGCGCATCGATGAGATTCAAATCATCAAGGTGGGCGACTATGTGGCTGATGTCGCGGCTATGCGGAGCGGACAGGCGGATCTCAACGCATCGCAGGGCTATAACCGCGTGGATGCCGATGCGCTGAAGCAGGCGAACCCCAAAATGCGGTCCATGGATGACGTGTCCAGCACGATTTGGAACATTTATTTCAACTTGAACAAGAAGCCGTTCGACGACGTTAGAGTCCGCCGAGCGATCGCGTTCGCGGTAGATTTCGATGAGGTAAACCTGGGGGGTGATTTCCAGGGAGGCGGAATCCGGTCGGGCTTCCTCTCATCTACGCTGAAGGAGTGGGGCTGGCCTCCTGAGAAGGTCGCCGAAAAGTTTAAGCCTGATCGCGAGAAGGCGCGCCAGCTTCTAAGTGAAGCCGGCTACGGGCCTGGTGACATAAAAATTCTGCTGGAAGTTGGCAAAGCCTACACTCAAGGCGCCGAGGTGATCCAGAAACAGCTTGAGTCAGTAGGGATCACGGCGCGCTTGCAGCCCGACGCGGGCGATCGAAGCAGCATTGGAATTATGCGCGATCCACAGTTTGAGTCATCCTGGGGAGCGTACACCGGCTCGTCGTTCTTCCCTGACTACTGGCTTTCCGCGGGGATGCACTCCAAGGGATCGGTCAACTCCAACGGTTTGAAGGATGCTCAACTGGACACGTTGATCGATGCCCAGCGTAAAGAGATGGATCCTGCAAAGCGCAAAGTCGTGATCGACCAGATCCAGGATCGACTTTATGACGTCATGCCGTCAGTACCGGGCCTGGCAAAAATCTACTACCGGTTCTACTCATGTCAGGTACGCAACATGCGCCCCACCCAGTCCAACCGTGATCTCGAGGGCATTCATGAGGCGTGGATTGACGCCACGGGCTGCTAGCGAGTGGCGGTGATGCACGTGAACTGGGGCGCGCGGCTCGGGGCAAGGGGCCCCTTGGCCCAATGACAACCTATGTGATTCGCCGATTACTCACACTGGTGCCGGTAGTGTTTGTGTCGTCGATGATCGTGTTCTTTATGCTTCGGCTGTTCGCCCCGATCTCGATTATTGAGCAGACGCTGGCGGATAGTCCCGGGGCTGCCGACCCGGTGGTGCGGGAGCGGCTCAAGGAGGAGTTTGGGCTGCATCGCCCCATGGTGGAGCAATATGTGCTGTGGCTTTGGGGCGCTGTCCGAGGTGATCTCGGCACCTCCTGGGCCACCGGGAAGCCCGTCTTTCAGAGTGTGATGGAAGCGCTTCCGGTGAGCATAGAGATTACGCTCATTACCACCGTGCTGGCGGTGCTTATCGCGATACCGCTGGGCGTTGTCTCGGCGGTTCGGCAAAACACCTGGATGGACTATGTGAGTCGATTCACGGCCGTTGCCGGTTTGTCCGTTCCGAATTTTGTGGTGGCAACAGTCCTCCTTCTGGTGCCGGCAATGACCCTGGGCTGGGCGCCACCGGTGCAGTATGTGCCACCGTGGCAGGATCTCGGGCGTCACCTCACCCAGATGTTTCTGCCCATCCTGTCGCTCTCGGTCACGCTTGCGGCAGTGAACGTGCGGATCATTCGCTCCACATTGCTCGAGGTTATTCGGAACGATTTTGTCCGTACCGCGCGGGCGAAGGGCCTGGCTGAGCGCCCCGTGATCCTTGGTCATGCGCTGCGCAATGCGCTCATTCCCGCGGTGACCGTGCTGGGGACGCAGCTCAGTGTGACGTTGGGGGGAACCGTTGTCATTGAGCAGATCTACTCCTTGCCCGGAGTTGGTCAGCTCACGCTTTCTGCCATCCAGCGAGGTGACTTCCCCCAGCTCCAGGCCAATATTCTCTACTTGCTCGTGCTGTACTTACTTGTCAACCTGCTGGTTGACGTGAGCTATGGCTGGATTGATCCGAGGATTCGCTTTGGCTAGACCCGGGTTGGCACGTCTACGTCTTAGGCTACGGCTCAGTGTAGTGATGCGGAGAACGGCCCCATGAGCGTGGGAGCGGCTGGAGTCAAGAGTTTACCGCTCAGTGCTACGCTGACCTCGCCTATCCGGGTGCGACAACGCAGACCGCCATTGGTGCAGGCCGTCATGATCCTGAGACCAATTGGCGCAATATCAGCATTAATCATCATCACTCTAGTAGTGGTTGCCGTGTTTGCTGGGGTGTTAAGTCCTCGCGATCCGACACACCAGGTCATCCGAGAGTCGCTCCAAGAGCCGCTCACCATAAGCGGCGATGGCACGATTTACTTCGTTGGCACAGACGCTCAGGGCCGGGACGTGCTGAGTCGGTTGTTCCATGGAGCGAGGATCTCACTGGCAGTTGGTGTTGCGGCGGTTGCCATTGGGACGCTGGGTGGGCTGGTCCTCGGCATTCTGAGCGGATATCGTGGTGGGAAGATCGACCTCGTTGCCCAGCGTGTAATGGATGCGCTCCAGGCCATCCCCACGCTCATTTTGGCAATGATGCTCGTGGCAGTGTTAGGGACCGACCTCCGAATCACGGCCCTGGCGATCGGTGTCACCCAGATACCGCGCGCAAACCGGATCATTCGAGGGAACGTACTCTCTATCGCTCAGGAGCTCTATGTGGAGGCTGCGCGCACCATTGGTGCGAGTGAGATCCGGATCATGGCTCGGCATATCCTGCCCAATGTCATGGCCACCACGCTCATTGTGTTTTCCACAAGCATTGGCGCCGCCATTGTGACGGAGGCAACGCTGAGCTTTCTCGGACTGGCGGCTCCGCCACCGCTGGCCACTTGGGGAGGTATGCTCACCATCCAGGGGCGGCAATACATGCTCGCGGCTCCGTGGCTCCTGATTGCCCCTGCTGTGGCGCTGAGTGTCACGGTGCTGGCGTTCAATTTCCTCGGCGATGCGATCCGCGATGTGCTCGATCCGCGACTCCGCCTCCGCTAACCAGCAACACAGCTGAAACCGCGATGGATCGCGACGAACATCGCGACGGTCCAGTGCCTGGGCATGTGTGCGTAAGTTGACGTCACCGCCTTGAAGTCCGAGAATGCAGTACTCATTGGTCTAGCGGAGGACTCGTTGGATACTCGCCAGTGTGATGTGCTGGTCATTGGCTACGGCGGCGCCGGGGCAGCCGCGGCAATTGAGGCGCATGATGCCGGCGCCGATGTTCTGGTGGTGGAGCGGGCCGCTGAGGGCGGCGGCAACACACGTGACAGCGGCGGCAGCCTGCGGACGATTGTCGATGATGTGCTGGCTGCCGACCACTTTGAAGCATTGACCTTTGGGTCAACCCCACGCGATGTCATAGAAACATTTGTCCAGGGTATTGAGCCGATGCTTGAGTGGCTGGTAAAGAACGGTGGCGAGCTCACGAGCTGGACCGGCATTGGCGGCTTCCCCAGCAGTCGACGTGTAACTGCCTACCCAGGCATACCGGGTGGTGAAGGGCTCGGGACGCGCCGGCGAGTGAAACCGGTGGGGGATGAAGCAGGCGGTGGACAGGCCCTCTGGGAAGTCCTGGATGGCGCGGTGAGGTCGCGCAGGATTCCGATCAGCTACGGCGTGCGGGCGCGACGTCTCACGCGCAATGCTGCCGGCGAGGTCACTGGCGCGCTGGTTGACACGACTACTGGCGCGCAAGAGGTTCAGGTAAGGCGGGGCGTGGTGCTTGCCTGCGGGGGCTTCAGCTACGACGCGGCGATGCAGCGTCAGTTCTTTGGTCTGACTCTGCCATCCTTTGGTCCGCCCGGTCAGAATGCTGGTGATGGCGTGCGCATGGCCCAGGATATCGGTGCGGACCTCTGGCATATGAACGCGGCCGCGGCCGTGTTTGGCTATATCGTCCCGGATCACATCGCGGCGTTTCAGCATCGAATGCCGTCCGCCGGTTACATCTACGTCGATCGACACGGCCGGCGATTCGTTGACGAGCCGGGGCCTGACAATCACGCACTCGGGAAACTCCTGCTCCAGTTCGACGCAATGCTGGCCGAGTATCCGCGCATCCCGAGCTATGTGGTGTTTGACGAGACAACTCGCCGTTCTGGGCCGATTGCGCATATTCGGGGTGGCTATAACCGCCGCTTTGGCTGGAGTGCAGATAACTCCAAGGAAATTGAGCGAGGCTGGATTCAGCAGGCTCCGACTGTCTCAGAGCTTGCGGCGCAGATCGGACTTGATCCAGAAACACTGGTATCAACGGTGAATCGATACAACGAGCACTGCGCGACAGGAGTGGATTCTGATTTCGGGCGAACGGATGGCCTCCAGGCATTGGCGACGCCGCCGTTCTATGCCATCAGGGCGGAGCCCTGCTTGCTCAATACCCAGGGTGGACCGCGGCGTGATGCCCAGGCACGGATCATCGACGTGTTTGGTGAGCCAATCCCGCGGCTCTATGGCGCGGGAGAGCTTGGTTCCATCTGGAGTAGTCTTTACCCGGGCTCTGGCAATGTGAGCGAGGCGCTCATCTTTGGACGCATCGCTGGCCGGGAGGCAGCCGGGCTGAATGGCTTTACAATGGTGAATTCCTAGCGACGACTCACTCTTTTGGCTTGCGGAATGTGATCCTGCCAGCTCAGGAGTGCGGCTCGTCTGCGCATACGGTAACGATGGAGGCATCCGAGGGTGGATTTTAGTTTTACGCCCGAGCAAGAAAGCATTCGACAGCTCGCGCGCGATTTTGCGCGCGACCGCATTGCACCACTTGTACAGGAGTATGATCGCGAGGAGCGGCTGCCAAAGGAGCTGGTCCAGGAGGCTGGCAAGCTAGGGCTCACCGGCGGGGTGGTGCCCATTGAGTATGGCGGTGCCGGGCTGGACTACGTCACCATGACGCTAGTGGTGGAAGAGATCTCCAAGGTCTGCCACGTCATGGGAACGTTGGTGAGCTTTCCCAGTGGCCTTGCAGGCTCGGGCCTCCTGCTCTATGGCTCAGAGGAGCAGAAGCAGAAATATCTCGCGCCGCTCGCGCGCGGTGAGGTGATGGCCGGAGCCGGCGTTACCGAGCCGGGGTCAGGGACGGACGTTGCAGGCATGAAGACGCGTGTCCGCAAGGACGGCGGCGATTACATCCTCAGCGGATCCAAGATGTGGATCTCCAACCTGATTGATTCGAGTTGGTTTATCACCTTCGCCCAGATGGACCCGGCGCTCAAGCACCGCGGGATCAGCGCTTTCATCGTGCCCGCGGATGCCCCCGGCGTTGAAGTGCATCCGGTGAAGAACAAGACTGGTTTTCGGCCGCTGGCCACAGGTGAGCTGGTGCTCAATGACGTGCGGATTCCCAGAGAGCAGCTTGTTGGCGAAGAGGGTGATGGTTTCAAAGTGGCCATGTGTGCGGTGGAAAACGGCCGCTTGGGAGTTGCCGCGCGGGCGGTGGGAGTGCTGCAGGCCAGCCTGGATGAGGCCCTTAGCTATGCACGTCAGCGGGAGACATTTGGACAGGCGATCGGTCGCTATCAGCTCGTGCAGTCCCACATCACGGATATCGCGCTTGCTCTGGAGACCTCACGGCTGCTGACGTACAAGCTGGCCTGGATCAAGGATCAGGGCAATGTGCGCGCCCGCCTGGCTTCATCGATGGCCAAGCTCCATGCCAGCGATCAGCTCATGCAAGCCACGCTCAAGGCTGCCCAAATCTTTGGCGCCTATGCTTGCTCGGATGAATTCCCGGTGAGTCGATATTTCCGAGACGCGAAATTCTTCCAAGTCGTTGAGGGAACGTCGGAGCTTCATCGTGTGCTGATTGCTGAGCATTTGCTGGGATACCGGAGCGAGTGAGCCAGCCGAACCCCGGGCGGATGCTGCCCAGGCACCGCTCCGAGATCACGAATCCAGCTCGCGGGGAGCAGACTTGGCGAGGGGAGGGCTAGCTGATGCCGACTCACGGAGACCTCCAGGCGCTTCTAGCTCCCCGCTCGATTGCGCTCGTTGGCGCGTCAGCCGATCGGTCCAAGCTCAGCGGTTTGCCCCTGCATTTCCTCCAGAAACATCAGTACCCCGGGGCGATGTATCCAATTCACCCGAGAGCCGCAGAAATCGCTGGGCTCCAGTGTTACCCGAGCCTTCGTGACGTTGGAGAGCGGATTGATCTCGCATTCTTGCTCGTCGGCGCCGAGCGCGTGCTTGACGTGATTGACGAGTGTCTCGCCGTGGGCGTTGGCGCGGCGATCATCGCGGCATCGGGATTTGCAGAGGTTGGAGGCGAGGGCGCGGCGCTGCAAGCCGAGCTGCTGGAGCACATTCAGGGCACTGGTTTGCGCGTTCTCGGCCCAAATTGCATGGGGTTCGTCAATGTGCATGAACAGATCGCGGCGAGTTTCAGCCAGTCGCTGTTCGTGGAGCGGCTTCTGCCTGGCGGGCTCGCTTTTTTCAGCCAGAGCGGCGCCATTGGCGGCTCCACGTTAGACATGGCCTTTTCACGGGGCATCGGACTCTCACATTGGGTGTCCACCGGAAATCAGGCTGATGTGGACGTAGTAGAGTGCGCGCTAGCCGTGATTGATGATCCCGTGGTCCGGGTCATCGGCCTCTACCTGGAAGGCCTACTTGATCCGGATGCGTACGTCGAATTGCTGATCAAGGCGCGGGACCGCGGCAAGTCGGTGCTGACGTTGAAGAGCGGGCAATCCACGGCTGGCGCTCAGGCAGCCATCTCGCACACGGCCGCGCTCGTGGGCAACGCAGCCGTGTTCAGTGCGGTTTCACGCCAATTTGGCGCCATTCAGGTGCAGGACCTCGAGGAATTGCTGGACCGTGCATCTGGGCTCCTTTCAGGACGAACCGCTCACGGTGCCCGGGTTGGTGTGGTGAGCTCGTCCGGCGGTGTCGGAGTGATCCTGGCTGATGAAACGGAGCGCCAGGAAATGTCCATGGCGTCGTTTTCGCCAGAGACTCAGGCGCGGCTCGCGCGTGTCGTGCCGGCCTATGGGTCGACTAACAACCCAGTGGATGCAACGGCGACACTAGTGGCGCGCATGATCGGCGGCGAAGCCGGACTCTGGACCGAGTGCTTTGCCGCGGTGGCTCAGGATCCCAATGTGGATCTGCTCATTGTGGGTCTCACCATGATTACCGGAGTAGCCGGCGAGACGCTCGCGGGTGAGGTCATCGCAGCCCTTGAGCAGACACAGAAGCCCGTTCTCGTCTGCTGGCTGGGTGCGGATCTGTGCCGTGCGGCGTTTGATCTCTTGCGCGCCGCCGGAGTTCCGATGTTCACCTCAACGGCTCGGACGGTGCGGGCCGCCTCAACGCTTACCCCGGCGCTGCCGCCGCAACGCGCCAACGTGGCAGCGGTGGTAACGCTTGATGTGCCCCATCTCCGGCCGGGCCCAGGCGATGACAGCATTCTTTCAGAATGGCAGTGTCAGCCGTTGCTGGCCGCGGCTGGTATTGGAACACCCTCCGGCTACCTCTGGATTGAGGGCCACATGGCTCTGCCGCCGGATCTCGAGCGCGCTGAGAGGTTCGTGGTCAAGGTGCAATCGCCAGACATCATGCACAAGTCCGAGCTTGGCGCGGTCATGCTGCCGGTCTCAGGAAATGACCTTTCACACGCATGTCAGACAGTGATCCGGAACGCTCGTGCTGGACGACCCGCCGCGCGAGTCGAAGGGGTACTCATTCAAGAGCTTGTGACTGGCGGAGTGGAGATGCTCGTAAGCGTCGTCCGTGATCCCTGGTTTGGCCTCATGCTCACGCTGGGTTTCGGCGGCACGCTCACCGAGCTGCTTCGCGATGTCTCATCCCGGCGCTTGCCAGTCACGGAGATCGAGGTCCGGGTCATGCTGAGTGAGTTGAGTGGCTCGTCACTCTTGCACGGCCTTCGTGGCGCTCCGGAGTCTGACATCGATGGTTTAGTCCTGGCAGTTACGCGTGTCGCGTCGTTGGCTGAATCTATTGGTCACCGACTTCAGGAGCTTGAGATCAATCCGCTCCTTGTCCTCCATGGCCAAGGAGGCGCGGTAGCCGCCGATTGCCTCATTCGATTGCGTGAATGATGAGTGGCCGCAGTGCCAGTTCGAAAGTTGGAACATTCGGGTGCATTCGAATCGACGAACGTGCTTACCTGGGGTTGATTCAACCCCCTTCAGTCGGGCAAGGCGTCTAGATGCGAACTCTCGCGTTGAAACTAGCACGGAAGAGCAGATGTAGCACGGGGGATAGCGGGATGGTGCCCGACACCACTCCGATATCCCCCGTGCTACATCTGCCAAGTTGTACTAGTCTTTTCCAGGGTTGGGATCCTTGCGGAACAGGGCTCCGCAGCGTTGACAGACCCAACGGATGGCTCCCCGGCCTGACTGCTTGAGTGTGATTGCCATAAGCGCGGCGCCGAAAGCTAGGAACCCGCTCCCCAGACTGAGTGTTGGCAGCAGGTCTCGCTCAGGAGCGACCTCGAAGGCGGCGCCGGTTGGGTCAATGGCTACAGTGGTCATGATAATGACCCCAATCATCAGGAAGAAGAGGGCGAAGGTTGTTGTCATTGGTGGCGGAGGCTCGCTCGGCTGGGGTGGCAAGGATGAGCCACACGCCCAGCAGCGGTTGCTGTCTGAACCAGCCTTGAATTGCATGACCAACGTTGACAGCACCATCAGGCTCCACAGGGATGATCGGTGATGCGCTCCGGGGGCGCAAGCGTCTGGAAATCAGGGCCACAGAGGATTATTGGGGCGCCCACTTGACGGAGCTCCAACATGCCGTAATCACCCCGGGTCATGGTCACTGGTCCCAGGGCCACGGTGTCCGCGTCGGTCGTGCCAATGACCACGCCGTGAGCCGTGAACCCGTCCACTCGAAGTATCGCAATCGCCGCGCCCCCGCCCGGATCAACTACATCCTCGTATATTCGGTCGCACGGCGGCGTGGGGTCGTCCCGGCACCAGCGGTAGATTCGCCAGGAAAGCTCGCCCTGGCCAGTTGGCTCAACGTTCAGGTTCACACCATGTCGACTCCAATCTTTCGCGAACGGCGCAATGGCGGGACGAATCCTGATTGAGTCGGGCGGATAGAATGCTACCTTTCCGGCGATCAGCTCAGAGATGCGATTGAGCGACCGCTCCCGTTCAGTGTCCACGCGGCCGGTGTCATCAAATGACGGATCACCAATCGCCTCAACGAGAATAACCACGCGGCCGAATCGCAGCAGCCGAGCGTAATCGCTTTTTCGCGCATGAACGTCGGGATCTTCGTAAATCAACCTAAATTCCAGTGCTTCATCCGCGTTCAGAAGCCGTGCGACTTCTGGGGCTTGCTTGGCATCGGTGCGCTCATGCTCATTTGACACGGTGCTGCCCACGCTCTCCAGAAAGCTGCGTCCCTCCAGATCTGAGCCAAGTACGCGTGCTGAAGAAATAAGCTGAAATGCGCGGTCGGGCCTTGACAACACCGTAAATCCCACAGAAGCGTCCCAGCCATCATTCTCGGCTTCATTGGGAATGAGCTCAACGATAGGCGCCAGAAGTCGCGCAATTTCACTTGCCGTTGGTACGTAGATAATGCCTGGCTGAGATGCCCGGGCAAAGCCAGGCACGCCAATGAATGACCAGACCCCGATGAGCAGAGACAACAAGAATCGAATCACGTAGCGACCTCGGGATGCACGCGTTCTCTCAGTGTAGACGAGCCCGGTTGCTCCAAACCATCGCGATGTTGTCGATGTGTACCCGAAGTAGGCCATGCCATGATTACGTTGGAGTATGCCACTGAGATGAGCTCGGGTTCCGATGGTTGGGGCTCGGTTGTGAGCAGTGCACCCTCAACAACGGCCGTTTCAGAATCAAACTGCTTAACGAATGGAAATTGAGTCTAGCACCACGCGATCATCGATCCGACTTTCAGAAAGCGTCACGCGTGTTCGCTGGAGCGTCGATTGTTCGTAGACGCCCAGTGTTGGCACGAGACGACTGCTGGAGGGCTCGGTTGGTACCGGTAGGCTCACTCGACGGATGAGCAGATCTCCGCTTCGCCAGGCGTGGGAAGGTAAGCCCAACCCATCCGACTGAGCAACGATGGCACCATCCTGATCCAGCAGGTGGAAGAATATCGAGAGCTCACCCAGGCGGACGGACTCAGCGAGCTCGTTGAATGTCCAATAGGTGGTGAGTGCAAGCGTTTCACCAGGTTCGAGTCGCTGAGGCGCATCATACGAAATGAGCTGAATGCCCCCATCAAAGCGCGCCTGTAGCGATCGACGACCCAGAGTCTGCTCCCGCAGGGGCCGCGCCGGTAGCGCCACAAGCCGTGTGTCATCGCGAGCACCCGGGGTTGGCACTTGCAAGAGCCGTTCCGTGTTTCGGAGGACTCGGCCGAGATCCACGCCAGGAAGTTGCAGAATGAGCCCAGGTTCCTGCAGGGGTAGGACGACCGTGCCTTCAAACGGGAACCGCGCGTGGATCTGGGTTCCGAGTAGATAGTCTAGTGCCATGCGACGTCGATCCACGTATAGGGCGTATGGATCGACCAGGCCGGTATGGACGGTAATCACCGATATGCTCCGCTCCCGGCTTATGGATTGAATTGTCAGTGCCATGTCTCGCCAGTAGCTCAAGGGCGTGCCGAAGAGGTCGCCAATGCCAACGCGCCGAGTGTCTCGTTCTCGCTCATTGAGGAAACGTTGCCGATCAATGACCCCTGTCTCCTGGGGCGGAAGTGCTGCCTCCAGGCGCACGCCCTGAAGGAATGCGGCAAAGAGCCCGATCTGAGCCGTACTCACCACTGTGATCAGCCCGATCACGCTGATTGCCGCGAAGCGATGCGCGCGGAGTGCAGCGGCAAATGGGAGCGCCGCTAGCAGGAAGCAGGCGGGCACCATGGCGGTCATATAGTGAATGTATATGGGGCGACTCTGGAGCATGGCAGCCAGGAGAGGCACCAGGACCCAGATCAGCGCAAGGGCGTAGCCTTGCCAGCCCGGGACTCTACGCAGGCAGCGATTCGCGGCAAGAACGATCCCCGCGACCAATCCGAGCACCAGTATCGCTCCCGAATCGTGAATGGTACTCAACGCCTCGAGCGCCGAGGCTCCCTCAACCAGCTTCTTCTCGAGTTGCAGGCCACCAACGAACCATGCGAGCAGGCGCGGGGCATCAAGCGGGTGATTAACCAGTGACTCCGCTGGTACGCGCGAAACGGTGCTTGCCACGGCATCGCGCTGCTCCCAGAGGTGAATGGCAAAAGGTGCGTTGATCGCTGCCACAACGGCGGTGCCGGGAAGTAGCCAGCGCCACCATGATCGCCAGAATATCAACACGCTCAGCGCAGCCGGGAGGGCCTGCAAAGCACCGAGCAGATGGGTCTGAAACTGGAGACCGAGTGCGAGAAAGAAGGGCAGAATCCAGAACCTCTCCCGAAAGCAAATAACACGAGTTGCGCAGAGGAGCATGAAGCTGGTCAAGAGTGGCTGCGCGTTTACCCAGGGCTGGCGGCCGAAATAGATGGCCCAGGGACTCACGGCGTAAAAGATGGCCGTGACAAAGCCCAACCCGCAGCCAGAAACACTGCGTCCCCAGAGGTAGGCACAGAGCACGGATGCCGTGTTCATCAATCCAAGCAGCCAGGTGCGGGCGATAGCCGGATCCGGCAACAACTCCACCGTGGCATACACATAGAGCATCAACGCGGGGTCGGGCAGGAGCCACGACGTGACCTCATTGGCCACCGGCCGCGCGCCCAATGCAATCGCACGGGCGCGCAGTGCCTCTAGCGCCTCGTCGTAGCCGAATGGCACAAGGTCCGGGAACATGAAACGCGGAGCCGCGGCCAGGATACTCAGCAGTACAACTCCGACGGCCTCGGCAATCCGCACGGTGTTGCTCTGCTGATGTGGAGCTCGTGCGACGGACGATTCAGCAGAAAGCACGAGTCACTCGTTCTGGTCGCCACACGGGGTGGCGACCATCGTCTTACTTGTCGTACCGACCAAACTGACCCAGCGTTTCTCCTGAGGCAACAAACGTCCGGGTCACATGTGTGGAGCCGTACACCCAGAGGATTTTCATGGGACCTTCGCCCACGTTGATGAACCGGTGAGGGATACCCGCCGGGATGTACGTTGTGTCAAACGGTTTCACGCGGTGCCGCTCGCCATTTACTTCACAGTCTGCTAACCCCTCCAGGAGAGTGACAGCCTCCTCCGTATTGTGCGTGTGGAGCTCAATGGCCGCGCCTCGAGGGAACGCGGTTATGCCATTTGAGATGTTGATGGCGTTTGTTTTTTCGCCCGCTAGTGGGATGCTGCTGATCCCATTCCCGCGATCGATTACGGTATGTTCATCAATGCGTAGGACGTGCGCGTCTGACATAACGTAGAAATCTCCTCGAGTTGCGGAATGCGGGCCTTACGACACAGCGACGGGGATCGAGATGCTGGCCGCGCCGATGAAACGATAGCTTACCGTACCATCCGCCCAGAGCGTTCGGCGAAACACGCCGGTGCCCCCAAGCGAAGCACAACGGCCGCTCGCCTGCATGACTTCCCAGGTGCCTTCCTCATCTGAGTCTAAACGCAGACGAAGAATCACAGCGCTATCAGGGCCTATCCTCGCATGCTCCTCAGAACCATCTGACCTGAGCTGAAAGGGACCGACCAGGCAACGCACCGTGCTCTCACTCAGGTTTACTCCATCCCAGGGAACGTGCACCTGAACGGTTTCACCTGTGATAGAGCCGTCTATCTCCCGATTCCCCATCACGGCAAACCGTACATTGGCACTCTGGGGTTGACCCCACGCGACGGCAAAGGGGGCCGCGGAGATCAACACAGTCGCGGCAACTAGACGAGTGAATCGAAGCGCGTGGGTGACATCCATGTCTAAGCTCAACCGCGATCTGGCCAGGCCGAAGAGAAGCAAACCTTCAGACTAGCGCAGTGTGAACTGCCCCCTTGGACCAATCATACCTGGCGCTTGAAAGTAAAGCATTTCAACATCTACGACGGAGCGCGGCATGAATGTAATCCAGCCGCTCACCGTCTCGCGCGAGGAAAGGTTGCCTGACTGCAGCGTGGGCTCAATGGTGGTACTGGCCGTGGCTCGAAGCTCGTTTCCGCCAGTGTCCCGGAGTCGGAAATGGAGATAGCTGTACGGTACCACGCGACTAGAATTATTGGTGATTTGTACTTCAAGTGCGACAAATCGATTACCCTGAGTAGGCTGAACCAGGGTATATACCGATGTCACCGGGTCGCGTGTGTCGAGTAATGTGACAGAATAATCACCCAGACGAAGTGCCTCCCCAGGGCGTGCCGCGGAAGGTGTTGGTGTTGGCGATACGCCACGGTTAGGGATTGGAGTGATCTCCCCAAGGCTCAGGGGCGCCCGCGTAGGAGTGGTGAAGAGGGCTACTGTTGAAGGTGATGCCGCGGCACGCGCTCCGCCTCCGGCAGCGGGGCTTGAGGCCGCAGCGGGTCCACCTGATGATCCTGAGCCAGCCTGCCGCTCAGATGACGATGATGAGGTGGTGAGTGCCAGGACGACACCAACCAACAGCAGGACCACGGCCGGAAGTCCAAAACGAGCACGCCGGGGTAGGGCGCCGAAACCCGCTTGAAAGCGGCGAACAATCGATCGATCAGACGATGAGTCTTGGATTCGGGGTACCATCAGTAGTGTAACGTCCACGTCGTCAGCTGGTGCCTGGCGACTCTTTTCTGACATGAATGCATGTCAGACTGATTGGGCTGCACGATTGTGCATTGAAGTCGCCTCGCAGTGCCACCGTTCGGCTCGCTTGGGAGGGAGATTCATGACCGTAGAACAACGCGTGCTACCGCTATTCCCACTCAATGTGGTGTTGTTTCCAGGCATGGTGCTGCCACTGCACATCTTCGAAGAACGATACAAGCTCATGATGGGCACATGTATGGTGAGCGACCAGCTTTTTGGCGTCTCGCTCATTCGAGACGGAGAAGAAGTGGGTGCACCAGCCGTGCCATACGAAACGGGCACGATAGCT
The DNA here is from genome assembly GCA_046154735.1 of Chloroflexota bacterium. Taxonomy (GTDB): domain Bacteria; phylum Chloroflexota; class UBA6077; order UBA6077; family JACCZL01; genus CAVXYC01. Next base: position 6,567 of record JBJXFJ010000582.1, on the reverse strand, counting down.
CGGATCACGCGTCTCCAGCGTCTGCCGGATGGCCGCATGAACCTGATTGCCGTTGGCGAGACACGGTTTCGACTTCTCGAAGAACCTCGACCGACACCATACCTCGTTGCTCGAGTTCAGCCCATCGCACCGGTGTCCGCGGATCTTCCCGCTGAGCTGGCTCGATCTGCTCACGAGGAGCTCACGCAATACTTAGCATTGATGGGTCGGGAAGCTCCCGTCATCGATGAAGTCCTCGACTTTCCGGCGGAATCACTTAGCTACCAGGCCGCTTCAGTGCTCAGGATCGAAGCGTCGGTCCGTCAGCAGTTACTGGAGATGGATGATCCCATCGCCCGGCTCCAGACCGCGCTCACACTCCTGCGACAAGAGCGTGCGTTCCTGAAGATGATCTCCGAGTCGAGCGGCAAGAATGATTCCATCGGGCCATTCTCTGTGAATTGAGCCTCGTTTCCACTGGGCTACTGATTTACCGTCCGGGCGCGTTGGGTGATGCCCTGGTTGCTCTGCCAGCTCTGGCGGCAATCCCAGAGCGATTCGGCGCGATCCGAACCATCCTTGCGACAAGCTCCGTAGCCGTGCCGCTCTTCAGCGCCAATCGGGTAGCTCATGTGGTGCTGACTGCTGATGACACGCGACTTCTCCCGCTCTTCTCGGGTCGCCCTAAAGCCGCTTTTGATGAATTTGGAGTTATCTCCGCCGCTGTACTCTGGGGCGGTGACGGGCTCGGAACAGTTGCCTCCGCGCTGGCCGGCGTCGGCACGGAAGTCATACATGCTCCCTCGCAGCCGCCTGAACCTGGGGTCCATGTGGCCGAGTATCTCCTGCGCACGCTGGACTCAAGCGCGGTCTTGAATCCCTGTGACGTTCGACTTCAGCCTCCTGCTGACGAAGTACTTCTGCTCACTGCCCAGTATCCGATGCTTACCTCCACTCCGTACCTGGCCCTTCATCCGGGCAGTGGGTCCACTCAGAAGAACTGGTCGCCAAGGAGCTTTGCTCAGCTAGCCAATCTGGCCCGAACGTCGCTGGGACTCGAGACCGTGCTGCTCAGCGGCCCGGCTGATGCCGGGCTCGCGGAGCACATTGGGGCGTCGCTCCAAAAACCTGCCGTGCTTGTGGCACGCGACTGGCCGCTCACGCGTGTTGCCGCGGTGCTCAGCCTCGCGGCGCTGTATGTGGGCAATGATTCCGGCATTTCACATCTGGCCGGTTGTCTGGGTGTGCCCGGAGTTGCGCTCTTTGGCCCAACAAGCGCCAAGGTCTGGTCTCCACTGGGAGGGACAATTCTGGCGCGTCAAGGCGAACGCATGGATGATCACGTACCGAAGGAAGTACTCGAATCTCTCCGAAGCATTCGGACAGCCTCAGACACACGCTCGTGAGAGAGCATCTGGTTCAGGTTTAGTGATGCCGTGCCTCCTGGCGTGGCTCTTGAGTGCGTGCGGCCGATAATTCCGGCGTGCTTCCTATCGGGGGGCGTTGCGCTGCGAGGTGGGCTGCACAGCCGGTTTTGGAGCCGCTGTGGGCTGCTGGCGTGGCGCGGTCGTGGGTCGCGGCGTTGGCCCAGGATTCGGCCGGGTCTGAGTTGGATTCGGCTGGATCTGATTATTTGGGGCGGGCGCCGTTCGCGGCTCGTCAGGTGTTGGGACTGGGTTGCCGGCGGCTCCGCCGCGTTGGCTGCCCGGGGTCGGCGAGGCGGCAGTCTGCGGTTGGACGTTCGGCTGGACTGGGGTGGGTGCAGCCCCTGGGAGGTAAACCCGGTTCTGCTTCGGCGCCCTCTCATACGGAAAGAGCTCTGGGAAACACTGCGCCGATCCGGGCCGCATTTGGGCATCACCGCAGACTTCGGTGGTGATGAGTCCATCGGGCCTAGAGAAGTCCTGGGGTGGAAGCTGCAGGAGCTCGGTGGAGGCGTCGAGCGCCTCCCGCCAGACCTTACCTGCGCTCATGGAACTGAGTACTTCTTTCATTGGATGTCCGTCGCTATTGCCAACCCATGCAACTATCGCAATGTTGGGAGTGTATCCGGCTGTCCAGGTATCACGGAAATTGTCCGTGGTACCCGTCTTGACCGCGGAGGGGCGGGGGGTCTTCAGAAGGCTGTTTGGACCATAGGTGACGAGTCTCGCATTGTTATCGCGCAAGACATCCGTCACCATGTATGCCGCCCGAGGATCCACCACCTGGTCGCCCTGTGGGACTCGGTAGTCCTCAATGACATTGCCATCCGAGTCAATGAGCTTGGAGATACTGACCAGCGGAACGTATCGCCCATTATTGGCCAGCGTGGAGTAGAACCCGGCGAGCTGCATCGGCCGCACTTCCGCGCCGCCAAGGGTCAAACTCAAGCCGATTCGAGAGCGATCATTCCAGGTGGTAATACCAATCCGCTTGGCAAGCTCGAGCACGGCATCGATACCCACGTGCTCCAGCACCTTCACCGCGGGAATATTGAGCGAGTTGCCCAGCGCGGTGCGCAGCGTGACCGGTCCATAAAAGCGCTTGTCAAAATTCAGCGGCTTCCAGGAGCGGCCCAGCTCATCAACGAGATTGATTGGCTCATCGCGTACCTGAGTGGACGGAAGGTAGTCCCGCGCAAACGCGGTCATATACACCAGAGGCTTGATGGATGAGCCTGGCTGGCGCTGAGAGAGGGTAACGTTCACCTGGCCGTCAATCTCTGAATTGAAGTAGTCCAGGCTCCCAACCATGGCCAGGATTTCACCGGTCCTGGGATTTGTGGCAATGATCGCGGTGTTATTGGCATCGCGCTGAGCAAGCGCCCCCGCGTTCGATTGTGCCACTTCCTGAAGGCGATTTTGGAGGTCCAGGTCAAGTGTGGTCATGATCTTGAGCCCGCCGTATGAGAGAAATTTGGGCCCGTACTTTTGCTCAATTTGATCGCGCACGTACATCACCCAGTGCGGAGCAAGAAAGTCACGTTTGATCTGCTTGTAAGCGAGCCGTTCTTGCCTGGCCTGCTCAGCTTCTGCCTCACTGATGAACCCATGACGCTCCATCTGCTCAAGCACGTAGAGCTGGCGCTCCTTGGCGGAGCCCGGGTTTCGGTAAGGGTCATAGGCTACCGGGGCCTGGGCCAATCCCGCGATGAGCGCGCTCTCAGACAGCGTCAGCTCACGCGCAGTCTTTGCGAAGTATGTTTCCGCGGCCGCTTCAACGCCGTAGGCAAGATTCCCATAGTAGATCTCATTGAGGTACATCTGAAGAATCTGGCTCTTCGTAAGTTTCTGAGTGAGCTGATACGCGAGGAGCGCCTCTTTGACCTTGCGTGACATGCTCCGATCAAAGCGTTCCTCGGTGGTCATGAAGACGTGACGTACGAGCTGCTGCGTAATGGTGCTTGCGCCAGAAACGAGCTCCTGCTCGGAAACATTCTGCCAGACGGCGCGCGCAATGCCTTTTGGATCTATACCCGGATTGGAATAGAAATTCGCATCCTCGGCCGCGAGGCTCGCATCGATGAGCCATTGAGAGACCTCAGAGAGCGGCACAACCGTGCGTCGTCCGCCTTCGCGGTCATAGAACTCCCAGAGCAGCTTGCCTTTTCGGTCGTAGATCTGCGCGGTCTTGAATGTCTGCCGGTTGTCCAGCGTTGAAAGGGCGGGCAGATCCTGGTTCAGGGTCGCATAGCCAGCCATGACGGCTGAAATAGCCCCGAACATGCTGATAATCACACCCGATAGGGCAACAATGACGGCGAAGCCAGTGAAGAGTAGGAACCATCTCCAACCTCGATTTCCGGGCTGACGCCGACGACGGGTCTGACGCAAACCGTGACCTGTCGGGCGCATCCGTGCTGCCATTGAACTCCCTAATTCTTGCGCGTGACTACTGAACAGAACGTGGTTGACGAGGCGATCATATCACGGGCGCTGGCGCAGGCTGGTTTCCACGGCCTGGCCGTGATGGCACTGTAGCGCTCACCGTGCGCGACACGGTGCTTTGAGACCACGTGGTGAAACCAACTCAGACGATCTCCGAGTGACTATCCAGTTCAACTGCCGAGGGGTACGGAATGCAAGCGCTATGCCCAGCGAGCTTAATATTGTCGTTTTCGTTGGCTCCGCTCTAGCGTGGTGTGCGGCTGTTCGCCCAGTTCCATGGCATCCGGGCGGCCAATCACCGTTTCCTCCTGTACGTAACGAACGAGCCCCGGGGGTGCGCCTCGGATTTTGCGAACGTTGCGCACGGCCGTATGATCCACCGCCACGGCTCCGCTCGTTCGCCCGCGGGAGAACTTGGCGGCCAGATTCGCGGCGAGCTGAATTGCTTCTGAACTTGGCGCTTGACCTCCGCAACGGAGAATGACATGTGCGCCCGGTACTCCCCGGGCGTGAAACCATTGATCATCCGGCGCCGCGATCTTGAAGGTCACCCGGTCATTCATCGCGCCGTTTGTGCCAACCAGAATACTGAACCCGTCCGAGCTCTGGTGGCGGCGCGGTTGGGGTTCTTGTTGGGGCCGTCGCTTCTTCGTTGATACTGGGCTGACGTCGCCTTTGAACGCATCAAGCTCGCGTTGGATCTGCCGGTGCGTCGACTGCACATCGCTTGCTTCGGCCATGGCTATGAGGCTCTCAAGGTACTCAATCCGCTGATTTGCAGCTTCCCGCAGCGCAGGGATTTGAGCGGCCGCATCTCGGCGCTTGCGGTAGTCACTGAAGTACTCGTTGGCGACTTCTACGGGGCTTCTCGGTGGATTCAGAGGAACGATCAGCTCATTGAATTCGACCTGATGGGCTCCTGGGCTTAGTGAGCCCAGTGAAGCAAGAATTGCTTCGCCGGAGAGACGTAGTCGCTCAATTTCGTCGGGATCGGCAACTTCTCGACTGAGTGCCCCCTCTCGGCGCTGCTCAAGCTCAACGGCGAGTCGAATGTTCCGTACAACGTCTATGGCGGATCGAGCGATCCTAACCCGCGCCGGCCCGGTGGCAAATGCTGCTTCAAGGGCCTCGCTGAGCAAGTCGAATGAACGCACTTCCACGTTATCGAACTGCTGAAACTGCTCAGGGCGATAGGGTGACACAGCAATTGCGAGCCCCTCGACGTAGGCGACGTGCGGTTGCCAGTGTCCAGCGTCGATTTCCGCCACGAGCCCTCGCACGCTTGCCGCTACTGACTCCCAGTCTGGATGCTCGTTCGTTTTGACTTCTAGCGATCCTAGTGCCCGAAAGGTGACTTCGCGCGCGGCCATCGGACTGAATCCAGCAACGTTCCGACCGACGAGATCTGAGACAGGTATCACTTTGGTCTGCTCGTTGGCGGCGGTGCTCAAGTGCTCCGCGAGGCCGGACGCGCTGGGATCGAATCGCTCCTGCGCAGGAGGTGTGACATAAGGCAGATGTGGTAGGACCGGCCGATTTGGAGATCGCGAGGGCGGAGTCCGGCGCAGGGCGTCAAGAATCTCGCCGGTTGAATCCACCAGAATCGCGTTGCTGCGCCTCCCCATCGTTTCTATAATCAGCGCACACGTGTGAACCGTACCATCGTCTCGGGTTGCGATCCCCAATTCCAGGATTCGCTCGAGATGGGGTTGAGTGATTGTTACGATCCGGCCGCCGCGAACATGCTTTCGAATCTGCAAGAGCAGTGGAGAATCAACTGGCGTGGATGGCTCGGACTTCTGGATAGTGAGATGTATACGGGTAGCGTCGTCGCCAATATGACAGTAGAGTCGGCGGCGAGCCCGATGGGCATAGATTTCCAGCGCCAACTCATTATTACGAACTTCCACGCGCTGAATCGCCCCACCCAGAATGTGTTTCTCCAATTCTTGGCGGAGTGCGGTCAGACAGAGTGCGTCAAGCGATGGACGCATGCGCCCGAGATCAATCGTCATAGGTTGGTGAGGTTCTAGCTCATGGCTGACGAGGGTTCTGAAGGATTAACTGACAAACGTGATAGCACGGTGAGTCGATCCACTGCACAGGGCCTTATCTTTATTCTCTCCGGTCCATCAGGCGTAGGTAAAGACGCGATTCGAGCTCAACTGCAAGCTGAGGATTTTCCGATCACGTTTTGCGTCACCGCCACGAGTCGCGTCCCTCGCCCTTCCGAGATCGATGGCGTTCACTATCGCTTTCTTAAGGTTGAAGACTTTGAGAGCATGGAACAAGCAGGTGAGCTTCTGGAACATGCCATGGTCCATGGCCGTCATTATGGCGTACCGCTCCGTCATGTGAGCGAAGGGCTGCGGCAGGGTAAGGATGTCTTGATCACGGTGGATGTCCAGGGAGGTGAGACGGTGCGGCGCAAGCTAGACCGTGCGATTACGATCTTTCTGGCCCCTCCGACTCTGGAAGCGTTGGTGCCGCGCTTGGCGAGCCGCGGCACGGAGGACGAGGCAGAGCGCGCCATACGCCTGGCCACCGCGGCAAAGGAAATGGACCGTCTGCCATTTTATGACTACGTTGTTGTCAATGAACAGGGGCGGCTTCTTGATGCCGTCGAGCAGATTAAGTCGATTATTGTTGCCGAGCGCTGCCGCGTTCACCCCAGCCTCGTCACTCTGTAGCGTGTGCGCTTCCTCCGCGTCGCGCTAGA
>JBJXFJ010000572.1:0-4563 GCA_046154735.1 Chloroflexota bacterium | reverse complement strand
ACGGAGGCCGCATTCGATGAAGCAGCCATCGATGCCGCTCTTGCCGGCACCCCCACGGAGGCCGCGTTCGATCAAGCGGCCATCGATGCCGCTCTCGCCGGCACCCCCACGGAAGCCGCATTTGACCAAGCCAGTATCGATGCGGCACTCGGTGGAAGCGCTTTTGAGTTCGTGTTTGATCAGGCGGCCATTGACGCTGCCCTGGCGGCAGCCACAGCCGGCTCGTCGGAGAATGTGTCAGCGGAAGTAGCTATCAGTCAGCCCCCGCCTGGCGCGGCCCAGCTTAACGTGACGTCCGGAGCAACAGCGCCGGCTCCACAACCCGCTCCCGTCGTTGCATCTTCAGGTGCCAGCTTTCCCTTGATTGATCAGGCATCCATTAACGCGGCGTTGAGCGCATCCGGTATTGGTGGTGGCGCGGTACCCATGCCATCCAGACCGGCTCCGCCTCCCCCGCCTGCGCCGGCTCCCGTGGCTCCACCGCCACCAGTAGTGAGTATGGCTGCGCCTCCAACACCAGCGATGTCGTACACACCACCTCCGCCACCCGTCGCCCCCCAACGGTCGGCTGACGAGGCCGGCCTGGATCTCCTACTGGATGTGCCGCTCCAGGTCAGCGTGGAGCTTGGCCGCACACGCCTCACCGTCACAGAAATCCTGTCCCTTAGAGTGGGCTCCGTACTTGAGCTTGACAAAATGGCCGGCGAACCGGGCGATGTTCTGGTGAACGGCACGCTCATCGCTCGCGGAGAAGTTGTCGTGGTGGACGAAAAATTTGGAATTCGGATCGTTGAGGTGCTCCCCACCGCTCGGCGGCTCGCTTCGGTGGCCTAACATGCATCGAATCACTGGCAGTTACCAACCACGTTCGCTCCTGACGGCATTTACCGTGGGCTTCGTCAGCCTGGTCGTTGCACTCTGGCTCGTCTCCCTGCGGGCCGAGAGCGTGACCGCGGAGCAGCAGCTCCCCTCTCCTCCTCCCGCGGCAGAATCACCAGCGCCGCGCCTTGATGCGCTGGAGGGGCCGGGGGTCGGCCTGGACCTGTTGCTCAAACTCGGCGCCGTGCTTGGCCTGGCATACGTTTCCCTGGCCCTGCTCAAACGCTACACGTATGGAGGCTCCGGGATGCAGCGGGGCAATGCTCTGAAGGTGCTGGAGTCCACCACCCTCGCGCCGAATCGCACGGTCTACCTCGTACGCGCGGGCGATCGCCATGTATTGCTCGGGGTTACCCCTACCCAGATCACCGCGCTCTCGGAGTGGCCCGCGAGCGATCTTCCTGAGTCCGCTATCGTCCCACGTCCATTTCAGGAGCATCTCGCCTCGCTCCCAAAATGACGCGCGCACCAGGAGCCTCGGGAACTCTGGATACAGGGAAACCGAACAACCGCTAGCGATCCACCTCTAAGTCATCAATGTCATAGAGTCCCTCGTGCTCCTTGGCTCCGTCAGCCTCCACATAATCACCCACACGCACCCAATTGACTGCATCACGAGCATCGCCCCTGAGACGGAGCTCTATGGGGCCATCCGCGCCGTCAATCAGGAGAACTGGCGGATCACGCCGAACTTCAAGCACCTGACCCTCAGTATGCTCATCGTCATGCTGACCGGTGTTGTTGTTTCTTTTGCGCGCTTTCTCCCGCTCAACTCGCGGAGGATCAGGACGGACGCTGACACCTGGGCTCACTGACGGCGCCGTAATCACGACTCCGGCGCCTGCATCATCATCAACAATCGTGCCTACCGCCTGGCTTCGCGCCAGAACGGCATTGACTGGATTACTCAGTGACACCAGGAATGTTTCATTCGGCTCCGGTGTCTGGTCGGGCACCACGGAGACGGTGAAGAGGGTGCTTGTCTCTCCTGCATTCAAGGTGAGCGTCTGAGAGGAAGCAATGTAGTCATTTCCAGCGGCTGCACTGAGGTTGCTCGTCGCAACCTGCACTGACGTGGGGCGACTGTTCGCGGGTCCAAGTGTGACGGCAAACGTCGCCAAGGTTGCTCCGCCCTGCCCCTCCGTCACGCTCACGTCCGCGATGCTAAATGCACTCGTGTCGTCATCCACAATGGTCACAATCGCGGTCCCGTTGACCGTGCTGATCGTGGCATGAATGGCAGCGCTAAGAATCACTGAGAATGATTCATCCACTTCGTCCAGCAGATCGCCAAGAATTGGAACGACGAACACCTTGCTCGTTTCTGATGGATTGAAGGTGAGCGTGAGGGGGCCGGTGGCGATAAAATCGCTCCCAGCCAAGGCAGTCCCCGCGTTTGTGGCAACTTGAACCGTCACTACCTGACCGCTCGCCGGCAGTAGAGTCACTTGAACATTGGCACCTGAGCTCCCAGAGTCCCCTTCAGGCACGCTGAGACTACCCACGCTCAAACTGGGTGCGCCATCGTCATCGAGAATCGTTCCTATCGCCGTGGCCAGGCCAATCTGGGCATTTGTGGGGTTGCTCAAGGTTACCGTGAATATTTCGTTCGTCTCATCCAGGACATCTCCCAGAATTGGCACGGAAAACGTGGTACTGAGTGAGCCAGCGGCAATGCTGACACTCTGACTCACGGCCGTGTAATCATTCCCTGCCACCGCCGTTCCGTTACTCGTGGCTACTTGCACACTAACGGCCTGGCTGTTGGACACGCTCAGACTAATAGTGAACGTGGCAATGGTGCTGCCCACATTCCCTTCCTGAACACTGAGATCCGCGACACTCAGCAGGCTCGTATCATCATCCTGGATTGTCCCAACGGCCGAAGCCGCGGCCAGCGTGGCGTTCACAGGCGCACTGAGCGTCACGCTATACGCCTCGTCAAGTTCATCCCGATTGTCTCCACAGATGGTCACGGGAATGAATTGCGGCGCGGTGTTGAGAGGAGGAAAGGTGATGGTGCCACTAGCGGTCAGATAGTCCACCCCACTCGTGGTGCAGGCCGCTCCAGCCGTGGCGCTAGCGTCCGCGGTTTGGTACTGGACCTGAATCTGCTGCGTGCTCGCGTAACTCAGATTCACCGTGAATTGAGCCAGCGTGGTTCCGCCGGTTCCCTCAATGAGACTCCGCGGCTGAATGCTCAGCGTGGGCTGGGAATCATTGTCCTGATTCGTCAGCCCAACATCCGCGGCGTTGAGCCCATTGTAGGCGCCGTCAGCACTCAGGGCTGCAGCCGTCATCACGGTGTACACCACCGGACCATCAAAGACAGAGTCGTCCACCCCGGTCACCGTGACTGTCTGGTCATTCAGGGCTGAAGAGTCCGGTTGAAACACCAGGCTCGCCGGTGAGACAGCCCCTTCCACCGGGTTGGTGCTAGAGAGATTGATGGTGACCGCGGCAAACGGAACCGTATCAAGTCGCACGTTGAATGTTGCCTGCGCACCACTTTCAGTCGTGTTGAGCCCGCTGGTTGGAGTCACTGTGACCCCAGCTTGCGCAGCCTGAACACACTGAGAAAATTCAGAGGTGCTCAGCGGTGTGCTCCCAGCCCCGGCCTGCAGCTCGGTGGCGGTTGTGGTGACGCTGTCACCAAGCGCCAGGGATGTGGCATTCAGGAAAAACTTTGCCACGCCGCTGGCGCCCAGGGCGAGATCAACTGCCCCAAGAATGGTCTCGCCTTCACCAAAATCTCTCGGAGCACTGGAGTTACAGCTTGCGCTCCGGAACGCCTCGATGCGATACGTCTTGTTTGGCACACTGACAAGCGTTCCACCGACGCTGCCGACTGTGCCAAGGTGGGCACTCACACTCGAAGGATAGTTCTGCAAGTTATTGGGGCCCGTATCGCTATCATCCGCGTCATTAGGGCTCACCCCAGCAGCACCAATGTCAATACCCAGATCGAAATTGGTATGAATACTGTTCCCTAGAACTGAGATCCCAGAAGCAGTACCCGAATCATTGCGGCCAATGTGCACACCATCCCGACCGTTGAACGCAATCAGATTTCCAGCCCCCGGGGTAACACCGCCGATGAGCACCCCGGTGACCCCATCATCCTCGAGGTTGACACCGCTTCCCACGTTCGCCCCGTATGATCCATCCGCTGCCGCACCAATGAAGTTGCCTTGAATGCGGTGGTTGGAGCCGCCTGCGACCTTGATCCCTTGGGAAATATTTCCCGATATCACGTTGCGGTCGCCGGCGTTTGTCCCACCAATCACATTGCCATCGCCCCCAGCGATGCGAACGCCGCTCTGACCATTGGGAAATGGCGACAATCCCGAGGCATCTACTCCAATGTAATTGTTACGCACCACGTTATTGTTGGCGTTACCTCGGATCTCCACGCCGTAATCGCCGTTGAAGCCAATGGTGTTCCGATCAGCAACGAATGAGCTCCCGATCTCGTTACCGGACGTACCATCGATTAGCACACCTGAGCCAGCACAACCGCAGGAGCTGATCTCGCTCCCGAGCACCTTGTTACCGCCGTTCCCAGCCGTGTTGAACCGCACGACATTATTGGTGAATCCAACCATCTGCAGTCCGCGCAGCGTGGTTCCTCCACCACCCACCCCCACCAGGAAGGCGCGGTTTACACCCGCCGAGCCATCCAGG